>JAHIHG010000043.1 GCA_018898425.1 Nanobdellota archaeon | reverse complement strand
TAAACTTAATAAAAAATAATTAAATTATTCTGCCCATTTTAATTTTGAATCAAATGCCTTTTTATTAGATGCAGTTTTTTCTATTTCTTTTTTCCATTTATTTTTGTCAATTTTTGAAAAAGCATCAGAAAATTGTTCCATGATATCTTTTTCTGTTTCTGGTTTCCAGTTTAGTATTTGATTTTCAGTTGCAAAAGAATAATGTCTATTATTGAATGGTACTGTCCCCCCATCATTTCTATGGCTAAAAAAATTATAAGGTTTTTTGCTAAATAATACTACTGAATTAGGTCCTGAAGCACTCCCAATATACATTGAAGAAGTTGCTGCTAAGATTAAATCTTGTTCAACTGTTGTTTTATAATCTTTTGCTATAATGACATTAGGTAAATGTCTAAACCGATTATCAATCTCTCCTTTAGCTCCAATTAATATAAATTTGATATTTGAAAATTTTTTATTGGCTTTTTTTAAAAATTTAAGCCATTCATTTAATTTTGCATTTCTATAATTTTTATCAGCAGGATTATTTCTTAAATGCATTACTATTGGGAATTTAGGAAAAACATTTTTTTTATAAAAAGAATAAGCCCAGTTTAATGAGTTAGGCCGATAATCTAAATGAGGTATAAAACCATTGTCAATATAAAATTTCTGTATAAAATCAAAGAGGTCTAAAAATGCATATTGTTTTGAAATATATTGTTTGAAATTAGGCCAGATATAATATCTTTCAATGTTATTAGAAATAAAATTTTCTAAATCATTATGGGAATCAAAAATAAAAAAATTTCCTATATGGGGATTTAAATATGCTATTGAAACAAGTTGAGGAAAATAAGTATAAAAATTATCTGGGGTTATTCCCTGAGCATCATCACGTGCAGGATTTTTTGGATTATAAACAAAACAAATATCTACTTTATTTATTTTTTTAGTTAAACGTAAAATCTGTGCCATTACATGAAGGGTCATTAAGTCCCCAATAGAATAGGGAGATGTTTGAAAATCCCATATAAGGAAAATACGCTTTTCTTTTTTAGAATGATTTTTTAAAAGAAAACCAAATGCAGGAAATATCCATTTAATTTTTCCTTTCATTAAATGTATAAAACGACTTGATCTTGGATAATATTTGCCTAATAAAATTCTGTGAATTTTTCCTAATATGCTAATTTTCATTTTATATTTGATTGTTATAATTCTTTTTAAAAGAATTAATAAAAAGTTTTAATTTTAAATAATGTTGATTACATATTAATTTTCTTAAATAACTTACTATGTTAAAACGCATGCCACAATTTCTACAAAGTATACTTACCATAAAAAACCAAAAATATTTTCTATTAAAATTAAAGTTTTTGTATTCAATTACTTTTTTACAGTAAGGGCATTTAATTTTAAAGGCATATTTATCATGATTTATCTTTTTAGATGAAAGAGGTGTAACAAATTTATCATATTTTACTGAAGCAAGAAGTATGTCTCTTTTTAGTTGAGTAATCTCCTTGTTGCTCATTGAATTAGTCATATTAAACCATGTATTGCGCATTTGGTTGTTTATAAAATAAAGCTTATCTTTAATTATTCCTTTTTGTAAACAATGTTCATAAATTTTACTTCCAGGATAGGGTTGGATAAAGCCCATTCTAACTTGGCCTCCATAATTTTTTTTCCAATGATTGAGAGTTTCATAAGCTGTTTTTTTAGTCTCGGCAATATCTCCAAAGATAAAATTAGCCTGAAGGCCCATTTTAAGCTCCTTAGTATAATGATATGCATTGTCAATCTGCTGGGGAGTTATTGGTTTTTGCATACTTTTAAGAACCTCTGGGCTAAAACTTTCAAAACCAAAACTTACAGTAGTGCATCCAGCATTTTTTAGGGTTGTTAAAAGTGGTTTATTCACTGTATTTACAATTAATTGACACCCCCATTTAATACCTCTAGGAGTTTTTGCAATAAGTTTCTTCATATGATGACAAAATTCAAATACACGATTAGGGTCAATTGAAAAACAATCATCATAAAATAATATATTATTAATCCTATATTGTTTTACTGCTTCTTTAATTTCTTTCATTATATT
>JAHIHG010000042.1 GCA_018898425.1 Nanobdellota archaeon | reverse complement strand
TGTTTCTGGAGTTGTTCTCCATTCACCTACTCCATACCATAATAAATCTCCTCCAAAATTGTCCCCATTAAATCCTGTAACAAAACAATCCTGCTGACAGTTTTCTATATTTTCTCCCATTTCACAAATACCATTGCCACAAGAAGCTATTAATTCTTCGCAATCCTCTGCACAATTCTCTTCATTTTCTCCTTCTTCACAAACTCCATCACCGCATTCGCCAATTGATTGTTTAGAAAAATAAATCCACGTTCCTGTAATAACACCAATGACAAGAATTATTCCAAAAATTATTAAAATTAGTTTAATTGTATTATTATTAGAATTATTTATTTGTTCATCCATATTATATCCTCTTTTATTTATTATTTAAAATTTCTACCTTTATATTATTTTTCCTCAATAAAAATAATTATTTATCCTCACTGAACCCCAAACTTTCTTAAAACCTCTTCTGGTTTTTTGTAATACTGGTTAATAATATCCTGAACTTCTTCAAATCCAAAAACTTTTTGCCTGTAGAGGTTATATAATAATTGAACTCTTTTTCTGAATTCCATGTTTAATTCCCCAACATTCATTCCATATCTTTTTGCAATTTTTTCAAAAATCTTGCTATTTTTTTTAAAATAAAATTCATCATCTGCCGGATTCCACATATAGGGTGTATTTGTCAGGGCAATTCCCTCATTAGTCACATTTATTAATTCCACAATTTCTTTAAGTTTTCTTGTTTCCTGTTTCTTTACAATAGCATGAGTCATAATGCAGACACAATCAAGGACATTTAACAGTGTGGGAGATAATTCTATTGGGGGGGTTTCTAATCTTTTTATAACAGTATCTACTGAATCAGCATGAATTGTGCTTATTGATGAGTGCCCCGAAGCCATGCCCTGGAATAAAACATAAGCTTCTTTACCCCTGACTTCACCCACAATCACATAATCGGGGTTTTGCCTGAATGAACTTCTTAGCAAGGTAAATAAATCCACCTCCCCTACATTGCCCAAGCCTGTTGCCCCCCTCACAACACTCGGAAGCCAGTTTTCTCTTGGCAAATTTAATTCTCTTGTATTATGAACAAAAATATTATTGCATAAAAATTTTTCATGTTTTGGTATACTTAAATCAAATACCTCTATTTCTTTAGAACTAACTTTTTTCACACTTTTTACCATATCCCATAAAATATCTGAATGAGATAAATCATTAAATTCTGAATTAACTGGAGCAATTTTTTGCATATAATTTCTTCCAATATTTTGCATCCCCTTCAAATATGGATAAGACAGTTTTGTTTCAGATATTTCATTTAATTCATGCATTTTTGCTGTGCTTAATGGGATTACATCAGAACATGTATGGTGTGCTTTTTTATTCAACAAATTCATTTTTAAATTTTTTCTGTCCTGCAAAAAACCTATTTCCTTGAATTTTTCAATATTTTCAGAAGAAGAAACAGACATGTTAATGCATTTGTCTTTTCTTGCAAAATCGTTTATCCTTGAAATTATATTTAATCTTAAAAATAATGTTTGCAAATCTTCAAGAAGAGAATAACTCTGCGATGAACAGCTAATTTCATTTGTTTTTACTGTACCGTCTGCACTAAAATATCCCCTTATAAAATGCTTAATCTGTTCATTTGATAAATTAAAAATAAAATCAGGAATTTTTTTAGTATTTGAATATCCGTCAAATTTTAAAACATTTTTCATTAATTTATAAAAAACAGTGCTGTGCAGTCTTAGTGAAACATTTCCATCATTCATAGCAGAATAATTAGACTCAAGGTATTTTGCAATTATTTTAAATACATCCCTGCATTCTTTATCCTGATTTGAAATAATCACTACATTTTTATTTCTATTATCATAACTTCCATCTCCAAGCCATAACCCGCAAAACTCCAAAAATTCCTTCTCAATTTTGAAAATTACAGGAATAGAAGAAGTATTTCTGCTTTTTATTCTTAAATTTTTTAATTCTTCATAAGAGAAATTTACATTTAATTTCATAAATTCTTTGATTTTTATAAGATTATTTTTCTTCCACCATCTATATCTTTCTTTAGCCACGCCCAAATCATCTTTGTTGTATTTCTCAAACAAGCTTTTAAGAGATTCTCCTTGCAAAAAATCATTTTCAAAAACCAGGAGATTTTCCATCAAGTTTATTTCATTTATTTTAGTTCCTTTAATAGGAAGAGTTCTTGGAACAGCAATAAAAGATTTTCCCTGTTCTAATTCAGTCGGTTTTATGTTTTTTAGTCCTTTTTCTCCCAATGAAAAAAGAGAGTGATCCTGTGTTACTTTTATTTTTCTTCCTGTTGCAGTTAAAACCTCATATATATCTTTTTTAACAGTGTGTTTAATATAATTTGAAGGCATGGTAAAAATTATTTTTCCATTTTTATCAAGACTCATTACCTCGGCATTTATTTTTTTATCTACGAATTCTTTAATTGTAATATTCTTTACTTTTTCATTTTCTTTGATTATGAGTTTTGAATCTCCTGTTACACTATCTTCAATACTTACTACTCTTGATTCTGGAGGGATAAAAAAAGCCATTGCATTTAGCAAAGTTGTTTTACCTGACGCTGTTCCTCCTGTAATTAAAATATTCATTTTATACTGCACCAATAACCAAAGATATGCCAGCATTTCCGGGCTTAGTGTTTTAAATGCTATTAATTGAGGAGGAGTCCAGGGAGTTTTTGTGAATTTCCTTATTGTAAAAGTTGGACCCTTGCTTGCAATGTCTTTTGTATAAGTAGCATTAACCCTGCTTCCATCAGGAAGGCTTCCGTCTAAAATAGGCTGGGCATATGAAATATACTTGCCGCATCTCTGGGCAAGTTTTTCCACAAAACTTTCAAGAGGAATAATATTTTTAAAAATTAAATTTGTTTTTAAGTTTCTATAAACCCTGTGAACAATATAAACAGGAGTGCCAATGCCATTGCATTCAATATCTTCTACAAAATAATCTCTTAATAATGGCTCTGTTTCATTAAATCCCATAAAATCCCTGCAAAGATAATAAAATATTTTTTTATAGCTTTCATAAGAAAAATTTATGCCTAATTCAACTGCTAAAATTTTTAATCTATTTTCAATATATTTTAATAATTCTGCTTGATTTTTTTCAACAATGCTTTCATAATTAATAATATTTCTCATGGCAGAAATTAATTGCTCTTTATATTCTTCTTCTTCTTTGTTAAGTATTGGTTCTTCAATCTCATAAACTAATTCATAAATTTTAGGATCCCAATAAATATGTGCATATGCAAAAGGAGAAATAAGGCAGTATCTGACATCTATCTGTGTTTTGTCATTTATTTTTTTTAATTCAGGAATAACTGGAGAAAAATCTATTTCTATTTTTTTATAATTTTGAATATCAATTTTTTCTTTATCCATTTTATAATATTTCTATATCCACGACTATTCTGCCATCCTCTTCTCCTTTATTTGATAAATATATTTTGTAAGGTGTTGAAGCTTTACTCAGTGTTTTTAAGATATTCTCCCCACCATATTTAATATTATAATCTTCATCATAATCTTTTGTCAAGGATATTAAATTAATTCCTCCTTTTTCTTTTGTAGTTATTTCTATATCTCCATAATTAATTGTTTCCCCTGGTTGGCTATATGCATAAGTGCTTTCAAGTTCAAATACAATTTTGTTATTCTCGCCATCGATCTTTAATGCGCCTTTTTTAAGACTTATTTCAATTAATCTGGTATTGCCTGCTCCTCCCTGGACAATAGATAATATAATTGCATGCATGTTTTCAACTATTTCTAAAGATTGCTCAATAATTGCCTTGTCTTGAATTTCTTCTATTTTTGGTTTAGCATATGTAAGAACCAAACCAATCATAACAAATGCAATTAAAGTATAAATAACTGTTTCAATCCAAACTTGTGCATTTTTGTTTTTAGTCAATCTTTTTTCACCCTTTTTTCTATAATAAAATAAGTTAAAATTAGTTTATAATATTTTTCTTTTAAATTTAACTTAATAATAAACAATTTTCTATGTCAGATAAAGAATCTGAAACCCCGCATTGTTTTTTATTCACAATAGGAGCAATTTCGATTTTATCCGGAGAAGTTGAAAATCCTCCTGCAGTTAAATCATAAATATATGTAAGTCCGCTGTTTATTCCAGGAAGTTTTATCTGCAAGGTCCCAGCTGGATAATTTTCAACATTTTCAATAGTTGTCGCATTATTTGTTATTTTAAAGCTTTTACTTTGTCCTTCCCCTGAGATTGAAACAAGAACCTCATCTACCGGAATATCCCC
Source organism: Nanobdellota archaeon (assembly GCA_018898425.1). GTDB lineage: Archaea > Nanobdellota > Nanobdellia > Pacearchaeales > GW2011-AR1 > JAHIHG01. Next base: position 2,075 of record JAHIHG010000042.1, on the reverse strand, counting down.
AATACTTATTGAAAATTGAAACTTATCTGAAGAAGGATCAGAAGAATCATAGCATGTATACCGATTATTTATTGTAACTTTGTCAAAAACTCCATAACATGACTGGGCTCCTTCAAGTTCAGTTGTAACTAAATTATTTACAACCACCCATACAATTGAAATTACTGCAACTGTTAATGCAATTAAAATAACTGTTGCAATAACAGCTGAAATAGCTTTTGTGTTTGATTTATTCAATAAAAATTTCATATCCATGCTGTTTTTCATTACACATAAATGTTTTTTCACCATCTTTTGAGTCTCCCATTAAAATAGGTATTAATGTAATTTTATTTATTTCTTTATCCAAGCCTATATTTTCTGAAAATGAACCTCCCTGGTTTAACCCAGAATTTGGCCAGCTAGTTATTATTTCATTTAAATATAGCATTTCATGTCCACCCTCCCATTCAGTTTTTAAATTAATTCCGAAAATAGGAACATTCCCATTATTTATTATATATAATATATTATTTGAATAACTTGCATCAAAACTTATATCATTGCAAACAAGTTCTATATTTGTTCCTCCAAATTTTGTTACTGCTTCTTTGGTTATTCCCCTAAACCATAAAAAAATAATTAGTGCAATTATCACCACCATTGCAACCAGCAAAACTGTGGCAATAACAGGAGATACACCTTTATTTTTCAACCTCTTTTTATTCATATTATTACTGAGTAATTTCGCTTTTTAAATTTTCTGTTAATAAAATTTCCTGCTAGCAATTTTAACTGCATGTTATTTCTTCTCTTATTTTTGCATTCTGACAACTTACAAGCCTTTCTTTATTTTCAATTGACTGGAATCTTAAGGGAATTATTTCCACTGAATTAATTGAATTAATCGGGAGAGTTATATCAAAAATATTTTTTCTTTTTTCTCCTGGATTTAAAAAATTTTTAACACCAAATATCACAGAACCCCCCTTATCAGCACCATCAGGAGTATATCCTGACAAATCAATTGTGGCAAGTTCTTGTTCTGAGCTGTTTGTCGCATGTATAAAATATCCTGCAATATTAAATCTTCCATTATTTTTTAATGTTAAATTTAATAGAAAACTATTATATACAATTTCTTCACATTTAACCTCATCTATATAGACTGAAACTCCGTCTGGACAATTTATGCCCTCTTTTGGAACATATGTTTTCATCCATTGATAAACAATGCCACTGATTACTATTGCAGATGTTATTAATAAAACATAACCAATCATGATACTTATTGCTTTTTTATTTTTCAAATTAAAATTTTTGTTTTTCATATTATTTAATTTATTTTTTATTTTTCTTTATATTTTCCCCCACCTCCAACAACAACATATTCTTCTCCTTCAATTTCCTGCGCAATTATGAAATAAAAGTTTTCTCCTGGATTTAATTCAAATTTATATTCTACTCCATTAACAACAATTATTACTGTTGAACTTCCGCTTAATTCATAAGTTTCAGATGATGTTTGTCCTTGGTTTAGTACTAATGAAGCTGATATTTCGCCTATTTCCACTAAAATTGTTTCATCTTGCAAATCCTGATACCCCATGACTGTGATATTATTTGTATTTCCAAAAATAAAAATTATTTTTTCAACCTCTCCGCCATAATCAGAATATAATTCTATAAATCCTTGCAAAAGATTTGCCATTCGCACTTCATCAAATGTATTATAAACCCCATAATCCAAAACCCTCACACTTTCAATTTCCAGTTCTTTTCCCAAATCATAAAGTTTAATTGAACTGCTTTGCTTGGAATAATTTGAGATTGCAATAAATCCAACAATCATTGAAACAAGTATAACTGCTGCAAGTAAATAAAACTGACCTTTTGCATTCCCCTTTTGTTTCATATTAATCATATTCCTGATACATTTATTAATGTTTTGGAAAATTGTACCTGGTAACACTCATACATAAATCTTCATAGTTTCTAATAAAGGCTTACTTTGTTTTTTCCAAGTGGCAATCATTGTTGAAATAACTTCCAATGTTTCAGCACCTTTCTCAGACCTTAATCCACCCATTATCTTT
>JAHIHG010000041.1 GCA_018898425.1 Nanobdellota archaeon | reverse complement strand
GTATGACATCCTCCGCACCTTAAAAGGTGCGGTTTCCATGAAGTAAGCTCAAATAAATTTAGTATTGTGATGAGTTGATTGATTTTTTACATATTCCTTAACAACATCCAGTTGAACAAAACCCACACTTGAAGCGAATTTTCCCCTACTCCATAAATGCCCTTTAGGGTATCTAAGTCTTGCTTTTTCATTGAATTCAAAAAATAATTTTGAAGAGCCTCCTTTCAAAATTTGTAATGTTTTTAATGCAGACATTGTAAAATTAACTTCCACAACACAATGAATATGTTCTGGCTGAACATCAAGTTCAATAATTTTTATGTTGTGTCTCGAAGCTGATCTTCGAATGCATGCTGTTAATAAATTTTTATATTTAGTTTTTCTAAACATCTTATATCGATATTTAGTGCACCATTCAAGATGCAACATCATAACTCCAACGCTATGAACAGTCCTTTGATATTGATTAATAGTTAATTGTGGTTTCATTTTTACTCCATAGCATTCGCTAAACAAATGCAAACATTTATCTATTTTAGAAAGTTACAACTAATGTAAACGTTCATTGAGCCGAGTATCTCGGCTCTTATAATCAATAATTCTAAGAATAAATAATTAGTGGAGAATTATCACTCCACCTTAAAAGATGGAGATTTCTTTTTAGTTAAAAAATTTACTCCTAAAATTATTAAGTTAGATTGAAATTACCTATGTTAATTAAAAGCTATCTTTTTAAAAAACCCTTACTTTTTTATTAATAGAATTATATTATTTGAACAAATTGAGCAATTTTATCTTCAAATTTCAATTACCGGCTTTTTTCTTTTTTGATTCTGCTTCTTTTTGCTTTATCTTGTCTTCTAATTTTAATTTTTCAATTAATTCTTTATACCTGTTTCTTATTGTAACTTCAGTAATTCCTGCAATATCAGCAACCTCTCTCTGGGTTTTTTTCTCATCATTCATTAGTGCTGCGACATAAAGTGCAGCAGCTGCAATTCCTGCAGGCCCTCTTCCAGAAGTTAATTCCACATCATCTGCTTGTTTTAATACTTTAAGAGCATCATTTTGAGTTCTAGGGGATAATTTAAGCACAGATGAAAATCTTGAAATATAATCTTTTGGAGAGCTTTGCTTTACTTTTATTTGAAGTTTTCTTATTATAAATCTGTATGTTCTTCCTATTTCTTTTCTTTCAACATCAGAAGCTGTTGCCATTTCATCAAGTGTTCTAGGAATATTATATGAACGGCATGCAGCATACAAGCAAGCAGCAATTACTGACTCCATGCTTCTTCCTCTTACTAATCCTCTTTGTAAAACATAATTATAAATTCTGGAAGCTTCATCTCTTACAACATTTGGCAAATTCAAATAAGAAGAAATAACCCTTAGTTCTGCCATGGCTAATCTTAAATTTCTCTCAATACTTGTAGAAACTCTTTCCTGCCATTTTTTTAATCTTAAAAATTTCCTTGTCTGCACAGGTTCTAACTTATATATATCAGAAACCTCTCCAACATTTGTTGTAAGCCCTTTATCAAATTTCTGCATGCTCATTGGAGCTCCTCCCCTGCCTTTTTTCTCGCTTTTGTCAAATTTTCCCTGCAAATCCATTCCAGAATCAACCATTTTTTCTTCCACTACAAGTCCGCAGTCATTGCAGATAATTTCTCCTAAATGAGAATCATAAGTAAGATTTATACTGCCGCATTCAGGGCATTTTTTTATTCCAGCCATTTTAAAAAATCAATAAACACAACATTTATAAATAGAATTCATTTATAAACCTTTCGGTTTTTATTGTTATGTTTTAGAAGTAAAAATCAATTGAGATTATTATTATTATTCTCTAATTATCTCGGGAAATATTTTTAATTTGTCATTTATAGTATTCTCAGTACATTTTCTGTAATTTTCTAAATAAGCAGTTTCCGGGTCTTCAGATAGATTTTCTTTAAACGCTTTTCTGTTAGAATAATAAATTGCATCATCAATAGTAAAAAAGATTTTATATTTGCCCATTTTATTCAACTAAAACCCCATTAATGCAACCTTCTTGGCTTGGGCGATTTGTTATTTTCACATTTCCCAGTTCTGTTTCAATAATTGTGCCTTTTGTTAAAATATTTTGTCTTGCTAAGAACCTGTTTGAAGGTGTTTTAAGAACATTTTTTATTTCTATCTTTTTTATTTTTTTATCCTTTGTCTGAACATTTACAAGCTTGGATTTTAATAAAAAAGTTTTTTTATTTCCACCCATTACTCTTTTTGTTCTTCTTTTTTCTTCGCCTAATTTAACAATTCTTTTCTGTCCTGCTGCTTCATAAGATTTTTTCTTTCTTCTTTTAATATACTTGCCCCCAGTTATTTTTCTTCCTTTTTTCATAATACAAAACCAGTTTTTTTATTTAAATACCTTTCGTTATCTTTGGCTATGTGTAATTATTACTCCATAAATTTTGGTTTAATTTTCCATTCATGTTCTGCCCTATTAAGAACATTAATATTGTGATTAATCCATCTTAAAGTTTCTTCATTTACCCTCGCTGAATCTAATTTAGAATAAACTTTATCTCCATGCAGCATCTTCTTACTTTGATTGCCTGATTCAACATTGCTTCGCTTATGATAACTTTTATCATAATCTTTCGGATTATCAATATGTTCTTGGTTCATATTTTTCCAAGAAGGGCAACCTCCTTGTTTACCATTCCAACTAGACTTACAATTAAAATAAGGTTTTCCTCCTTTTTCAGCTACTTTTGCACAATTAGCTTTAGCCCAATACATTCCATCCCCGCTCCATTCATTAATTTTAAAATTTTTAGCAGTTTTATCGACGTGTTCTCTAAAAATAATATTATCCTTGCCTTTTTTTATTTCAACATTAATTGCTGTGACAATTGTACTTTTAACTCCCACTGAAGTATGAACTGTTAAATGATCTCTTCGCTTTATTCTTTTTTTGCAACGTAAACTATACCAGGTTGAAAATAAATTGGTTCTGATTCCAGTGGAATCTGTTGCAAAATCATACTCAATTTTAATTAATGGCTTAGAACTTTCTTCAATAAGTTCATCCAGAACATTATGCAATAATGGTTCTGCACGATAGTTGCATAATGTTTTAAAACATGGAATATTAACATTAATTAACTTAATTTTTTTAAACAATAAAAGTAAACTTCTAGCTCTTCTCGTGGATAAACTGGGAAATTTATGCCATATTATCAAACATGTAATTATATTTCTCATCTTTTTATTTTTACAAACTTTAAATCCTAAATATTTTACAAAATCAAAAAAATGTAAAAATTCTGATTCCTGAACTTTATTATACAAAATTTCATCTCTTGGCCACCTCTTTTTCTTTTTCATTTATAAGTATATAATGATATATACTTATGTTTTGTTGTGCTGTATCACCGATATATTTATATATACTTGTATATAATGTTATATATGAGGAAAAGAAATATAAAATTAGAAAAAGGTAAGTTAGAATTAAAAGATGAATTTGAATTAATATTTGAAAAAACTATAACTAAATTTGGCAATGGAGCAAAAATAGATGCTCCAAAAGAATTTTTAGGAAGAAAAGTCTATGTGATTCTTAGAAAATAATTTTTTACACATAGCC
>JAHIHG010000040.1 GCA_018898425.1 Nanobdellota archaeon | reverse complement strand
TAACATCAGATAATGCAATAACTCCAAACACATTATTTTTGTCAGTTACATAAACAATTGTTTTTCCTTGATTTGCAAATTTCTCAGCTTCTTTTTGTAGTGTATTTTTAACATTAAACTGCTCTAGTAATGCAAGATTCCCAACAAAAACTTCCTTACTGCCAACAACTCCAACAGCACCCTTCCCAGGAATTGCCCTGAAATTACTAACAGAAGGAATCTTTAGTTTTTGGCTTTTAACTTTCCTGATTATTCCCTCCCCAATAATATGTTCTGAATTTTGTTCAATCGCCGAAGCATAACTTAAAGTTTGTTTGTCTCCAACAATGTCTGTAACCTCAAAAACTCCCTTGGTCAAAGTTCCAGTCTTATCAAAAACAACATAATCTAATTTTTCAGCAGTCTCGACAGAAGTCATATCTCGAATCAACATTCCATTCTTCGCAGCCAAAGTCGTTGAAATAGATGTCACAACAGGAATCGCTAAACCCAAAGCATGAGGACAAGCAATAACAACAACAGTAATCGCCATTGTTAAAGCAAAAACTAAATCCTGCGTAGATAAAAATGCCCAATATAAAAAACTTAAAGTTCCAATTGAAATTGCGGAAATGGTCAAATAGTGAGCCGCAACATCAGCCATCTTCTGAGTTCTAGGCTTTGAAGACTGAGCCTCTTCAACAAGTTTAATAATCTGATTCAAAGTTGTATTTTTTCCAGTTTTTGAAACTTTAATTTTTATACTTCCATTAAAATTAATACTTCCCCCAATAACTTTATCGTTTAATTTCTTATGAATGGGTGTGGATTCTCCAGTAATCATTGATTCATTAATGCTTGTCTCCCCCTCGATTACAACCCCATCAATAGGAACTTTTTCTCCTGGTTTTATTAAAATAATATCTCCAATTTTCAATTCATCTGTTGAAATTTCAATAACTTCATCGCCTTTTATCAAATTAGCTTTTTTAGGTATAAGTTTTGCAAGCTCTCCTAAGGCTCCTGAACTAGCCATAACAGCTCTCATTTCCATCCAATGTCCAAATAATAAGAATAATGTTAAGGTTGAGATTTCCCAATAGAAATCTGGTGCTTCTGTAAAAACAAACGTCGCTCCAACACTATAGAAATAACCTGCTAACAAGGCAACAGACACCAAGACCATCATCCCAAGTCTTTTTTTGGCTAATTCTTTTTTTGCTCCTGCAAAAAATGGCCATCCGCCCCATATAACTACTATTGAAGCAAGTGCAAATAATACTAACTCCTCTCCGGGAAATGAAAAAGAAAAATTAAGCCATCTATGAATTGTTGGAGATAATGCAAGGATTGGTATAGATAAGAGTAAGACTATAAAAAATTTGTTTCTGAACATTGATGCATGATGTCCTGCATGGTCTCCACCACCATGTTCATCAGGGTTCTTATGTTCTTCATGACCAGAGCTATGCTTGTGCATTTCCTTATGGTGATTCATTTTATGATTTTCCATTTTATGATTATTTATTCTCCTTACTTTAGATTATGAGATTTATACAAATTTATTATATGCATATGCAATTAACCAACCAAAAATAAAGCTGATTATACCTGCTTCAATCATTCCGGCTATTGTTCCCAATATTGTTATATCAAAAAACATATGCCATTGTTTCATCATTTCAACAGCTCCAGCATAAATCCCAATGTTTCCAGCTATGCCTAATAAAAGCATCATTAAAGCTGAAATTAAAGCGAGACTTATTGCAAGTGCTTTAGGATTTAATTCATGTTTCATCTTTTTTTACCTCCTTTCTTTTTATTAACGACTTCAATCTTTTTAAATACATCACTCCCATCCCGACAATATTTAAAAAGTCAAGCCAGCGTCAGTAAATCAGATAAAATTAAAACAAAAAAAAAATGCCCACAAGGATAACATTTTACTCGCTTGCACAGTGGGGGAACTTAAGATTTAATGAATTGAAATAAAAATTCTTGACAGTATCTCCGAAAACAATTGAGTTCTAACTAGTAGTATCGAAAGGTATTTAAATGAGTATATCCAATGGATATACATGAATAAAGTAAAGAATAAGCTGATCCTTGATAATATTAAATTGTATTTTGAAAAGAAAATAACTAAATTTGGCAATAGTGCAAAAATTGATTGTCCAAAGAAGTTTATTGGAAAGAAAGCTATTGTGATAATAGAAAATGATAAATCATGAACAATTAGTTTTAAGTTGTAACATTCTTCGCCATTTTATTAATGAAAGTTTGGGTTTGGATAGAAGTAAAAATGTTTCTGGCTTTGAGCTATGTGAGCCCTTACTCGACGCTGTTGCATATAATACTTATATTGAAACAGTCAGCAACAAAGCTGACATTCTTTATTTAAGAATAAAAGAATCCTTAAGTGAAATGACAACTTATTCTTATCTAAATTACATTTCAAGACTTTCTAAAAAATTGGAATTAAATGAAAAGAAAGTTATGTTAGCTTTTGATTATACCGACGAGGATTTCTATGGAGATGTTCAAGGATTTGATATTCATGGTTGGACAGGCAAGGAAGGAATTACTGGAAAGTTTAAGTTTCTTACATGTAGCATAATCTCCGACGATATTCCAGAAAAAATTCCGTTGATAAGTTTACCAATTCAGATAGGGCATTATAAAAGCAGTGTGATTATAGATTGTTTGTCAAAGATAAAAAGTTATATTGGAGAAATTGATTTGATATTATTTGATAGAGGATTCTATGACAAAGATTTGATGTATGAATTAACAAAATTAAATTATCCTTATTTAATTTTTGTTCCAAAACATCAGGATAAACAATCTATTCTTTATCCAATGGAAGCTGGAGAAGAGATTGCAATTTATAATGAATTTACCGTCAATAAAAATCAAAGCAAATATCCTGGAGAAAACATTTTAGTTTTCTTAAAACAAATATATGATAAAAAAAGTGAGAAAAATTATGATTGGGTTTTTGCAACTAATGTCGAGGAGGTTTTGTTAGAAAATTTGGTTATAACTTACAAAAAGAGATGGAGAATTGAAACACAATTTAGAGTTCAGGATGAAGCAAGAATAAAATGCAAATCAAAAGAAATGAAAGTAAGATATTTTTTATTTTTATTTGAACAGATGTTACAAACAATGTGGATTTGTTTTTACAAAAACGAATGTTCATTTAAACAATTTCTTATTGAAATTAAAAAAACTGGTAAATCTTTAACAGAAAATCCCAAGAGGTCCTACAGCAAAAGAGTGAAAGCATAAGTTTAGTAAGTCCTGTGATTGATCATCTGTAGGACTTTGAGGAACAATTTAAACTAGAGGTAACAATCTAATTTTAAAACTTATTTCGGAGATACTAATTTATACCAAAACTTTAAATATAATAAGTGTTTTATAATAAAATAAATTCAAGTTAATTGCCAAAAATAACATAAAAAATTAAATATAAACAATAAATTATTAAAAAAATGCTAAAAATAATCAAAAAGAAAATTAGAGAATTCTTCTGAATGCTAAACTGCAAAGGTTATATTAGTTTCAAGTTTTTTAAAAAATTATTCTATAAGGAATAAAAATTCATTTAAGGCTAAAAGAAATTCCTCAATCCAAAACTTATTTAAAGGCTTATTTCCTAATAATATTACTTAACTTCGGTTAAGGTTATTTAACTTCGGTTAGATAAGGAAAGATGTGGATTTCGGTTTATGTCTTTCCACTTATTTTCTTTTATAATTCTAAAAAATTCAAAGCTCTGTCACATTTCGGGAAGGCGTATCTAATACATCAAATTATGCTTATCTTTATACCAAAGTACAAAAATAAATTCTATTGCAAGAAGCAATGCAAACTCACAAAGAACACTTGGAAACTGAATCTGCAAGGCTGGAAGAAATAATAAAAATATAAAAGTTGGAACAACAAAAATAAACATTCCAAGTATCCCTAAATTTGATAATACTTTTTCATATTTTGACGTGATTTTAGATGAAGCAAAATAAAATAATATAATAGATGCAGACAAATATAAAAGATAATACAATCCCAAAAATTTTCCTAATAATCCCAGATATGGATATTCAATAAAAATAGTTGAACAAAATGCAGATTGATTTAGATAATTGGAAAGTACAAACATTAAAATAAAAAATACTGCTGGAGCATAAATAAGCATATGCCAATAAAACTTTATTTTTTTTCTAAATATAATTAAAGCATAAGAAATTGCCAAGCCAGGAAGAATTATAATCATAATCATGGCAAACTTAGTAAACAAATTAATGTCAGTAACACAAATCAAAAATTCATTAAGTTGATATAATCCTAATAAAAAAGAAATTAATGAAATAATTCTATTCAAATTATCCCTTGGATTTTTAAATAAAAAAAACACAGCTAATAAAAATTCAATTACAAATGTTGAAAATGAAATATAGGGTGCAAAACACATCAAAATAATAAATTCTTTGGATTTTTAATTCTTTTTATAATAGATTAAAAAATTTAAACAAGAAGATTTATAAATAATCCAAACTTAGTTCAAATAAGGTAAACTAAGATGGTAAATGCATTGATAAAAATTGATGAAAATACAAATCGTGTATTAAACATAGTAAAAGCCAAATTTGACCTAAGAGATAAAGGAGAAGCAATAGAACTTGTTGTTAAAAAATTTATTGAATTTGAAGATGAGCCTGATTTAAAACCTGAGTTTGTTAAAAAAATAACGGAAATTGAAAAACAAAAAACTATAAAAGTTAAAGACTTTTCTAAGAGATATAATTTAAAATAAAATGCATACCTTGGAAATAAAAGAGGAAGCTGATAAAATATTTAGCAAATTATCTAAAAAAAATCCTAAACAACTAAGGATAATCTATAAAAAAATACAGCAAATAAGAGCAAATCCAGACCATTCTTATAAATTTCTGAAAAATCCCTTGCAAATGTTTAACAGAGTCCATATTGACAAACATTTTGTGTTAGTATTCAAATTAGATCAAATTAAAAAAACACTAACAATCTACTATTTTAATCATCACGATACTGTATATAAGTGGAAACCTAAAACAGAGTAATTTAAACACTCAAATAAAAATTAATTTTTGCAATCTATATTCCACTAATTATCTGCAAAATAAGAAAATTAAAATTTCAAATCCTGTTCTTGTCAGGAATAAAAAGTTGTGAAATTAGGTTAAAAAGAATAAGCAATGTTTTAAAGCCATAAATATTTGAAAATAATATGAAGACCTTATTAAAAAAATATTTTGGATATGATAACTTCAGACCAATGCAAGAGGAGATTATAAATAATGTTCTTAAAAAAAGAGATACATTTGTTCTTATGCCAACAGGGGGAGGAAAATCCCTTTGTTACCAGCTTCCCACATTAAAATTTGAAGGAATTACCCTTGTTATTTCGCCTCTTATTGCTCTTATGAAAGACCAGGTGGATAATCTAAGGACAAACGGAATTAAGGCTGAATACATTAATTCCTCGCTCACCCATGAAGAAATTACAGATATTCAAAAAAAAATAAAAATAAAAGAAACCAAAATACTTTATATTGCTCCTGAAAGATTAACCTCAGAAGAATTTAAGTTATTTTTAACAACCTTGCAAATAGATTTAATTGCCATTGATGAAGCCCATTGTATCTCTGAATGGGGGCATGATTTTAGAAAAGAATACAGAAATCTAAAATTCCTGAAAATAATTTTTCCAGAAGTTCCAATAATTGCGCTAACAGCAACAGCCACAGAAAAAGTAAAAGAAGACATCTTAAAACAATTATCTCTGAAAAACCCTGAAATATTTATCTCAAGTTTTGACAGGAAAAATCTTAATTTAATTGTTATGGAAAAAAAGAAGACATTTGAGAAAATTCTGGAAATACTGAAAAAATATAAAAAAGAGTCAGCAATTATTTACTGCTTTTCACGCAAAGACTCTGACAAAATTGCCCAAGGATTAAGAGAAAATGGATTTAATGCGTGCTCTTACCATGCAGGGCTTGACAGTGAAACAAGAAAGCAAAATCAGGAATTGTTTATCAAAGATAAAATAGACATTATTGTGGCGACAATTGCATTTGGAATGGGAATTGACAAGCCAGATGTCAGGCTAATAATACATCACTCTTTTCCAAAAACACTTGAAGGCTATTACCAGGAAATCGGAAGAGCTGGACGTGACGGGCTTCAAAGTGATTGCATTTTATTTTATTCAAGAGGAGATATAAGAAAACATGAATTTTTTATTAATCAGCTTGCAGATGGATTTGCTCAAAAAAAAGAAAGAGATAAATTAAAAAAAGTAATGGATTATTGCGAGCAAACCTCTTGCAGAAGAAAATCCATATTAAAATATTTTGGGGAAAACTTTTCAGAACTTAATTGCCATGGCTGTGACATTTGTCTGGAACTTCCTAAAATGCATGTGCCAGATAACAAAACATATATCAAAAAAATAAAAAAAACATTAAAATACAATGTAAATTTATTTGAAAAATTACGAATTTTAAGAAAACAGATTGCTGATCAAAGAAATGTGCCGCCTTTCATCATATTCGGGGATAATTCTTTGCAGGAAATGGCTTATTATATGCCAGATAACAAGAATGAATTATTAAATATTAACGGAGTCGGTGAACAAAAACTAAAAGATTTTGGATATTTATTTTTGGATTTAATCAAAGAGCATATTGAAGAAACCAAGATTGCCCCAGTAGAAATCTTTGAATTCTAGCTTAATTTAGCATAATTGAGGAAAAATCTAGGTCTTTTTTTA
>JAHIHG010000009.1 GCA_018898425.1 Nanobdellota archaeon | reverse complement strand
TATTCCAGATTTATTGTACCTCTTTCCCCTTTTTGAGATGTTTTCATTTTTGCATTTTGGGCATTTCATATGTTTTCACCTCCTTTTATCAAGGTAAAACATTTAAGATTTATATACTTATCCCTTTAAGTTGACAGTATCGTTCTATGAGAATTTCCATCACCAAGCATTGCCCCATAAAACTCTGCCAATTCTTCACTATTCTCTGGTTCTCTAATCTCTTTGGTTTTACCTTTAGACTTCAAGCCTCCCTTTACCTTTCCCCAATAATCAGTTTTCTTTTCAATAATAAATTTTTGATAATCCTTTTTTTTATCTAAAAAATTGTAAATTGTTTCATCAATTAAGGAAGTTTCTTCAATATATGCTTTTAATCTCCCTTCTTTTATTCCAATAATATTAGCTAATTGTTTCCACGTTAAATTTTGTTCTTCTTTAAAATTTCTAATTAATTCTTTTTGTTTCCCTTTAAAAAATTTCAATCTCATAAAAAAATTAAAAAAATCAAACTTTATTAATTTATTGTTTGACCACTGTACTAAGGGGCTATGAATAGAAAACTTAATCGGGATTTATAAGATTTATGGATGTATATTAAATCACTATAATTTTTAAAAACACAAAAACCAATAAAAATTATGGAAAGATATTATTGGTATAAATCATCAGAGGGCCCTAAAGATCAAATTGGAATTTGCTTAAAAGTAAATTCAAATAATAATTTATCTGATTTTACAGAAATATTAAGCTTTGATGAAAGAGCAAATAATTCTTATTGCGCTAATCATAATGTCAATATCTGGGGAATTCCAAGAGGAGAAAAAGATATGGTTTGTTTAAGGGTTTTAAAAGACAGTCAAATAAAAATTATTACACATCCGACAAATCCGATTTATCTTCAAGAAATTTCAAAAGAAAAAGCTCTACAAATTAAAAAAACAATAGATTTTTACAGAGAACACCATCCTCAGCAACCAAGTTTCAGATAAATTTATTTAAACAAACCTTCATAAAAAACCTCTCTATTAATTTCCTGTCTTTTAGGGGTTATTCTAACAAAATTTCTTAAATTAAATGGCTTGTATTTTTCACCGATTAAAACTGCTGCAAGTTTTTTATACTCTATGCTTGATTCAGCTTTGGGTTTAAACCCAACACAAGGAGTAAATTTTGAAAGAGATTTTAAAATATTTAGATCATGGGGAATAACAGCCATTACTGGAATTTCAGTTGTTTTTTCAATTTCATCCAATGATAATTCAAAATCCTTTTTATGCACTTTATTTAATATCAATCCATTTATCAAAGCACCTCTTTGTTTTGCAAGTTTTGAAGCTTTGAGAATAGTGCTTATGCTTAGATGGTCGGGGGTTGTAACTAAAAGAAGTTCATCAGAAGCTAGAATTACTGATAAAGTTTCTTCATTAAGAGAAGGCGCTGAATCAATTAAAATGACATCATATCTTTTTTTCAAAGAATTTATTTTATTTTTTAAAAGTAAGGGGTTAATTATGCTTCTATTAAAAATAGAACATGGAATTACATCAATATTCCCGAATGCATAAATAGCATCTTTTATATGGGCTTTGCCATTTAAAACATGATGAAGAGTTATGTCTGGTTCAACAATATTCAAATGCAAACCTAAATTAGGAGCAGAAAAATTAGCATCAATTAATAAAACTTTTTTATTAAATTGAGAAATAGCCTCGCCTAATGCAACAACACTTGATGTTTTGCCAACACCTCCTTTAAGTGAAACAACACCTATTACTTTCCCCATGAATTAAATAAATCTCTTTGATTTAAAAATTATACTATGCCTCAAAATCAGCCTATAAATTTTATCCGAAAAAAATAGAAAAGTATAAAAACATTATTTTCCTAAATATTTCATGGAAGTAAGACTGAGATTTGCAAATTGGAATTTTTCTATTGCTGGCTTAGTCTATACTACAATTAAACCTTTTTCAATTTAATTCAAACTTCTTACCTGAATTAAATTGAAGGGATGTCTTCTAAAATTAATTCAGGCTTGAGATTTTTGATGTAATTGAATTTTGTAAATGAAATCAAAAGAAAACATGGAACAAAAAATCGTGGAAAGAGAATTGAGTTTGTTAATGGAAATGACATTAAGGTTAGAAGACGAACTAAACTCTTTCATAAAATCTGAATAGCGTAAATTAAAAAGAGAAAATCGCTTACTTATTTGTAAGTATTTAGTATGATTTTCCTGCATAAACCCAGTAATCTGCTTGTTTGTTGCAAATTAAGCATTTTTTGTTTTTGACAGGTTTATTTTTTGGATCAATAAATAATGTTTTTATTCCACTTGTTTCTGTTTTTAATTTTTCCTCACATTTTTCAGAATTGCATAGGGGAATCATTACCATTTTTTTATTTTTAACTAGTTTAATCAATTCTTTTTTGTCTTCTGTTTTTGCATAACTACTTGTTAATATTTCTTTTGCTTTGTCAAATAATTCTAGCTGAATTTGTTCTAAAAGCTTTGGTATTTCTTTTTGTAAATTTTTTATTTTAATTGAGATTTTTTTATTATCATTTCTTTTTATAACCATGACTGATTTTGTTTCCAAATCTCTTGGTCCTAGTTCAATTCTTAACGGAATTCCTTTAAGTTCCCATTCATTATATTTCCATCCAGGGGAAACATCTTCTCTTAAATCTAAAATAGGATTAAATTTTTTTAATAATTTTTTTATTTTTTTAGTTTCATTTAATATTTGTTTTTTTGTCTCTTCAAATAAAATAGGAACTATTACTAGTTTTTCTTCTGCAAGTCTCGGAGGAATTATTAATCCTTTATTATCTGAGTGGATTGTGAACATTGTTCCCAGCATTCTTGTGGATATTGCCCATGTGTTTTGCCATGCATATTCTTTTTCACCTAGTTTATTTGAAAATTTTATATCATATGCTTTTGCAAAATTTTGCCCGTCATGATGGAAGCAAGGACCCTCAATTACTTTGCCTCCTGGAGTCATGTAATGAATTTTTTCAGAAAATACTGCTCCTGCGAATTTTTCTTTTTGTGTTTTTCTTCCATAAATTCCTGGAAGAGCCATTAAATTTTCTACAACTTTTTCATAAATTTTTTTAATTATGTTTGCTTCTTTTAATGCTTCTTTTTCAGTTGCAAAAACTGTATGCCCTTCATTAAAAATAAATTCCCTTGTTCTAAAAAATGGAACTGGATTATTAAACTCCCATCGAACAACATTGCTCCATTGATTTAGTTTTAAAGGCAAATCATTATGGCTTCTAATCCATTTTGAATATGAGTCATATATTATTGCTTCTGATGTTGGTCTTATTGCTAATCTTTCATTTAATTTTTTATTTCCGGCATGAGTTACCCACGCAACTTCTGGAGCAAAACCTTTAACATGTTCCTCCTCTTTTGTTAATAATTTTTCTGGGATAAATAATGGAAAATAAACATTTTTTATTTCTTGTTTTTTAAATTCCTTATCGCAAGCATCCCTTATTTTTTCCCAAATCATCCAAGATTTTGGTTTAAAGACCATGCATCCTGAAACAGAAGTATAATCTGCCAAGTCTGATTTAATTATTAATTGCTGATACCACTCACTAAAATTTTCCTCTTTTTTTGCTGTTAATCCTTCATTTGATTCCTTTGTCATGTTTTATTTAGTTTTATTTAATATTTAAAATTACTCTTTTTAATAAAATGGAATTAGGTATGGGTAAATGTCATTCACAAAATCATATTTATCATTTTTTAATAATTTTTTTAATAATCTTTTGGCATATTTTTTATTTAATTTAGAATATTCATTTCCCACTTTTTCAATTAAAAAAAATTCCAGATTATATTTTTCTTTTAATTTTTTATATTCTTCAGGATTTTTCCTGTCTTCCAAAAAATCACGAATTGCATAAGAAAAATTTTCTTCAAGAACAGAACTTTCTATAGAATTAGAGTTTAAACTAGTTTTATATTCCACAAGGAAAATAATCACGTGCATTAGCACCAGTTTCGCTGTCCATCATAATTTTGGTTAAATTTTTATGTTTTTAAATATTTCGTTGATATGTTTTTAAAATCACCTAAAAAATAATTCACATTAATGTTTGGTTTAATGCTTCCTGAGAAATTTTATTGACTGCTTCTCTAATATAATTTGATTCAAGTGCAAAACCTAAGCTTTCCCCGCTGCCTATTTTGAAATTGTTTATTCCAATTACCAATCCTTTTTTGTTTATTAAAGGACCTCCTGAATTTCCAGGATTTAGTGCAGCATCTGTTTGAATATATTCTCCTTCTTCCACTATTCCTTGCCTATGAACTGCTGAAACAATTCCCTCTGAAACTGAAAATTGCAAACCAAGAGGATTTCCTATTGCAATTACTTTTTCTCCCACCTGAACATTTTCTGAATCATCTAATTCTAGTTTTTCATAATCTCCAGGAATTTTTAAAAGCACAATATCTAATGGCCCATTATATCCTATAAATTCGGCATTCATTGATTTTTGGTCATAAGTTATTGCATTTATTTTGCTTCCTCCGACTAAAACATGGGCATTTGTGATTACATACCCTCTTTCATCAATTATAAAACCAGTTCCTTGCCCGACATCTGTTCTTATAGTCACAACTGATTTAATTGCATACTCAACTATGCCTGAAAAATCAGCACTTGTCGACGCTTTTAATAAAGTAAATTCTTCATCAATTGAACCTAATTCTGAATTTAATGTTCTGATGTCTTCTTTTGTTTGTATAAGATTTATTGTTAATTCATTTAATTTGCTTTGCGTGTCTGCTTGTAAATTTTCTATTTCCCTTATCACAGTGTTATGATTCAGGGTTTGTTTTACAATTATTCCATTTAATAAAATACTTGTGACAATTATATAAATAATAATAATTGAACTAAAACTTCCGATAACTATTTTGTGATGCCTTTTAAGAGCCATGAAATTATTAAATTCTTAACATATAAAAACCCTTCTTCTTTTTTATTTATAGGGCTTATAGTTTAACGGATAGAATAATTGGTTTCGGAAAGTAAATTCGCGAAGACTCTTGTCTTACCTTATATCACGAGTGAGCTTAGAAAAACCCAATTGATGGGGGTTCGATTCCTCCTAAGCCCGTAATGGAATTTAATAAATATTTTTTAGTAAGAGCCTTAAAGGAAAATAATTGTGTTGAAAAAGGGAATTATAAATTATACTCTGGTAAAGATGCAAAATTATATTATAATATAAAAAAAGCCATAAATAATTTTCCATTTATTGAAGATTATATTATTAATGGTTTTAAAGAAATAATTGAACTAGAAATTAATGAAATTGATTGTTTTGCAGGCAAAGGAATTGGGGGAATTTCTCTTGCTTGCGCATTAGGAAGGGAATTTAAAAAACCAAGATGTTTAATCAGGAGTTCTAAAAAAGAATATGGAACTGAGCAGGATTTTGAGGGGTATGATATTAAAAAGCAAGCTATTTTATTAAAACATGCCCCAAGAGTGGCTGCAATAGATGATGTGTTTACAACTGGAAAAACTTTGATTGAAATAAATGATTTTGTTAAATCAAAAAATGGAGAAGTTTTGAAAAATTATGTTGTTGTTAAAAACTCTCCTCAGGATTTTAAATATCCCTTAGATTATCTTTTAGATTTAAATGATTTTTTAGAATTATCTTAGCACTTTTTCCAAAACTTTCCTCACAATTTCAAAATCAGCTCTTTTATTAGATAGTTTCATTACCTGCCCAACTAAGAAATTTAAAGATTCTTTTTTCCCTGATTTATAATCTTCAACTGCTTTTTTGTTTTCTTGAATCACTTTTGCTGCGAATTTTTCTATTTCTTTTGTATCTGAAATTTGAGAATGTTTTTCTATTTTTTGTTTTGGAGAACTTGACTTTTCTTTCCAGCTTCTCAAAATATCTTTTGCTTTTAATTCCGTGATTGTGTTATTTTCTATAAGTTTTAGCAATTCAATAAAATGTTCAGGGTTTATTTCAACCTCTTCTAGTTCTTTTTTATTATAATTTAAAACACTCAATAATTCCTCAGTTACCCACCGAACAGCAAGTTTTGGATTTGTTTTTTGAATTATTATTTCAAAGAATTCAACTATCTCAAGTTTTTTTGTTAAAATCTCTGCAGATTTTTTTTCTATTTTATATTTTTTAATTATTTTATTTAATTTTTCATGCGGGGTTTCTGGAAGATTTGATTGAATCTTTTTTACTCTCTTAGAATCTATTTTAATTATGGGCAAATCCGGCTCTGAAATAAATCTATAATCTTGTGCCTGTTCTTTTGTTCGCATCCTGATAGTAATCCCCTTGTTTTCATCATACATTCTCGTTTCTTGCATTTTTGGCAGTTCTTTTTTTTGTCTCTGGATTTCATGTTCAATAACATTTTTTATATTTTTTAAACTATTTACATTTTTTATTTCAATTCTTTCTCCTTTTGGAATTGATATATTAATATCTGCTTTTATTCCCAATTTCTTGTCAATTGCTTTAATATATCCAAGGGTTGTTATTAGTTGTTTTAACCATAATATTACTTGCTCTGAATCTTTGAAATCAGGTTTTGTCACAATTTCAATTAAAGGAACTCCAGAACGATTATAATCTATTTCCCCTGTTTTGGGATTCCATGCTGCAGGGTCTTCTTCAAGATGAGCTTCTTCAATTCCAATTCCTAAAAAGTTTCCATTTATCCCCACTGGAATTGCATAAGGGCCTGAAATAGTATTTTGATATCCTTTTGGCAAATCAGGCCAGTCATAATGTTTTCTTTGCCACACTAATTTTTCATTTATTTTACATCCAAGAATTAATGCGATTTGAATAACTTTATCAATAGCTGTTTTATTTGGAAGCAAAGGTTTTGCCCCTGGTTGTGCTGTGCAAATTGGGCAGATATTTGTGTTTGGTTTTGAATTTTTTAACCCATGCTCTGATTTACAAGAGCAAAATAATTTCTCTTTTGTTAAAATATAACCATGGATTTCAACACCTATTTTTACCATAAAGAAAAGAAATAAAGGGGATTTATTAAATTGTCTATTTGCAACCTTCACATTCATAAGTGTTAAAATACTCGCCTTTTTTAAGAACTCTATTATTATTTGATTCAGAGATATACTTGCTCAACCTTTCAATTCCTACATCTTTACCAAGAGTAATATGTTTACCTTGCCTGATTAGTCTTCTTGCAATACCTTGATATTGGTCTCTTGCATCTTCAACTGTAGCTAGTTTATTTACAATCTTACAATTATTTTTTTCAAGATATTTTTGATCCCTTGCTTTTAAATAATTATCCAAACCATTTACTGCACACCAAGAAAGAGTTATACTAACTGCTGTAAGCAATGCTATTTTTAATAAAGAACTTCCCAAACCTTTTTTTCTTTCTCTATTTTTCTCATTTTTTGTTCCCCAATCTTTTGTTTTAATATTTGTATAATTCATTATATTGCCAATTTTTTCTTATTTATAAATCTTTCTATTTGTTACTCTTATTAAGTTGTAACTTATTTAATTATCTTATCATTATGTTTTTATACTATTTTATTATTTCTTTATTATGCAAAGAGTTTTTATTATTCATGGGTGGGATGGAAGTCCAGAAGAACCAATGCATAAATGGTTAAGGAAAGAGTTAGAAGAAAAAAGATTTAAAGTAATAGTTCCTGAAATGCCAAATTCTGAGGAACCAGAAATTAAAACATGGACAGATAAATTAAAAGAAATTGTTATAAATCCTGATAAAAATACATATTTTATTGGACATAGCATTGGTTGTCAGGCAATCTTAAGATACTTAGAAAATCTTGATGCAAAAATTAAAATTGGGGGTGCTATTTTTATTGCTCCTTGGATATCCCTCAACACAAAGATAATTGAAGAAGAAGATGGGAAAGAAAGTGTAGAGATTGCAAAACCCTGGTTAGAAACACCAATTTTATGGGATAAAATAAAAAAACACATCAATAAATTTGTTTGTATCTTTTCAGATAATGACCCTTATGTCCCTTTAGTTAATAAAAAGATTTTTGAAAAAAAATTATCATCAAAGGTAATTATAGAAAATAATAAAGGGCATTACACTCAAGATGATAATGTTGAGGAGAATCCTGTTGTAATCAAGGAATTATTGAAGATTTCTAATATTTCATAACTTTTTTATACTACTCTATCATCTTGTTTTTATGAATGGAAAATTAAAAGCAAAGCCAGGAGATAAAATTAAGGTTGTGCTTATTAAACAAGAATATACAGGAATTTTTCTTGAAAGTTCTGAATCAGGGATTATTTTAATTAAATTAGATTCTGGTTATAATATTGGATTTAATAAAAAAGACATCTTAGATATTGAGGTTCTTGAAAACAGTAAGGAAGAAGCACCTCTTGGTGTACCCCAAAATACTGAAGTTAGGGGCAAAAAAGAGCTTAGTTTGAAAAAAGATTCTGGCAAGCCAAATATAGCAATGATTATCACTGGAGGGACAATTGCTGCTCGTTTAAATCCTAAAAAAGGAGGTGTTGACTGGCTGGATACTCCTGAAAGTTTTTTTAAAATTTATCCTGGACTTTTTGATAAGGTTAATATTGCTAAATTAGAAATCCCTTTTATGAAAGCATCTGAAGATATGGATTTTAAAGACTGGCAGAAAATTGCAAGACTTGCTGAAAAACTATTAAATGATTCAAATATAAAAGGATTGATTATTACTCATGGAACTGATTTTTTACATTACACCTCTGCTGCTTTAAGTTTTTTTCTTAGAGATTTAAATAAGCCAGTTGTTTTAACATATAGCCAGAGAAGTATTGATAGGGCAAGCAGTGATGCTAATTTAAATCTTCAGTGTAGTGCCTTGGCAGCCATCTCTGACATTGCAGAAGTTATGCTTGTAGGGCATGCTTCTTCAAATGATGATTATTGCTATGCTTTTCCAGGAACTAAAGTTAGAAAAATGCATTCTTCAAAAAGAGATGCTTTTAAAGCTGTTAATGCAAAACCTTTTGCCAGAATTTTTCCAGCACTGCTTAGTGTACCCTCTGGCACTGCATTACAGGGCAACAAAATTGAAAGAATTTCTGATTATAATTTGAGAAATAAGGGCAAAGTTAAACTTGATGCAAAATTTGAAGAAAAAGTCGCTTTGGTTAAAATTTATCCTGGACAAGACCCTGATATTTTAGATTATTATGTTAAGAAAAAATACAAAGGCATTGTTTTAGAAATGTGCGGATTAGGACATGCTCCGACTGCAAGAGCAAGAAAATCATGGATAAAAAAATTAAAAGAAGTTCAGAAAAAAGGCTTGATCATTTGTGCTGCTAGCCAAACTATTTATGGACGGCTTGACCCCTTAGTTTATTCTAATGGAATTGAATTAATGAACACTGGAATTATTTATTTGCAAGACATGCTTGCAGAAACAGCTTTTGTTAAACTTGGGTGGGTTTTAGGACACAATGAATGGGTAAAGAATAAGGAAATTGTTAAGGAGAAAATGTTGAAAAATATTAGCCATGAATTGAATGATAGGCTAGAGGAATGAAGGTTATCACTAAATAGTAGTTATAATAGAAAGATTTATAAATAAAATTAAGCATCTTTTTCTATGAGTTTAGAAAAACATTTAGCTAAAATTGAAGTTCTTGCTGAAGATATTGGAAATAATGTTAGTGCAAACATTCAACAAAGAAAAAATTTTTTTTCTTATTTAGGGGGAATAATCAGTGAAGCAAGAATTTTGGAAGATAACTATAGAAATGCTAAAAGATCATTAAAAAAATATGAAGGATTAGATGCAAATAGATATACTGCGGAATTTGCATTAACTGCAAAAAATTTAGCAGAAAATTTAAGTAAATTTATGCAAACAATTTATAAGAAAAAACAAGTGGATTTAAAAAATTTAGAAAAAAATATTTGTGATGCTCCAGTCACAAAAGAAGGAGAAAAATTATTTTCTATTTTTACTCAAACTCATGATTATGCTCTTAGTAATCCTTTAATTGTTTTGAGGCATAAAAAAGGGCATGGAAATGGTCATGAAAGTTTAGAAGAAAAAAAAGGCAGGGGGGGATATGTTATTGAAGGAGAAGATGCTTTTGAATGGTTGGATAAAAAGTATAATGATTATGTTTTAATGACTAGTAAATGTTTAGAAACAATTTCAGATAGACATGTAAATAGAGAAAATAAACCAAAAAATAGATTTTTAAGAATAATTGGAAAAAGAGTAAAATCATTTAATAAAAAATATAAACGAGCAGTTGCAATTGGGGCTACAAGTGCTTTAATTTCAGCTGGAGCAATGGGGGGAGTATCCGGAACTTTAGCTTGGAAAAATTATCAAGAAAAAGAAAATATAAAAGAAATAGCTGATATTTATCATGGTTTAGAACAACTATCAAAATTTAATGCAGCAATTTATAATAATTTAAACGACACTCTTTTTAATATTATTAATCATGGAGAGGATATGAAAGTTTTATTTGAACATAGTGCAGATCCTAGCGAAGTTATGGAAATCTTTTATAATAAAAAACATACTGATATTCTCAGGGATACAAATCTAACTTTAAAAGATTATGATGCTGTTTGCGAAAATCTTTCAAAGAAGTTATATAGAAGAATAGAAAATTTAAAAAAATGATTACCTTTTGCGAATTTATTTTCTTTTTTCCATTAACAATTTCTTAATTTCCTGTATTTCTCTTTCTGCTTTTCTGTTAACAGCATAGTCATATTCTGCTCTTAATCTGTCTCTTTGAGCACCACGATTCTGACTCATTAAAATTATTGGAGCCTGAATTGCTGCCAGGCAAGAAAGTATCAGGTTTAATAAAATAAATGGATAAGGGTCTGCCAAATCTCCTTTAGTGTATTTTAGAAATAATAATCCTCCGCTTGACATCCATAATCCCAAGAGAATAAAAAATAAAATTATGAATGTCCAGCTTCCTGCCCATCTTGTAAGTAAATCTGCTGCCTTTTGCCCAATTGTTTTAGGGGCTTGAAAAATAGGATGCATTGATTTCTGATAAGGACTTATAGTTTTTGCACTCTTTTCCATGTTAATAAAAATATTTTGTTTTTTATAAAGTTTTGTTTAATTATTTTTTAAGATATTGTAACTTTATAGTAGTTATAAATAGAAAGGTTTTTATATAAGCAATATTTGCATTCAATATGAAAGGACATAAACCACATAGTTTAGAATACATGCCAGTTGTCGCTAATAAAACTGTCATACATTATACTTGTAATGCTCCTTCTAAGGAAATTTTACAAACAATTGGAATAGAAAGTATAGGACATAAATTTGGATGTGTTGATTCCAGGGAGGTTTTGAAAATTCCTTTTGAAATTTATAAAAAACAAGGTTTTCAAATTCCCCAAGATAAATATCAATTAATAATAAACTCAGAATTATTAATGAAAAGATTAAGTTAAAATAAAAAAAATACATTTATTGTTAGCATATTTCGCGAATATATTTTTGTTAATCATTGGGTTCAAAAAATTTTAAATAAAATAGGTTAAATTCTAATAAGTAAATAACTTTAAATAATTGTTTTTTCTTTTAATAAAAGAGGTAAATTTAATTAAATGAAAAAAAAGATATTTTTTATTTTTATAATTATATTGTTTTTGTTAGTTTGCCTTAATGTTGTTTGTGCTGCAGAAAATAATTGTACTCAAAACTGGCAGTGCACTATTTGGAGTGCTTGTGTTGGTGAGATTCAAATAAGAAGTTGCATTGATTCTAATAATTGTGGAAATGATTCTGCAAAACCTGTTGAAAACCAGTCATGTTTTCAATGCACTCCAAACTGGCAGTGCACTGAATGGGATCCTGAAATATGCCCTGAAAATAGTCGTCAAACAAAAATATGCACAGATGCAAATAATTGTGAAACTACAAAAAACAAACCACCTGAAGTAAAATTATGTACATTTGAAGATGATTATACTTGGTTAGTTTATGTTATCATGGCTATATTAATTTTTTTAATTTTAATAGTTCTTATGATGATTCTTAAAATATTAAAAACTCAGTCCAATGAATCAGGAGTTTTTCCTAAAAAAACAATTCGTCCTTATTACAAACCTCTTCAATAAATTTATAAAGGAATTTTCATAATAAGTTAAAATGGTTAAATCAAAAAATAATTATAAAATTCAAAATATAGTTGCTACAACTTCTCTTGAAAAACCTGTTCCTTTAACAAAATTAGCAAGAACCCAGCCCAACACAGAGTATAATCCAGAAACATTTCCAGGACTTGTTTTAAGAATCAAAGAACCTAAATCAGCTGTCCTTGTTTTTTCTTCTGGAAAACTTGTATGCACAGGAACAAAATCAGTGGCGCAGGTAAGGCAGGTTATCGATGCTGTGATAAAACAATTAAAAAAAATAAA
The DNA here is from genome assembly GCA_018898425.1 of Nanobdellota archaeon. Lineage (GTDB taxonomy): Archaea > Nanobdellota > Nanobdellia > Pacearchaeales > GW2011-AR1 > JAHIHG01. Next base: position 1,860 of record JAHIHG010000009.1, on the reverse strand, counting down.
TGTGAATATCACAATAAAACCAGTTATTACAGTTCAGAACATAGTTGCCTCAGGAACAATTGATTTAAAACTTAATTTGAATTTTTTAGCCCTTGAAATGCAAAATACAGAATATGAACCAGAACAATTTCCAGGGTTGGTTTATAAATTAATAGAGCCAAATGCAACATTTCTTTTGTTTAGTAACGGAAAACTTGTATGCACAGGAACAAAAAACAAGCAACAATTAGAGTTTAGCATGACACAGCTTTTAAAAAATGTCAAGGTTGCTTTAAAGAACTATAAAAAGAAGAAGTGATTAATTTTGAAAAAATTCATAAATAAATGAAACCCAGAAAGGGGAAGTCAGAGCCAATATTTCTATTCCATGAACAACCCCCAAAAAATCACGTTTGGTATATTTTTCGTGAAATTCTTTTGTAACTCTTTCAAAAGTCTGTGTTTCCATCTCTCTAATTCTGTTAATATAACCACATCTGGAATAAGGTATAAGCAATTCTTTATTTGTTGGTTTGTAAAGTTTTTTCAAATCATCTTCTGATAGAAAATTTCCCTGAATGTTTTTAATTTTATTCATTGTGAAAGATAATTTTTATTATTTAATTAGGAATTTGAAAAGTTCCTAAAATTTTTCTCAAAAATCCAATCGGCGATTTTTTGTTTTTCATCTCCAAATATTTTTCTATAATCTTCTCAGTATTGTATGAAAGATTAATATTGTTGTCCCTATAATAAGCGATATGCTTTACTTCGTGTCTTGGTCTTGCGTGTCCTTTAGCCTTTATTAGAAAGACTTTATGTAAATTTACTATTTTTCTTTTTCTTCCATCAGGATAATATTTAGATTCATTATATGTAAATAAGTATTTAGAATCATAGGCTCTTAATCCAGTTTCTTCCCTTAACTCTCTCATCGCTGACTTTCTTCTAGATTCTTTTGTCTTTCTTTCAGTTCCGCCACCCGGCAATAAGAATATTTTTCTTCTTCCTGAAGCCACTAAAATCCCTTTCGGAGTATCAACAATTGCTGTGCCTCGTCTTCTAACAATTGTCATTTTAATCCAAGCCAACTTTTTATTTTTGATAATATTTCTTTTTTTCTAATTATAGGTTTTACTTTACTTTTTTGTTTATTTCCTTGTATAAATCTTTTTAGTAATGTTTTACTTCTTCTTGTAATATTTTTATTTAATGATTGTTTTCTATTCAATAATCTCCTTTGAAGAAAATCATATTCCCGTAAAATTCTTCCCCCTTTAAGCAAAGTTACTCTCATAACCCTTTGTGTAAAATCGGGGGCAGGTTTATTTTTAATGTAATTTTTAATAGAATTAAACTCATTTGCGTTTAACTTCATAGCCAATGTTGAATGGTATCCAAATTTCTCTTTTTCTTTTCGTTTGTTGTGTGCAGGCAATTTACAATATTCTTTTAATTTTTGTGAAAGTTTTATCCTAAACTCATTAAATTTTTCATCGGGAACAATATTCACAAAAACAACTTTGTTGTTATCAAATGTACCAAAACCTTTTCCTTTAAATTTCATTAATTTTGTTTGTGAACATATTTTTGCAAAATCTGAAACAAGCCTCTTTTCATTGTTTGTTACAATTGGACCAATGAGAGTTATATGGGGTATATGCTTTCTCTTTCCAACTCTGAACTTTTTATTTAGTTCATGTATTATTCCTTTAATATAACTTCTTATTCTTTTAGATTGAAATCTAAATTCAATTAAATATTGTGCCATTTTTTAATTTGTTTTTCAATTTCATTTATTATTTCTTTCTTGGTTTTATTTCCATCTATAATTATATCTCCCTTTTTTCTTTGTAGCTCTTCATATTTTTTTGATTCTGG
>JAHIHG010000039.1 GCA_018898425.1 Nanobdellota archaeon | reverse complement strand
GCACTTTCAAAAGAGTCAAAAGAAAAAGGAGGATTTTATTGTCCTGATTCAAGATTATTTTATTCAATTCTAAGTGCTGTCCAAGATTCAGGGAATACAGATGTCAGGGATTTTATTCAGGAAAAATTAAGAAAGAATTGGTTAAACACCCTAACAAGAATAAAATATTTTCCAAAAGCAAAAGATGAAGTTATTCATAATTATAAGATGTCAGATGAATATTCTTTAAAAGGAGATGTTGTTGGGGAAGATGGATTTATTAAAGATGTTTCTCCAAAATCATATTTAGAATTATTGCTTGGAGAAAAAGATGCCGGAAAAATAAATAATGTTTTTCAGTTTATTAATAAAACTGATTGTTATGTCTGGAGATTAAATTCAAAGCCAAATAAATTAGATGAAAGGGTCGCGAGGTTTTATGCTGGCTCTGCTAGGGCTTACCTCTATTGCGACAGGTATTCTTCTGGCAGGGGTTCTGGTCTCGGGGTACGTGCCGTAGGCACGAGCAAGGTTTTGCTCGCTGGAGAAATGAAATAAACTGAAACTTTTTAAACAAAATTTTATTCTATGTTCTGTCCTGGAGATTTTGTTTTTTCTTGAGCAAGAAAAGCAAAAGAGGACTACACGTCAGTTTATTAGCACATTATTAAGGTTTATTTTAAGTCATAAAATTCAATAATAACAATTAGTAGCTTTTGTGAAAATTGAAATTGTGGTGGTAATTGGTAAATTGGCTATACTGGTCGCGAGGTTTAATGCTGACTCTGACAGGGCTAACCTCAATTGCAACAGGAATTCTTCTAACAGGAATTCTAGTCTCGGAATAGTTTTCATCCAGGACTTTATTTTCCAAACGCAAAATGAAAAGTTATAAAAATATTTATCCTAATATAATTTCTTTAGAAAATCTTACTTTAGCATGGAGAAAAGCAAGAAAAGGAAAAACTAAAAAAAATTATGTTCTTGAATTTGAACAAAATCTTATGGAGAATTTATTTCAGCTTTATAAAGAATTAAAGAATCAAACTTATAATCCAGGTGTCTTAAAGACATTTATTTTAAGAGACCCAAAGACTCGCAAAATTTCAAAAGCTGATTTTAGAGACAGAGTTATTCATCATACTATCATCAATATTCTTGAATTTATATTTGATAAAACTTTTATAGAAGATAATTGTGCAAACAGAAAAAATAAAGGAAGTTTGTTTGCAATTAAAAGATTTGCAAAGTTTCAGAAAAAAATAACTAACAACCTAACCTCAGAAGCTTATTGTTTCAAAGCAGATATAAAACATTATTTTCAAGAAATTAATCATGATATTTTATTAAATATTATTCAAAGAAAGATTAAAGATAAAAAAGTTATTTGGTTGATTAAATGTATAATTGAAAGAGAATCACAATTTAGTAATGGAAAGGGTATGCCTCTTGGAAATTTAACAAGCCAATTTTTTGCTAATGTATATCTTAACAAACTTGATCAATTTGTGAAGCATAAACTGAAAATTAAATATTATATACGTTATGTTGATGATTTTGTTATTCTTTCTAAATCTAAAGAGCAACTCAAGATTTGGAGAGGGCAAATTCAGGATTTTTTAATAAAGGAATTGAAACTTGTGCTTCATCCTGAGAAGTCTAGAGTGATTAATCTTTCAATGGGCATTGATTTTGTCGGTTTTAGAAATTTTTACTATTATAAATTATTAAGAAAGAGAAATGTTCGAAATATGGAAAGAAAAATAAAATTGTTTAATGAATGTAAAATAGATTCTTGTAAATTTTTAGAGATTTTTCAAGGTTGGCAAGCTTATGCTAAATGGGCGAATAGCCACAATTTAACAAACAAAATTATTAAAAATCTTAGTTGTTTTTTAATTATATGAGAACATTTATTTCAATAGATTTTCCAAAAGAGATTTTAATAGAGATTGAAAAAATTCAGAATAAATTACCTTTTTTTATAGGTAAAAAAACTGAATTGGAAAATTTACACCTGACTTTGAAATTTTTAGGAGAAATAGATGAGAAAAAAACTGGATTGATTAAGGATAAATTAAGAGAAATTAAGTTTAAAAAATTCCGGGCAGAAATTGATGAGATTGGGGTTTTTTCAAAAAATTTTATTCGTATTATTTGGTTGCATTTAACTAATTGTGAAGAATTACAAAAAGAAATTGATAATAAATTAAAGGATTTTTTTCAACCTGAAAAAAGATTCATGAGTCATATTACAATTGCAAGGGTTAAGAAGATTGAAGATAAGAAAAGATTTTTAGAAGAATTAAAGAAAATAAAAATTAAAAAAATAAATTTTGCTATTGAGTGCTTTAAATTAAAAAAATCTATCCTGACTTCTGATAAGCCTTTTTATGAAGCTCTTGAAAATTATTCTTTAAATTAAAAATATAAATTAAAAAGTTTTGATTGTTTTATATAACTTTTGTATTGCAACAAATATTTTGAATTGCCGATGTTTTTAAAAGTATTTTTTGAGATTTTATTTTATGGTAAATTTGTATAAAAAATTAAATCCAAAGATAAATAATCTTTTAGAAGAACATGCAAAAAGTATTGCAAAAGAATTTTCTGAAAATTATAGAACTTTTAGAAATCCTTTAGGAAAAGAATACATTTTAGTGTATGGTGGAAATCCATTTCATCGAGAAGTTTTTATTGATAAAATAAATAAGAATTTGCCTCTTGAAGTGAATGCATTTGTTTTAGATAGTAATGAAAAAATAGGGGCTTATGACATGGGGAACAACCCCCGAGCAGTTTATATTAATTTTGATACAGTTTTAATTTAATCATATTTTTCTTCTATAATTTTTTTTACAATTTCTGCTTTTTTTCCAAGTATTTTTTTAAGCTCTTTTTCAGATGCATTAATTATATTTTTAACTGATTTAAATTCACTTAAAAGTTTTTTTGATGTTTTTGGGCCTATTCCAGGAAAACCTTCTAGAATAAACTGCAGTTGTTCTTTTTTGGTTTTTGGTTTTTTGTTAAAATTCAGGGATATTTCTGTTGATTTCTTGTTTGATAATACTGAAATAAATTTAGCAGTATCTTCTGGATTTTTTGTAAAAATTATTGGTATTTTATGTTTGAGAGTTATAGAGAGTAAAAAACCCCTTATTGCATTTGAAGACAACCCCTTGGTTTTCTTCAACTTTCCTCGAAACTCTGCAGGGCGATTTCTAATTGCCTCTTGTGAAATCGCATAGTTGTGAAAAGATTCATCATAATCATTATATAATTCTTGTTCTTCAATTCCTTCAATAATTAAAAGTTTGTTTTCACATTGTTGCAAGTCTTTAATTTGTTGATGCAATCTTTGGTTTATCATTGAAGAAATAAAATCTGAAACAGTTTTTCTCTCTATTATTGTATTTTTTACAATATAATCTCCAATTTTGAGTTCTTTGATTTCTGTCTCAAAACCAAGCTTAATTAGTTTAGATATCACTAATGAATTTTTTTCCCTGTAATCTATGGTTATTTTTGGTTTTGGAAATTGTTTTTTGTTTTTGGAAACTTTTTTTACAAATATATTTTCTATTTCTTTTACAATCATTCTAACTTCTTTTGAAATTCTATTTTATTGTTTTTAAATTCTTGATTTATTTGTTCTATTGAAGTGTGCATTTTCTTTTCTCTAGATTTGGAAATATAATAAAATGCTTCATCCCGTGTTCCTTTTGTTATTAACATTATTAATTTTCCTTTATTCATCCTTGCAGTACGTCCACGCCGTTGGATGACTCTGATAGCTGACGGAATACTTTCATAAAATATAACATGGCTTGTTTCACATATATCCAAACCTTCTTCCGCGATGCATGTTGCACATAAAATATTTATTTCTCCATCAGAGAATTCCTGTATTATTTTTTTTTGCTGTTTTTGATTCAAGCCAATTCCTTCTTTTTTTGCTTGTCCAATAAAAACTTTTGCTTTTATGCCCTTGAGTTTGTTTAATTTCTTAGAAATTATAGTTGCAGTGTCTCTGAATTGAGTAAATACAATAATTCTCAATTTTTCATTTTTGCTTTGTTCTTTTTTTATTATTTCAATTATTTTTTCCAGTTTTGGATGTTCAAAATTTTTTGCTAATAACTCATTTGATTGCATATAAATAAAATTAAATTCCTGCCTTGCTACTAGTTTTACAACACCTTTGCTTTGTTTTTTTGCTGCCTGGCTAAATAATTTTTTTAAATATTTATTAAAACTTTCAAGAGTTTGGGTTTCTAAAAGTTCTAATGCATGCTGGATTTTTACTGCCTGCGCACAGGCACTTACACCCAATAAATAATTATAATTTTTATTTCCTCTAGCCAAACTAGCCATTAATTCTTTTTGAAGATTTATCAGGTTTATTTTTGATGCCGGCTTGAATAAGACTCTTCTGGATTTTAATTCATCCACATATTGGTTATATAATTTTAACAATATATGTCTTATTTCTTCAAGTTCAGGAGGGAAATCCAGGATTATTTTTTCAAATTCTAGTTTTTGCAGGTATTTTTTAACATCTCCACTATCTCTTGTTCTTAGTTCAACTTCTTGTATTGAGAGGTTTTTACAAATATCTTTTATTTTGGATAAGTCATTTCCAGGAGATGCTGTTAAACCAAGAATTCTCTGGTTGTTTGCCTGTTTTTTATATTGCTGAGCAACATAATTGTAATCATAATTTTTAATGCATCTGTGCGCTTCATCTTCAATTAAAAGGCTCACATCTTTTAAATTATATCTTCCTGCTCTTAAATCATTAGCTATAGTATTGTGACTTATTATGAAATTTGTGATGAAATTATGTTCTTTTTCAACAGTTAAATCATAAGTTAAGGTTTTTTCTTTTTTAGTTTCTATTTTTTTAATTTTTGTCCATCTTATTGGAAGGTTTAATATTTCTTTGAGTTTATTTGTTTTTTCACATTTACATAAAGTAGTTATTTTTTTTAGATTATCAACAGAAAAACATGAAGTTAAATAATAAGGGAATTTATTTTTATTTAATTTGTATATTTTTTTTAATAATTCTGGTACGGGGATGATTTTTTTAGATCTTGTGTAAGGTTTTTTTGTATTATTAAGCATATTTATCAATTTTTCACATTTGCTTTGTTCAGGATCACATGTTTTTAAAAATTCTTCAATTTGTTTTCTCCCTGAAAATCTAAAAGTGTATATGACGCTTTCTTTAATTTTTCTCCCCCTTATATTCCCGAAATTTTTTCTTTCTTCAATATTGCCTTTTATACCTATTTTTAGAAAAAGCCACTTCATATCATTTATAAATTTTTTACTTGCACTAAATATGCTTATAGAATGTTTACTCGCACTTCCATCTGTATCAAAAATTCCTTTAATAAAACTAGTTATACATTTGTTGGAGCTGAAAAAAATAAATTTTGGGATTCTTATTTTTTTTGCTTTATTACCTTTTGGAACTCCCAAATTTGAAAGAACTTCAGATAATGCATTGTTATAACTAATTAATCCTTTTCTTTGATCTTTTTTCATTTTTATCCCAAAAACTTTAGAGATTTCTTTCCTAAAATATTCCATTCTTTTTTCTGATCCTAAATCTGAGAATACTACTTCACCGCCATGTCCTTTTCTATTTCCCAAGTGGCCATCCCCTAACATTGCCCCCAAGATATAACTTATTTTTCTGTTTACGAATTTAGGTATTTTTATTGGAGTGCTTTTTCCAGTCCAATCGGTTACAGTTATCTCATTTGGAAGTTCAAAATTTAATTTTTTGGATAGATTTAAGAATTGTTTTAAAGGCATAAAGTTATATCTAAATTTTGAAAATTTTCTTATATTTTTATAGAATTTCTTATTTTGTTTTATCTTCTTCAATAATTGTAATGTTAGATTTTTATCTGCTATCTTTAATTTCGAATTCTTTAATAAAAGATAAAGATGATTTTCATTTTTATTTATTGAAATTTTATTTATCGAAGCTATATAATCCCCTTGTTTTAAATCTTCTGCGTTTATCCAGTTTAAGTCCCCATTACCATTAATTGTAAGGAGGGGGTGTTCTGGAGTGCATGTTAAATGGTTCCCCAATTCAGTTTTAAAAGAGATTAATTTTTCTGCAGGCAATTTCCATGCTTTTTTCGCATGCACAAATCTAATTTTTTCCCCATCAAAGCCCAACACTTTTTCTTTTATATCTGCAACAAAGGCTTTTTTCTTTCCATATATCTGTTTTTTAAATTTAAATTTATTGAGAAATTCTTTTATTTTAATAGGACCATCTTTTGTAAATATTATTGAGCTTCCGTCTACACATTGGGGGGTTGAAAAAATTATATCCGCTGTCTGCCATATTTTTTTTCTTTGTTCTGCTTTTACCATACCAGTAAATAATTGCATGTCTCCAAATAATTCTGGAAGATATTTTTTAAAAGAAATTAAGTGCTGTTGAATAAGTGGTTTTGTAGGGGCAAGAAATAATATTTTTTCTCCAGGAAACTCCCTCATTCTTCTTATTGTAAGCATTAATGCAATTAGGGTTTTTCCTAATCCAGTGGGCAATACAACCAAACAATTTTTTTCTGAACATGTTTTGAATATTTTGTTTTGATATTCCCTTGGGATTATATTTTGTAGAAATTTTTCTGGCATATTTCATGAAATTATAAGAGATATAAATAGTTTTATGTTAATTTATTAATTATATAACAAATAATGCAAAGATAACTCCAATAAGAGTTAATGATGCTAAGAAACTCCACATTACAAGGCTTCCGAAAAAGATTTTATTTCCATCTAAATCTGATAATGGAAGTATGTTAAAAAATGCATAATATATACTTAATTTTGCAAATTCCTGAAAACCAATTAAATAAGCTATAATTGCACAAAATAAATTTATCCCGATTCCTGAAGCTGCAATTAATCCAATATGATACTCAGGAATTTCTGAAAAAGAATAAAGTCCGTGTCTTTTTGCTGCTTTGTAAATTCTTGTTTTTACATCAAAAATCAGACAAGCCATCCAGTTAAAATATCCAGATGAAAAAGCAGTAAAAATAACTGGGAAAAAAGCTCCTGCTGGAAAAGCTCTTTTAAGATGGTAGTGTGCTTTGAATCCAAATCTTTTAATTTCCCAAATTTTTATTTTTATTTCAGAATCCAGATAATAACTGGTTATTTTTTTTGCAAGAATGTTGATTAAAATAATGAGAAAAATTGACAGAAGAGTATAGAGGAAGATTTTCCATGTTTGAACTAAGCTAAGTGTAAATGCAAGAATAATAGAAATCACAATTATTGAAGCAAATTCCTTTTTATCTATCATATCTTTAATTGTTAATTAATTTTTATAAATGTTCTCATATTTTGTGTTGTTGCAAAATACCTGATGGATAATGGAAAACTATTTAAAGAATATATCTTAATTTTTAATATGCGTATTAAGAAAATTAGTGATGTTATTGGAACCAAAGTTTATACAGACTCTGGAGATTATTTTGGAGAAATTGAAGAGGCTAATTTATATGAGAATAAAGTAGAGGCTTGGAGAATTAGGGTTAGCGGGAGTGTTTTATCTTTAATTGGAGGAGCAAAAGGAGTGATAATTCCTCACCAGTTTGTGAGGGCTATTAGTGATATTTTTATAATCAATAAGGCTGCTTTGCCAAGCCAGGATTCTGAGATTGAAGAAATTCCAGAGGATTTGATTTAGATTTTTAAAAGTGTTTTTTATCTTGTTTGAGGGAGTTATTTAAAAGAGGATATGTGTATTTCTGGAAAGGAATTTTGTTATTAATAGTTTTTTATATCATGAGCATGGGGGAGCGCAATTTTAATAGAGAAGATAATTTTTTGAGAATTTATTTAAATACAAAATTATAAAAACCCCAAAAATTTAGCAAGTGTATAAAATGGAAAAAAGAAGTGATTCAACAAACAGATTGATTTATACTCTTATTTTATTGGGAATTTTTATATTAATTGGAATTGGAACTTTTGTTGTTAATGCTTTTAATACAAATGAACCTTCTGTTTTCGGGCATAGTATTGGAGAAATGGACTGGAGTAAATCAATACCTAGTTTAAAAGCAGATACCCTTGAAGCTGGTTCAATTAATTTAGGCGGAGTTCCAAGAACAAGCTGGCCTGCTGAAGGTATTTCTTCTGGTTTTTGTGTTTTTTCAAGAACTCAGACAGGTTGTCCTGCTGGGTGGACAAGAGATTCTGGATTTGATAGCAGAACAATAAGAGGTGCAGCAACTCCTGGAGGAATAGATGGAAGTGAGAGTCATACTCATACGGGCGTGAGTCATACACATACAGGTGGAAGTTATGCTTTGACTGCAGCGAATTTGGCGGCACATACACATTCATATACTACTTTAGCTGGGAGCGGTACCCCTGGCTATTCGTACTGGCTTATTCCAGACTCAGGCACTGGTGCAAAGCCATTATCAGTCAACACAGGTTCCGCTGGTAGTGGAACTGCTCATAGTCATGGAGCAACAAGCGCATCAGGCACAGGAGCAACAAGCAGCACATCTTCTTGGCCACCTTATATGAATGTTATTGTTTGCTGCAAGAATTAAAATAAATAGTTCATATTTTTTGGAATGATTTTTACATAATTAGTACAAATGATGGGAAACTAAAAACTCGTTCATTTATCTTTAATCATTAAGTACACTTTCAATTAAATGACAGCTCTTTTGTTATACATAAAATAAGGTGCATAAATTATTAATATAAATCACCAATATCAGTAATTAAATGATTTTAGAAGCTCTAATTCCAATATCTTTAAAGTTAAATTAAAAATACCTTTATCAATTAGAAATTGTAATTAAGGCAAAACCCCTGTGAAATCATTCAGATTAGTAATATTAATTTAATTATTAATTGTCTTCTGCCTCTTTTATTAATTACAATTCTCTGTCGAGCAGAAATATTTTTTATTTGTATAGGACTGAAACTTCGGAAATATTTAAAAACTAGTTAATCTTTATTTATTTTAATATGGCTGTACAAGAAACAATTTTACAACATCCTATTCTTACTAGGTTTGCCTTTCCGTTTTTATTAATCTTTTTTATAGTATTTGCACTTCTTGAAAAAACAGAACTTTTTGGAGAGGGCAAAAAACAATTGAATGCTTTAATTTCTTTTGTGATTGGATTGATTTTTGTGAGTGTATTATATCCTACAGAAGTTGTTGGCAATCTCATTTTATTCTTAACTGTGGCTTTAATTGTGATGTTTGTAGGTTTGATGTTATGGGGATTTGTATCTGGAGAAAGTTTAAAAGAAAATTTTTTAAAGAATAAAGGTGTTAAATGGACAGTAGGAATAGTTCTTGTTATTGCTGTTATTATGGCTCTTTTGTGGGCAACAGGAATTCATGGGGGTATTTTAGATTTGTTATTCAATCAAACCTGGAGTAGTGCTTTGTGGACAAATCTTTTATTTGTGGTTGTAATTGCAGTTGCTTTGGCAGTTGTTTTAAAAAATTCTGATTAATTAGAATTTAATTATCAAATAAATTAATTTTTAAATTAGAAATTTGATGGGAGTTATTATTAATATAAAGGGTTATTAAATAAGCAAGTTTTAAAGTTTAGTTAGAGATAAAATTTTTTACCTTGCAGAATTTAGTTTTTAAGAAATAGTAGGAAATAAAATGCACTCAACTTTTTAGAAACATATTTAAATAATATATCTTAAGTTATTATATGTTAAAGAGTTTAATGCTTGCTTCGTATTCTTATTTTGAAGGAGGGGGTATAGGAGATTTTCTTAATGAAATGAATAATGCTGGTTTTTTTAGTTATGTTTTACCTTTTTTATTGATATTTGCACTTGTGTTTGGAATTTTAAATCAAATAAGACTTTTTAAAGAAAACAAATCTATTAATGGAATTATAGCACTTGTTGTGGGTTTAATGGCTTTGCAGTTTGATTTTGTTCCAATCTTTTTTTCTGAAATTTTTCCAAGAATGGGTGTTGGGTTGGTTGTGCTTCTTTTGTTATTGATTTTTGCAGGAATGTTTGCTGATCCAGATAGTAATGCAACAATGTATACTTTAATGGGTATTGGGGTTATTATTGCTATAATAGTTTTAATTAATACTGCAGGCAGTTTAGGTTGGAGTGCTGGTTATTGGTGGTATGACAACTGGAGAACTGTTGCAGTTGCTGTGACAATCTTACTTGTAATCGGAATTATTGTTGGAAGTGCAAATACAAAAAAAACCGAGGGAAATAAATCTACTTTTGCCCAAGCTCTTAGAGGAGCCTTATCCTCAACAGAGTAAATCTTCATATTAAGCACGAGCTCTGAGAGGAAAGGATTAAATTTTAATAGATTTATTTTTTAGAAATTTTTTTATGAATAGTATGTTTGCTTGATAATAAAGGATTTATAACTTTTCCAAAAGAATCCTGCATCATAGACATCTCTTTTTTAATTCCTTCAATGTTTGTACCATATGAGCTTATTTTTTCAAGTATTGAAATTTGTAATTTATCTATTATTGCTTCAATTCTTTTTATTCTTTCTAAATTATTTTGTATTTGTAGTTGGGCAATTGTTTTAAATTGGTTTACTTGATTGACTTGTTCTTCTATTTTTTTCATTTTTTCAGAAAAAACTTGTTCAGCAATATCTACTATTAATTCTGTGTCATTTGCTGGTTGAGCAGAATATTCATTATAGGAATCTTGGGGAGCATATTCTTGTTGGGGTGCATATGTTTCTTCAGGTATTTCCATTGTTTGAGGGGAATATATTTCTTGAGAATTAGGCATAGGAGTTTCAATATTATATGCATCTTCTCCATTTTGGTCTGAAACAGCACTTTTTATTTGTGCCTGGCTAAGAGCATCGTTTATTTCTCTAGGAGAAATTCCTTTTTCTTGGAGTGACATGGCAATTTCTCTGTTTTGCATTCCATTATTTTTCATTTGCATTATTTCTTCTATTAGGGCCATTTTATTTATTTAATTCAGATTTTCTTACAAAGTCCAAAGGCTGAAACATTTTAGCTTGTTTTGATAATATTTCTAAATCTTCTTTTTTTGCAAATTTTGAAAATTCAGTTGAGGCGGTTTCTAAAAAAGATAATAATCTTTCTGTATTTCTCTTCAGCATTTCCATATTTTTTTTTATTTCCAGTATTTCTTCATTATTTTTTTCTTTTATTTCTATAAGATTTTGTCCTATTAAAAGAAGCCTGTCTTTTAATATTCTTTGTTTTTCTTCCAAATCTCTTAGTTTTATATTTGTATTTTCCAATATTTGATTAGAATAATCTGTTCCCTCTTCCATAAAAATTTAAAGTTAAAAGGGTTTAAATTTGTTGTGATTGATTTGTTGTGTTGAGATAAATTTGATTGAATGTATTATTTATTATTTTGCTTTTTATACAGGGCTAATTTTTAGTATAATTTAATTAAGTAGTGAAACGAGAGGAAAGTTTTTAAAAAAATTTATATAGTTTGTAGATTATTCATAATTTATGGAACAATATTGGATGCCTAAAGAATTGGATTTTGAAAATCTTAGCGTGTGTTTAGATAACTATGAAACAGATTTTCTTTACATAAGGCTTGTGGGTTCAATGGGAGGCACAGTGAAGGTTAATGAAAATCTTGAAAATAGAACACTTGATTTCAAGAAGGTTTCTTCTGGATTGCATTTATTCATTGATTCTAATGAAGTTTTTCATTTTCCTTTAAAAGATTATCAAAAAGGATTTAGTCTAGCATATGAAAGATTTTTTGAAGATGGAAGAATGCATATTCCTGGCGGAATAGCTGATGAGCCTTATAATGAGAATCTTCCAGAACCAAGCAGATCATATTTAAGAACTGTTTTAGACAATCATTTAATGGAGATATTCTTTAAGGGAAGAGTTAACCTTAAATTTCATTCTTGGTGGAATAAACCATATTGGAAGTATTGGGTTATTGATAAGCCGGGAAATATCCAAGAAGCAATCTTAAAACAGCAAATAGAATATATTGAGGAATAATTTTTTCTATTTAAATAATTTTAGAGAGCAAATATTTTTTTTACATTTTCAAATTATCTGTTTTGCAAACTTAAAAGTTTCATAAAATATTTGATTTTAATTTAAAACTGAAAAGTGGTGCTTGTTTTGTGATAAATATAAAAACACATTTTGTTTTGTTAGGTAATGCAATTTAAAAAAGAAAAACCCTTGTATTCTTACGAGGTGCAAAGAGAGGGGGAAGAAGATATTCTTTATATTAATTATCTTGGGGCTCCTTATGTGCCAAGTATTTCTGATTATCCCGAAATTATGGAAAGGACAATTGATGCCTTAGTTGAAAATCCAAATGTTTCAAGAATTGTTCTTGTTCAGCAAAAAAATTATAATTATGATTCTAATGAAACCTTTTTGCTTTTGGAAATTGCTCAGCTTTATGTTTTTTTAATCAGGCAGGAAAAGATTTTGTCCCAGGAAAAATTAATTACTAATGTTGAGCAATTTTTTTCTAAAAGATACAATGATATTTTTTCTTTTCTTTTTTTATTAAAAAGAGATCCTATTTCTGCTTATTCTGATATGAAAAAACTTGTTATTGAAGAAAAAATTTTTTTAGAAAAAATAGATACTCAGTTTAAAACAGATCAAAAAAACTATATAAATTTTTTAGAGAGGATTTTTAAGTTAATTGAGAATACAAAACTGATTCAAACTTCTTTATCTTTTATGAGAGATTATGAAAAAAGAGACAGGGAGATTTATAATCGTATTTTCAAACCAGATGTAATTCCTAATTTTACTTTTACTAGGCTTGTTTTGGATTTGCCAGAAGATGCAGAAATTATTGACCAGTATAAAATTTCAGGAATGGATTCTGATGAATCTTGGGTGACTATCTTGAAAAAGCAAAATGAATCAAAATTTATTTATCATTTAAATCCTCCAGAAAATTCTTTGAGTGAGGATCATAGCATGCTTTTAAATCTGGCAAGAAATGTTTTAATTGAACACCAACCAAAAGCAGAAGAATTTATAGATACTGAAAGAACAAGGCAGGTTTTTTTTAATGTGTCCAAGGATTTGATACAGGATTTAGCTCAAACAAAAGCAATTAAGATAAATTATTCTGATTTAAATAAACTTGCGACTATTCTTGTGAGAAATACAATTGGTTTTGGACTTATTGAAGTTCTTCTTCAAGATAAAAAACTTCAGGATATTGCTTTAAATGCCCCTATTCCATTGACTCAGGTTTTTGCAAGACATCAGGATTATGATGAATGTCTGACAAATATTATTCCAAGCCAGGAAGATGTAGATTCCTGGGCAGCAAAGTTTAGAATGATTTCTGGAAGACCTCTTGATGAAGCAAATCCTATTTTAGATACCCAATTATCAATAGGAAATATAAGAGCAAGAATTGCAATAATTCAAAGACCTCTTTCTCCTGATGGGTTGGCTTATGCTATTAGAAGACACAGAGAAGAGCCATGGACCCTACCTTTGTTTATAAAAAATAAAATGATTAATCCTTTTGCTGCTGGTTTATTGAGTTTTTTAATAAGTGGCTCAAGAACCTTGCTTGTTTCTGGAACAAGAAGTTCTGGTAAAACATCTCTTCTTGGAAGCTTAATGTTGGAAATTATTCCTAAATTTAGAATTATTGTTATAGAGGATACTTTGGAACTTCCTGTTAATGCCTTAAGAAAACTTAATTATGATATTTTAAGGATGAAGGTTCGTTCTGCCTTGTTAAAAACTACTTCAGAAGTTTCAGCAGATGATGGAATAAGAACAAGTTTAAGATTAGGAGATAGTTGTTTAATTTTAGGGGAAGTAAGAAGTGTTGAAGCCAAGGCTTTGTATGAGGCAATGAGGGTTGGAGCACTGGCTAATGTTGTTGCAGGAACAATTCACGGAGCTTCACCTTATGGTGTTTTTGACAGGGTTGTAAATGATTTAGAAGTGCCTGCTACTAGTTTTAAGGCAACAGATATAATTACTGTTTGCAATCCAATAAAATCTCCTGACGGGCTTCATTCATGGAGAAGAATGCTGCAATTAGCTGAGGTAAGAAAGCACTGGAAAAAAGATCCTCTTGAAGAAAAAGGTTTTGTGGATTTAATGAGATATAATGTGGAAAAAGATGAATTAGAACCAAGTGATGATTTAATTAATGGAGATAGCGAGATAATAAAAGATATTGCTTCTAATGTAAAGGGGTGGGCAGGAAACTGGGATGCGGTTTATGATAATATTCTTTTAAGAGCAATGATAAAAAAAGAGCTTGTTAATGTGTCTAATTTAACTGGGGATAATAATCTTTTAGAGGCTGGTTTTAATTCATTAGCAAATTATGAGTTTCATAAAATTTCTGAAAAAATAATTAAAGAAATTGGATTACCTTTGTCTAAAAGAGTTTTTCCAGAATGGCAGAAATGGTTGAATACTGAAGTTAAGAAGAGGAAGATTTGAGCCAGCATCACCCCCCCTATTTAATTGAGAAGAAATTAAGCGAGGCGTAAATGGTTGAATCAGGAGATTAGGAAGAAGAGAATTTGAGAAAAAATTAAATTCCCAAAACATTTAAAAATAACTTTATTCATGTTATAATTATGAAAAAATTTACTTTGTTAATTGGTTTAATTTTTTTATTGGGGATTAGTTTTGTGAGTGCCGAGACTTGTGAAGATAGTGACGGAGGAATTAATATTTATAAAAGGGGTATTATAGAAGGTATTTCTCTTTGGAATGAAAATTTTCACAGCGAGGTTGATGTTTGTCAGAATAATTTATTTATTGATGAGTATTACTGTGGAGATGATGGGTTGATACGGGTACAGAGAATAGAATGCCTTTCAGGCTGTCAAGATGGTGCTTGTATAGGAGAAATAATGCAACCTCTTAGTTGCGTTTCTTATGATGAAATAACCGGCTCTCTTTTGAATTGCGATGTTTGTGATTGTAAATTTTCTATACATCAATATTCTGGAAGTTATGATGTTTGCAATGGGGATTGCACTGCTACAAATAATACTAATTGTACTTGTGCTATTTTTGATGGAGAAAATTATCTTCCTGTTGAAAGGCAATATGTTACAAAATATGTTGCTCCAAAATCTCCAAGATGTTTAGATTCAGATGGTGGAAAAAATTATTATGGAAATGGGATTGTTTCTGGGATAGATCATACAGGGGTCTTTAGAGAATTATCAGACTATTGTTTTGATAAAAATACCCTCCATGAACATTATTGTGATACTTTAGATTATGCAAATGAAGAAAATTATGTCTGTCCAAGAGGGTGTGCATTTGGGGTTTGTTTACCAGAACCTTCTTGTATTGATTCTGATAGTGGTTTAAATTATTCAATAAAAGGGATAACTACTGGTATAGATATTGAAAAATACCCTGAACCTGATGGCACTTGGCAACTAATTCAAGGAGAAGATTCTTGTGAAAAAGATACTTTAATTGAGTGGGTTTGTAAAGATGATTATGGTATTATGGGAATTCCTATTAAATGTTTAAATGGATGTGAAAAAGGAGTTTGTCTTGATATCGAAATAGTTACTGGTGGTGAAGAGAATATCTACACTGAAATTTTAGGAAATGATGGTAAAATGGATTACATTTGTTCAGGTTGTGAATTAGACAATAAGTGTTATCCATTTGGTTATAGGAAAAGTGAGAATTATTGTTCTGATAATTATGAATTTTTAGAGCAGTTAGATAAAGAAATGTCTTGCGAAAATAACTTTGAGTGTAAAAGCAATGTTTGTGTTTCTGGAGAGTGTATTAGTGAAGGATTGATTAAAAAGATTCTTAATTGGTTTCGTTCGATATTTTAGCGGACGAAAGGAAATTTTCTTATAGACTTACCTAGTTGATTTGTTTTAAGAGATTGTTTGGAGGAGGTTAAACTTTTCAAAATATTTCATTACCATAAATTTTATAAAGAGTTATAACATTGTTATAACAAATGAAACAAGAATTAATCAAGCCTGTTATTAGATTAGGAAATAGTGCAGGAGTTGTTTTGCCAAAAGAATGGTATGGTGGAAAAGCAAGAATAGAGCTTGTTGAAAAACCCTTTAATATACAAAAAGAAACACTGGAGATTCTTCAGCAATATTTGTATGATATTCAGGGAATTTATTTAGTCGGAAGCTATGCTCGGAAAGAGCAGACAGAAAAAAGTGATATTGATATCTTGGTGATAACAAATAAAACTAATAAGCAACTTAAACAAGGAAAATATAACCTCCTTTTGATTTCTAAAAAAGAAATGGAAAATTCTTTGAAAAATAATATTCTTCCTATTCTTCCAATGTTAAGGGAAGCAAAAGTTTTGTTAAATGAAAGTTTAATTTTAGGTTATAAAAAAACTCTTTTAACTAAAAAAAATTTAAGATGGCATTTTGAAACAACAAAATCTGCTATGAAAATGAATAAGGCTGTGCTGGAGATTGGAGGAAAAATGATTTCAGATAATATTATTTATTCTTTAATTTTAAGATTGCGCGAATTATATATTGTGGATTGTTTGATGCATAATAAAAAATCAAGTACCACGGAATTTCTTAAATTAGTTAAAAAGATTACAAATTCCATTAGTTCTTATGGGGCATATATCAGATTAAAAAATGATGAGAGGGTTGAAAGAGTTACTTCTTTTGAAGATGCAACCAAGATTTATGGTTATATTATAAAAAAAATAGAAGAACAAGTAAAATGGGTAGCAGAAAGAAAAAATTAAAGAAAATAAATAGTTTAGAAAAAAAGAAAGAAGAACATATAGAAAAAATAAAAACTTATCAAGGGAAAAATTATGCATTGCAAGAGTATTGGGAAAAAGAAATAAGGGCTTTTGAAGCAGAGATTGAAGAGGAAAAAGAGAGGTTGAAGAAAAAGTAAATTCTCCAAAAGATAAATTATTTAATGCAGCATTTTATAATAAACTTATATTGATTTAAAATTACTTTTTTTGTTCAATTAGTAGAAAATAGTTAATATAAGCATTGAGATAAACATAATCTTTTCATTAATAATCTCATATGTTTCGAGTATGTGCGAGTGTAATTTTAAGAAATAATACAGAGTTATAAATTGATTTAACATTTTCTAAACATTTATTAATTAATTTTCATTACTTATTATTGATAAAAGATGGTTGATTTTTAATTCTTTAATTATCTATATTTTGGGATATAAAAACTTATAAATTAAAATATTTTTGAGTAAATTATGAAAAAAACTATTAAGAAATTATTTATAGCCACTTCTTTATTATTTTTTTTAAAAAATAATGTTGCAATGGCTTCAGATTGGAAGTTTAAATCTTCAAATGAATTTAAGAATCCTCGTAATTCAGAGTTGCTTTTGAATGATTATTTACCTTATAATTTTGAATTAGCATTTGATTTAAAAAATAGATCTAATGGTGTTGAATTTAGTAAAAAAGAGAAGAATAATTCTATTGAGAAATTGTCTAATGAATTAGAGGACAAGATTTTAAAAGCTGTTGAAGTAGGGGGTGGGGCCTTATTTGCACCTTCAGGTATTGGTCCAGATATCCCTGATTTTCATTATGCTCAGATAAATATACGTGGGTCATTTTTGAAAAGTGATACAAAAGAATATTTGATTTTGCCTAAAGGTAATTTTGAATTATTGGGCGAGTTTTCTAATTCACTTATTTACAAAGGATTTGGTAATTTTATGACTAGTCTTAATGGTTTAATTCGCTATAATATAACTCCAGATGGTTGGGATTTAGAACCATATATTCAGGTTGGTGCAGGTGTTGTTTATACAGATGCAAACAAACCTACAGAAAATAATCCTATTGGGCAATCATTGCAATTTACCTTTCAAGCCGGTGCAGGTGTTCGTAAGTATATTGATAAAGAAAAAAAATGGTCATCTTTTGTAGAGGGTAAATTAGGGCATACTTCAAATGCTGGTATAGCAAAAAAGAACTCAGGTGTTAATGCTTTAGGCGGGATTATTGGAATTAGATATGATTTTTAATAAAATATTATTGAGTTCAAAAAATAATTTAATTTTCTAAACATTTATTAATTAATTTTCATTACTTATTATTGATAAAAGATGGTTGATGTAGAAGATATTTTGAGAAAACACGGGGCTCGCATTGAGAAGCAAATAAAAACTTCTGAAATTAAGAATGCTGATTATAGTCAGGAATATATTAGGTTTAAGGGAGAGATGTTTAGTGAGCTGACTCATTATGAAAGATGGTGCAATAGTCTGGGAAATATCCTGAAATTGAGAGTTGCTGAAAAAGATCAGGAAAAAATTAAGAGAAATCTTGATATTGCACATATAGATGTTGAACCCTGGAAACCAATGGCATTAAGTGTGATGGTTTTTTTAAGTGTGTTTTTGCTGGGGCTGATAATTTCTGTTTCAGTAGCTTTGATAAAGGGAAATCTTGGGAATTTTCCATTTTTGTTTTTCTTTTTAATGGTGGTTTTAGCTTTATTTTTATTTTATTTTGTAAATGGTTATCCTTCCCGGCTTGCTAATAAGTGGAGGCTTAAAGCTTCTTCGCAAATGGTTCCTGCTATTTTGTATATTGTAATTTATATGAGGCATACTCCTAATCTGGAAAAAGCAATTGCTTTTGCTTCAGAACATATGCAGCCCCCTCTTGCATTTGATTTTAAAAAAGTTTTTTATAATGTTTCTATTGGAAAATTTTCAACAATAAAAGAAAGTCTGGATAATTATCTTGAAACATGGAAAGATTACTCTACAGAATTTATTGAATCATTTCATTTAATTGAAAGCAGTTTGTTTGAACCTAGCAATGAACGAAGAATTACAACACTGGAAAAGGCATTGCAGGTTGTTCTTGACGGGGTTTATGATAAAATGCTTAAATTTACTCATACAGTAAAAAGCCCTTTAACTAATGTTTATATGCTGGGGGTTGTTTTACCTACACTTGGATTGGCTTTGCTGCCTCTTGCTTCAGCAATGATTGGAGATATTTTAAAATGGCATCATGTTTTTATTTTATTTAATTTGATTATTCCTTTTTTTGTTTTTTATTTAACTGATAAAATAATGATGCTAAGGCCAGGGGGATATGGGGAAACCAGCTTGCTTGAAAGAAACCCTCTTTATTATAAGTATAAAGATAAATCTTCTTATTTTACTACGTTTTTGATTTGTCTGCCTTTTTTTATAATTGGTTTTTTGCCATTAATTTTTCAGTATACTCCTCTGCCTGAGGCGTTTGGACTGCAAAAAGATTACGCTTTTTCCCAGCTTGGTTTGGAAATAATTGGAGAGGAAAAGATTTTTGATTTTGTTGATACTGGAAATGGATCTGCAGGGCCTTTTGGGGTGGGTGCTTTGTTTTTGAGCATGTTTGTTCCTCTTGGACTTGCCTTGTTTTTTTCAATTTCATTTAAGGCAAGAACAAAAGATTTAATTGTGGAAAGAGAAAATACAAGGCAGCTTGAAAAAGAATTTAATAATTCTTTGTTTCAGTTAGGAAACAGGATGGGCAATGGCATGCCTGCTGAGCTTGTTTTTGGAAGAGTTGCCGAGTCTTCAAGAGGGTTGAAAACAGAGGATTTTTTTAGAAGAGTTAATTATAATATTCAAAGAATGGGGATGAGTGTTGAAAAAGCTATTTTTAATCCAACAAGAGGGGCAATAAGCTATTATCCTTCTGATTTAATTGCAACAAGCATGAGGGTATTGATTGAGTCTGCAAAAAAGGGATTAAATATTGCAGCAATAAGTTTAATGAGTATTTCAGAATATGTCAAGAATATTCATAAAATTACAAGCAGGCTTCAGGACATGCTTGCTGAGATTGTTTCTGATATGAAAAGTAATATGGTTTTTCTGGCACCTCTTCTTTCTGGAATTGTTGTGGGCCTGGCTTCAATGATTACTTCTATTTTAAACAAGCTTAATATGCCTGCTTTAGGCGAAGCAGGAGCAGGAGGGATTGGAAATCTTGGAACTATTTTGCAGATTTTTGACTTGACAAAAATGATACCTCCTTATTATCTTCAGATTTCTATTGGAATTTATCTTGTGCAGATAATTTTTATTTTAACTTCAACTCTTGTGACTATTGATTCTGGAGAAGACAAGCTTGAAAAAACAAATAAAACAGGAATAAATCTTAGAAGAGGAATTTTGCTTTATTTTATCACTGCATTGATTGCAACTCTTGCATTGTTTATTTTGTCTTCAGTGGTATTGGGTGGTTTAGTTTAGGAAGATTTATTAATTAGTTTTGTTTTTTGATTTTATGAGAAAAAAAGGGGTTATTTCAGAATATCTTCCATGGATATTAATAGCAATTGCTGTTCTTACCATCATTGTAATTTCTATTTTTTTACTTAAAGAAAAAGGATTTACTTTAATAGATCAAATTAAAAATTTATTTAGGATATAATGGAATTAACAATTGAACAATTAATAAAAATAATTGTAGGAGTTTTTGTAGTTGTAATTGTAGTAATTAGTTTATATTTCTTTTTTAAAAATTATGTAATTGATTTTTTTAATAATACTTTAGGGGGGAATATTACAAGTTTTGTTTTATTTTTATTAAAATGAATAAGCAAGGATTTTTATTGGCAGAAGAAACTTTAAAAATAATTATTGCAGTGATTTGCATTATTTTTTTAATTTATTTTTTAACTGCATTATATTTTGCAAAAGTTGGAGAAGAGAAATTAAAATATGCTACAGCTACTTTAAAAAATAGTACAGGAAGCCTTGAAACAGCTATTGAAGAAGTTAGATCTGCTAAAAAACAAGAGGTTTTATTCGCATTACAAAATCCTTTGGGTTGGAATTTAATTAGTTTTATCGATGAAAAACCTAATTCTTGTGCAGGAAAAAATTGTTTATGTATTTGTGATGATGTTTGGGATATTGGTGAATTTTTAAATAGGCAATTAAAAGAATGTAGCGTGAATGGAGTTTGTCTAATAGTGCCTGATTTGAAAGAGGAAAAATTAGAAATTGAAATTAACAAGCAGTTTTTGTTAATTAATAAATTAAACAATGAAATTATAATTAAAGAAAAATGAATCTTGATAGTTTGATAAAGTATTTAATCTGGATTGTATTTTTTGGAGTAGTTTTAACTGCATTGTATTTTATGCTTAAAAGAATGGGGGTAATGTAATGAAAAAGAAAAAAGCAGAATTAACAACACAGCAAATAGTGCTTTTAATTATTTTAATTACTAGTTTTGCTGTTATCTTATTTCTTTTATTTAGATTAAATTTAGGAGAAACAACTAGTAAAGAAGTATGTCATAATTCTGTTATTTTAAAAGGAAATTCTGCTCTTGCTCAAGAAGCTGTTTCCTTGAATTGCCATACTAAATATTTGTGTATTACTGCTGATGGTAGTTGTGAGCAAATGACAAAACCTGAAATTGCAAAAGTCAAAGATAAAGAAGAGCTTTACAAGGTTCTAGCAGATGAAATGGCTGATTGCTGGTGGATGTTTGGGGAAGGGAAAGTAGATTATGTTCAATCAGATATGACAAAAAAACTTTATTGTTCTATTTGTTCTCAAATTGCTTTTGATGATAGTTTGAAAAAAGATGAAGAAAGATATGGGATTGAAAATGCAAAAATTAATCAAAAGGATTTTTATGAATATTTGGCTGATAAGAAAATTTCTAAAAATGAAATAAGTTATTTAGAATATTTATATGGTTTTAATGATTTAGAAGAATTTGAAAAATATTTAAATGAAATAGAGAAAGAATTTAATAATTTTGATGTAAATAACCAATTTTATATTATAATTGGAATTTCTAGTAAAATTAGCACTTTATCTTGGGCAGTAAGTGGGGCTGGATTGGGTTTGGCAGTTTTTGCATTAACTTTTACCCCTCTTGCTCCTTCTGTTCCTTTTATAGTGGGGGCAGGTCTTATTACTACAGGAGGGGCCACAAGTACACTGGTTGGAATTACTTTAAAAGGCTTATCTGGAGATGAATATTTACGTCCAACAATAATTGAAGTTAATTCAGATGTATTCAAATCACTCAAATGCGAAGAAATACTCACTTTTCAATAATCAATAATTTTATTAATTAGATTTTTCTTTTATAGTTATGAAAAAAAGAGGAAATATTCTTACAGAAAATATAATTTTTATTATCTTGAATTTGGTTTTTTTCACAATTCTTATTTTGTTTGTTTTTAAACAAGGAGCAGGAGCAATTATTTTAGAGCAATCTTATGCAAAACAAATTGCTTTGTTAATTGATTCTTCTCAACCTTCTATGTTGCTTAAATTAAATATGGAAAAAGCAAAAAAACTGGCAGAAAAAAATGGAATTCCTTTTGAAGATGTTGTTCAAATAAAAAATAATATTATACAGATTAAGCTAAGTAAAAATAGTGGTTATACTTATTCTTTTTTTAATAATGTTGATGTTTCACCTCCTTATGTTAGTGAAGAAGTTTACTATATTTTTTCAATAAATAATTATAATCAAAATGAATAAAAAGGCAACAGATAAAATAATTTCAGTGTATTGGTTTGCTATTTTAATTATTGTAGCAGGCGGTATTTTTGCAATGGTTTATGCGTTTTATAGCAATCCCTATGATTCAAGAGAATTAGAAGCAAATATTTTAGCAAATAATATTGCAAATTGCTTAAGTTATAAGGGCTCTTTAAGGGAAAAAATAATTAATGATGAAGGAAAAATTTTATTAAATAAAGATAATTTTTTGAAATTGTGCAATTTAAATTTTAATGTAGAGGATGAATATAATTGGAAAGAGAAGGAACAGTATTATATTCAAATTAGTTTTTATAATGTGCAGCAACAGCTTATTTCAGAAGAAGTGTTTGCAGGAAATACAGGTTTAATTTCTAGTTGTGAAATCCAAGAAGATAATGAATATGAAAAATTAGCAAAATGCATTGAAAGAAGATTTTACACTTTGGATAAAAATCAAAATCAGTATTTAATTAAAATTTTGTCAGTTGTAAGAAAAACAGAAAAAAATGTTAAATAAAAAAGCTCAAATAAGCAATACAATGACCTGGATAATTGCTACAATTGTGGTGATTGTTATGTTAATGATTTTTATATATACCTCATCTCTTTTAGCAAAAACAACAAAGATAAATTATGAAGAGTCAAAAAAACAAGTTGATTGGATTAAGTCAAAAACATCCTTGGCTTATCTTATTAAAGAAGATAATAAAGCAACAATTGATGAATGGATAAAAAAAGAAAATGAAAAATAAGAGAGCTGATATTCCGGTAATTATTTTTGTGATAGGAGTTTTCACAGTTTGCAGTATAGCTTTGCTTAGTTTTTATTCTTCAAGCATATCAATAAAACAATATTCTTTAATTGGGACTGGATTAATTGAAAAAATGAATTCTCAGATAGAAACAAATTCACTTACTTCTCGTTATTCAGAACAAGAAAAAACAAGTTTTTCTTTTGGATTAAATCCCTTAAAATGGTGGGAAAAAAGGGTTTTGTTTTCAGTTGAATTTTCTATTGATTAAAAAAATTAAAGGAAATATTTATAAATAAAACAACCGTGAATTAATTATGTATAATAAAAAAGAGGTAAAAAGGATTTCCCCTCATTCAAGTTTTTTTCCAAAAAACCAGAGAGGTCAGGGTTTAAGCACTAATGCTATTATTTTAATTATTTTAGGAGTAATAGTTTTGGTGATGCTTGTATTTGGTTTTATAGCTGGCTGGGATAATATTGCCCCTTGGATAAAACCTTCAAATAATGTTAAAACAATTGTTGATGCTTGTAGTATTGCATGTTCTACAAATAATGTTTATGATTATTGCAGGGTTAAGAGAGAATTAAACACTGAAGAAAAGACAGAAACTTTGAAAAATGTTACTTGTTATTATTTGTCGGAGGAAAAATCTCAGTATGGCATAGAAAAATGTTCCATTGATTGCGATATAATTTTATCAGATGAAATTAATTTAGATAATGCAAAAACGGCTTGTCCTAAAGAAAATAATAGAGTTATTGCTGGAAAACTTGTTCAGTATTTAGATACAAAAAACACACTAATAACTCATACTTGCTCTGCAGAATAATTCCAAAACTATTTTAAACATTAATTCTTTAATTTAAACATGGCTATGGCAGATTCTGAACAAAGAAATAAAAGAAAGAATAAAAAAAAGGAAAAGAAAAAACATCCTTATAAAAAAGGTGGGAAATACAGGATAAGTGGGATTTCTCAAAAGAAAAAGTAAATTGAATTAGCTTAAAGGGGTTTGCAGGAGAAAGATATAGTTAATAGCTTATTAAGAGTTTTTTATTAATAGATTGTATATTAAGAGCATTTGTGAGAGTAATTTTAGAAGAACTTGCAGGGTGTTATAATTTAGAATGCAAGCAAATTTTATAAACACTTTTTACATTTTTCTTTTATGTATGAAATAATGTTTTTATGGGTGATTGGATTTATCTGGATTTTGTTTGCAAGTATTCAGGATTTAAAATCAAGGGAGGTTGCAAACTGGGTTAATTTTTCCCTTATAATTTTTGCACTGGGTTTTAGATTTTTTTATTGCTTGTTTTCTGAAACAAGTTTTAATTTTTTTTACCAAGGGTTGATTGGGC
Organism: Nanobdellota archaeon; assembly: GCA_018898425.1. Taxonomy (GTDB): domain Archaea; phylum Nanobdellota; class Nanobdellia; order Pacearchaeales; family GW2011-AR1; genus JAHIHG01. Next base: position 20,059 of record JAHIHG010000039.1, on the reverse strand, counting down.
TGGGGATTTTTTTTATTTTAGGCAATTTATTTTATTATAGCAGAATTTTTGCAGGAGGAGATGCAAAACTTATGATTGCTCTTGGAGCTATATTGCCTTTTTCTGGATATTTTTTAATTAATCTTAGAATTTTTATTGTATTTTTAATTGTGTTTTTGTTTATAGGTTCTTTTTATGGATTATTCTGGGGTTTTGCCCTGAGTATAAAAAATTTTAAAAATTTTACAAAAGAATTTTCAAGGCAATTTAAAAAAAATAAATTAATTATTTACCTGCTTTCATGCTTGGGAATTTGTTTGGTAATTTTTGGTTTTATTAATCCTTTGTTGATGGCTTTCGGGGTGTTGTTTTTTTTACTTCCTTATTTTTATTTTTATGCAAAAGCAATTGAAGAGGTTTGCATGATTAAAGAAGTAAGAGTAAATAAATTAACAGAAGGTGACTGGCTGTATAAAAATATCAAGGTTGGAAAAAGATTAATCAAGGCAAACTGGGATGGCTTAAGTCAAAAAGATATTCAGTTAATAAAAAAGAAGTACAAGCAAATTAAAATAAAGCAGGGAATTCCGTTTGTTCCTGTTTTTTTAATTAGTTTTTTAATTTTAATTTATCTCTGGTTTTTTGTTGATTTTGTTTTTTACTTGTTTTAAGGAATTCTTTTTGGAAGCCAAAGTTTTTCTTTAATTTTTTTAATTTTAGGTTTTTTAATTAATTTGGGTTTTGATTTTTTTTCTAATTTTTTTTGAAGTTTTAATAATTCTGTTTCTTCTTCTTTGTGCCTTGGAGATTCAAGTGTCTCCTTTTCATAAACAGGAAGGATATTCAGTATTTCATGCCCAAACAGGTTTGAAGAGGCAATTTTAACCTCTTTTGGTTTAAGGTTTGTTTTAATTTTTTGAGCTATTTTTTCTGCTAAAGAAAATGCCTGTTTTGGAAGCTTGTTTGAGCTGGGAATATGCTGTTTTGGAATAATTATTGTGTGTGCTTTTGAAATAGGATTTAATTCAAGAATTGCTATTGATGAATTGTTTTCATCTATTTTGTAGCTTGGAATTTGCCCCTCAACAATTGAGCAAAAAATACATTTTTGTTGTGCTGGCTCTCCTTCTTTAATTAAATTATTTTGTTTTAGGAATTCAATTAATTGTTCTTCATCCATGGAATTTAGCTGTGCTATTGCAGAAGCTTTTTTGTCTTCTGGAAAAGTTGATTGTATTTGCTGGATGATTTGTTCTTTTGCTTGCTGTAATTGTTCTGAGGTTAGTGTGGCCATTTTAGATATTTATTATAATTAATTTACACTTATTATAATATATAAATAATAGTTTATAGAATTTGTGTTGAATGTGATAAAGAATGTTTTAGTGATATTTATTTAAATAAGCTTTTTGTAAATTATTTATGAAAGAGAGTTATTTTTAGAAACATGAATGGCAATTAAAATTTAGTGTTTTTAAGCAACCTTTCTCATTTCAATAACCTGAATAGAACTAATATTTTCTATGTTTTTCAGGTTTTGTTCAAGCTGTTCAAGTTCTTTTTCCTCGGGCCATTCAAAAAATGCAATTATGGCTTTTAATCCAAATGCAATAGGTTCTTCAACATATTCTTTGTTTTTTCCACCTTGATTTTCTACTAAAGATTTTATTTTTGATTGTAATTCTTCTAGATTAATTTCTGGTGAAGAAGGCATTATTTTTATTTTAATTGCTGAAATTCCCATAATTTATTTTATTAGAAGAGGTTTATAAATTTTGCTGAAATTTAAAATTAAAAAATATTTTAAAATTAATTTTTAGTATGTAAATCCTATTAAGCATCCATATCTTTGCAATTCAAAAGGGGTTTGAGTTCCATCTTCATCAAACCTTGTTCTATCATAAAATAGTTTAAAATCAACTTTTTTATTAAAAATAATGCCTGCATTTACTGCATATCCTATTTCTCCATCTGGCTTGTGCCCAGTATCTGTGTATGACCATACTGGAAGAATGCCTTTTACTTCTAAATATTTGTTTTTGTTTTTTATTTCAATTCCTGGACGAACTTCAAGAAATAAAAGATCTCCAAAAAAATCATTTGCTTTATCACCTTTTGGCGAGTTTCTCCTCCAAAATTCTCCTCCAAATTCTATGAGGGGAGAGATTGTAAAACCTTTTTTTCCTAAAGAACGATCATATTTAGCTTTTAAAAATAGTTTAAGATAATCATGTATCATTTCCTGGTCATCATCTGTGGGTTCTCCCATTGCCCCATATTCAAATGTTAAACCTTTTTTGAATTTCTCCCCTTTTGTTAAATCAACCCCAACAACTGTCATGACTTTATGGCCTGTGGCTTTTTGATGATCTTTTTCTTTAGTAGATAAGGTTCCTATTCCAATATACGGTTTGAGTTCAAAAGAATTTTTATCTACTTTATTTTCAAGGGTTTGTTTTTTTTCTGTATTGTGTAGCATATTGTTATGCCTGGATATACAACTGGCATTGCTAAACAATAAGGAACTACTCAAAATTATATATGCAAGTTTCTTACCTAAATTATTTTTTACAAAAAATTTCAGTCCTTTATTTATTTGAGAAGTATAATCAATAATATTTTTTTTTGGATTATTCATTTTTAATTTTAGATAAAAGTAATTATTAATATTTGTGTGCTGATATGTGCATAATTTGAATATAATCTTTAGAAATAATCTTGTTTAACTTTGATAAATCCTCTTTTTTACTATCACAATACTTAAAAATGAGAGTTATTTTTCTAATTAATGGTTGAAGGAAATTATGAGAAAATTCTGGAAAAGATTGCTAAATCTGCTGGAGTTGATAAAGAGGAAATTGATAGAAAAATAGAAGCTAAAAGAGCAAAACTTTCTGGCTTGATTAGCAAGGAAGGTGCTGCGCAGATTATTGCTGCTGAGCTTGGCATTTCTTTTGATAATGAGAGGTTAAAAATAGATGAATTATTGCCTGGAATGAGAAAGGTTAATACTGTTGGAAAAATTATTAATTTGTTTCCTGTAAGAGGATTTACAAGAAATGGCCAGGATAATAAGGTAGCTAATTTTATTTGTGCAGATGAAACTTCTAATATCAAGGTTGTGTTATGGGACACTAATCATATTGCATTAATTGAAAAAAACCAGATTCAAATAGGAAGTGTGGTTGAAATATTTAACGCAACTGTAAAAGATAATGAAATACATCTCGGAAGTTTTTCTGAATTAAAACCAAGCAAAGAAATTTTAGAAAATGTTAAAATTGAGAAGATTGTCAAAGAGAAAAAAATAATTGATTTTAAAGTTGGTGATAGTGCCTGTGTAAGGGCTTTTGTTGTTCAGAGTTTTGAGCCAAGGTTTTTTCATGTTTGTCCTGAGTGCAAGAAAAAACCTGGACAAGAAGGAGAGGATTTTGTATGCAATGAACACGGGAAAATTATTCCTGAAAAAAGAGCCCTGATAAATATTGTTTTAGATGACGGCACAGAATCAATCAGAGGTGTTTTATTTCATGATTCTCTTGGAGAGCTGGGGCTTACTGAATTAGACAATCCAGAGAGATTATTAAATCAAAAAGAAGATTTATTGGGCAAAGAAATGATTTTTTCTGGAAATGTGAGGATGAACAAGTTTTTCAATAATCCTGAATTTATTGTTGATAAGGTTGAACAAGTTAATTTAGATGAATTAATTACTAATTTAGAGAAGAAATAAATTAGTACAAAGACGGAATTTTTTGTTTTTCTGTTTCTGATAAAATATTTCTTTTTGTTAAACTCCAATCAAGTTTTATTAAATTTTTTATAAATTGATTTTCTGTATTTAATTTATAATAATTGGATTTTCCTAATTTTCTTGTTTTAATAAGAATTCCAGAATTAAGAAATTGTTCAAAAAATACTTTTAGAGAATTATAACTGACATTACTTTCCTTTGCTATTTCAGTTATTGGAAAATCCCAAAAATGATTTTCTATTAAAAAATCTAAAACTCTTAATTGAGGGGTATCACCGAATTGTAATAGAAAAAATGATTTATTTTCTTTTTGTTTCATTTTGAACTTTTTAATTTATTAATAATAAAGTTTATTATTTATCTTATTATTTAAATGTTTCTATAATAATAGATTAACTATCAAAGATAGAAACATTTAAATATTTAAAAATTTTATATTTTTTATGTCATTAAATGTAGAAAAAGCGCAATTAATGTTTAAGCTTGCAAGAGGAAAAGGAAACTGGGGTGCAAAATATGATAGACTAGAGCACTTCAAAAAATTTTCCAATTTAAAACAAATAATAAAAGAGCTTTCAAAGGAGGGTTGGATAATTATTTATGACAAACCACAATATAGAGCAATTTCTTTAAATTCAAAATATAAAAAAGAAATTATTGAATTTATTGAAAAAGAAATGCCTTATTTAAGTGGAATGGTAAAATAAATTTTAGAGAAGAAATAATTTATAATGTTAATTTACACACATCTTGCAATAACTTTATTTTTTGTCTTACTTTTAATGCCTTTTGCTGAATATAAAATTGTTTTTTTGATTAGTGCTTTAATTTCCAGTATTCTTCCTGATATTGATTCTAAATTTTCTACTTTAGGCAAGAAAAAAATCTTAAGAATTTTGCAGTTTTTTGTAAGGCATAGGGGAATTTTACACAGTTTTAGTTTTTTATTTTTAATTAGCTTGTTTTTAATCTTATTTTATCAGAAAATTGCTTTTGGGTTTGTTTTAGGTTATGGATTGCATTTAATTGCTGATGGTTTTACAAAAAATGGGATAAAACCTCTTTATCCTTTTAAAAGAAAAATAAGAGGGATTATAAGGACAGGAGGTAAATTAGAAACAATGATTTTTGTTGTTTTTTTAATTGCTGATTTATTCCTTGTTCTCAGGTTTTTTGTAGATATATTCTAATCTATATTTGTTATCCGGATAATCTTTATAAACAAACTCTTTCTTAGAATTTTATGGTTGTGAAGAAAGATATTAAAGAGATTAAAAAAGCTATTTCTGGTTCATCCAATATGAGCGAAAATTTAAAGGAATCTTCTGAGGAGGAAAATGAGGAAAAAAAAGAGATAAAAAAAGAGGTGAAAAAAGATTATGCATTAACTGATTTACCTGGCATTGGACCTGCTGTTTCTGCAAAACTTGAATCTGCTGGTATTTATGATTTAATGTCCCTGGCAGTAATGAGTTCTGCTGCGCTTAGTGATGCTGCAGGGGTGAGCCCGGCAGTTGCAAGAAAAGCAATTCAGGCTGCAAGAGACATGCTTGATTTAGGTTTTTCAGATGGAATAGAATATGCTAAAAAAAGAGAAAATATTCTTCATATTACAACAGGAAGCAAAAGTTTTGATGAACTTCTTGGGGGAAAAGGGATTGAAAGCAAGGCTATTACAGAAGCATTTGGGGGGTATGGGAGTGGGAAATGTGTAAGCAAAGACACCCTTGTTAGTTATTTCAATGATGTGCGAATGCATGTGGAAACAATAGAACAGACATATGAGAAATATCACAACAGACATGAGTTTGAGTTTGAAGAAGGCAAGGCAATTCCTGTAAATACTGTCAAGGTTTTATCTTTAGTTGGCGATGAGTTGAAAGTTGTAAAAGCTAGTCATTTATATAAGGAAAAAGTGAAAAATCTTTTTATTGTAAAAACAAAAAGGGGGAGAATCCTCAAGATAACAGGTAAACATCAATTGCTTAGTTTTGATAAAGGAATGAATTGGAAGCAGAGCAGATTTTTAAGGCAGGGAGATGTAATTGCCTGCCCAAATAATATTAATCTAGAAACAGAAAATGTTTATGACGAGGATGATGCATATTTTCTTGGGATTTTTGTTGCTGAAGGAACATCTAATCCTTTTTCTATTTCTACTGGTTCAGAAAAAATTAAAAATTGGATTTATGATTATCTGGAGAAAAAGTTTGGCTATTTACCTACTATTAGAGTGGATAAAAGAAGGGAAAAACCTGTTTACACTATTTTATTAAGAAGCAATACAAGAGTGTTGATGGATGGTTTGGATAAGTGTAATGCTGGAACAAAATTTATTCCAGAAGGAATTTTTCTCTCAAGTGAAAATGTTATTTCATCATTTTTAGGGGGGTATTTTGACGGAGATGCTGAAGTAAGAATGAATGATATTTCTATAACAACAAAAAGTCAAAAATTAGCAAGCCAGTTGACTTATCTTTTTTTAAGATTGGGGATTGCAGCAAGTATTAAAGAAAAAATTGTAAATGGAAAGAGTTTTAAAATTGTAAGGGTGTCTGGAGAAGATAGAGAAAAACTTAAAAATATAAAATTTAAATTAAAAAAATTTGATTGTCTAATTCGAAATAGTGCTTATGGTTATCCTTCTAATATTGTTGGTTTTTTAAGAGAGCTTTATAAGGAAAGTATTGGAAGTAACCGCGGAAGACAGAAGAAGTTAATAGGTAAATCAACAAATAACATGGCTTATAGGCATTTAATTAGGAATTCTTTTACAAAAGTTATTAATTCAAAAACTCTTGATGAGATTGAATTAATTTTCCTAAAGCAAGGTGTAATTTTTAGAAGTATTGTGACAAAACTTAAGGGAAAGAATTTATCTAATGAGTTATTACATTCAATTTATCCCAAACTTCCATTTGCATTTAATTCTCTTTCAGGGAGATTAGGAGTTACAAAAGTTTCTATGAGGAATTATGTTTTAAGAAATTTGCCTGATGGAAAAAAAGGTATTTTGAAAAAAGCAATTATTGAAGCATTAGAATATAGATTAAATAAGATTTCTCTTGCATTAGAAATAATTTTCAAAGTAAGACAATTTAGATGGGATGTTGTTGAGAGTGTTGAGGCAATTAAGTATGATGATTATGTTTATGATTTTGTTGTCCCTGAGGGGCATTCATTTGTGGGGGGAAATATGCCTACTATGATGCATAATACTCAATTAGGTTCAACCCTGGCTGTAAATGTGCAGCTTCCTGTAGAAAAAGGAGGGGCAGGAGGAAAATGTGTTTTTATTGATACAGAAGGAACTTTCAGACCTGCAAGAATAAAACAAATTGCAGAGGGATTGGGCGCAAATGCTGAAAAAGTTTTAAAAAATATTTTTGTTGCAAGAGCTTTTAATTCAGACCATCAAATGCTGCTTTTAGAAAAAATTACAGAGATGGTTAAAAAAGGAGAGCCAATTAAGTTATTGATTATAGATTCTTTAACAGCTCATTTTAGAGCAGAGTTTGCCGGAAGAGGGCAGTTAGCAGACAGGCAACAAAAATTAAATAGATATCTTCATGATTTAATGAAATTAGCTGAGCAACATAATCTTGCAGTATATGTGACTAATCAGGTAATGGCAAATCCTGCCCAGATGTTTGGAGATCCTACAACAGCTATTGGGGGGCATATTGTGGGGCATGCTTGTTTGACAGGAGATAGTTTGATTCAATTAAGTGACGGAATTATTAAAGAAATTAAAAATATGAACCAGGAAAAAGTAGTGTCTGGAAATTTTAATAAGATGAAATTAAATAGTTCAAATTCTGAACTGGTTTTTATTAATCCTGATGTGGACAAAGTTTATGACATAAAAACAACAAATCAAATTAAGTGTTCGGCACTTCATAGATTTTTTACAATAGAGAATTTTTCTGTTGCTGAAAAAGAAGCAAAAGATTTGAAAAAAGGGGATTTTATTTCTCAGGCTAAAAAGATTAATATTAAAGGAGAAGAACAAAGTTTGCCTCTAGTAAATGTTAAAAGAATTGGAAAATTTTCTGATAATGATTCTAAGAATGTTTTAAAAGAGTTAAAAAAAGATTCTATTACAAGAAAAGAGTTATGCAAAAAAATAGGGATAACTCCGAGACAGTTTAGGAGGGTCTTGAATCAATCTTATCCAACAAATATTGAAGTGTTTGACAAATTAAGAAATTGTTTTTCAGGAAGACTGCAATTGCAGGTTGTTCCTGTGCAAACTTGCAAGCATAGAAGTTTAATTATGCCTCATGCAATGAATTCTGCTTTAGCTCAAATTTGCGGGTATTTTATTGGGGATGGAAATTTTGAACAAAGAGGATTAAGATTTAGAGATGAGAGATTTGAAATTTTACAATCTTATCAGGGTTTGATTAGGGGTGTGTTTAATCTTAATGCTAAAATAAGCAAGATGAAAAATAAAAATTGTTTTACATTCAATCTTAATTCAAATGAAATAAAGAATTTATTTTATTTAATTATGCCAAATATTTTTGAATATATTGGAAAAAGCAAGGATGAGGTTGTTAAAAGTTTTATTAGAGGTTTTGTAGATGCTGAAGGACATATTGATAAAAAAAGGCCAAAAATTACTATTGCCCAGAAAGAGAAACAAATATTAAGATATTTGCAGTTATTTTTGTTAAGGTTTGGTATAAGGAGTTTTTTAAGATTTGATGTGGGGAAAAAGAAGATTTCTAATCTTTCAATAAGAGACAGAAGTGTTAAAGATTATTTGCAGATTGGATTTACTGCTTGGGATAAGCAAAAAAGATTGTTAGAATGTGTGAAATATATTGAAGGAACTTATTCCAAGGAAATGATGCCTGTTAAAAGAAAAGATGTTTGGGAATTGTTAAAGAGTGCGGGATTAAAGCCTTCTTTAATTATCACGTCTAGACCAAAAAGTTATCAATTGATTAATAGGGGGGAATTAAAAAAAGCATTTAATGAATTAATGAATTGTAAGATTAAAGACAGACAAATAAAACAAAAGATTAATTTTATTTTTAATTTGTTAAATGGGGATATTGTTTTTGAAAAAATTAGAAATATACAGATTAAAGAAAATAAAGATAATGAATTGTTTTTTGATTTTTCTGTTCCTGAAAATGAAAATTATGTTGCTAATGGTTTTATAGTTCATAATTCAACATATCGCCTGTATCTAAGAAGAGGAAAAAAAGGTTCAAGAGTTGCAAAATTAATTGACAGCCCTGACTTGCCTGATAATGAATGTATTTTCTTTGTTACAGAAAATGGTGTGGTTGACGAATAATTAAAAATGGTTTTAGAAAAACTAAAACTGAATTTTGTATGCCCTTTAGAGAAATTTGGATTTGATTATCCTGGAAGTAATTTTGGAAGGGGATATGACAGAGACCCTGTTGAAGCTTGCTTAAATTGTAATTTTTCTAATTTATATGGAAAGGAGTTTAACCTTGAAGAAATCTGTCAGTGTCCTGAGGATATGACTTGGGACGAGTACGATGTTTTAAGAGAAGCATATTCTTTTTTAGCAATTGAACCTTCTAAAAAAGGATTTTGGGATTTTGTAAATGAGGTTCATATTTGAAAATCATATTTAGTAATGTAAAAATTTTTAAAATATAAAATACTAAGAATTAAAATAAAAAAAGGAGTTAAAATGTCTTTAGAAAAACCTTTGCTGAATTTTGTATGTCCTTTAGAGAAATTTTTTTATAATTTTGGTGAAAAAAGCTTGTATTTTGTTGAGGAGTGCAAACCTTGTCTTTTTTATGATAAGGATGTTAAAGAAGTGAAACATCCAAATGATGTTTGTAACCTCAATTTATCTAGTAAGCAAGTAAGAATTTTAAAAGAAATTTATTTTGCAAATGATTGGGTTGATGATTCTGAAAAGGGTTTTTTGGAATATTTGTCTAATTATAGTTCAGTAAAAAAACCAAAAACTATTTGCTGTTCTAAACTTAATTTTTGATTGTAATGTGCTTGTATTTTTTATTTTCCTCAACTTTTTTAAATACATAATTCTTTATTGAAGAGTATGAAAAAGAGAGTGATTAGTTTAATATTAATTTTATTGATTTTACCATTTGTTTTAGCTAGTTCTATTGATAGTGAAATGCAGAAAATAACTTATTATGCTGAGGAATATGAAACAGGAAATATTGATTATGTTAAATTAATGTTGTATTTGAGTTCTGCTAGAGAGGGTTTAAATGAGATTTTAGGTGTAAGGTCAAAGGATCTTGGAGGATTTGTAAAACAAGAAAAACTTACAGAGGTTTTAGGTGAAGCAAATGAAAAAACAAAATGGGTTTGGGTTGAGGGTGAAAACCATGACACAAAACTTGATGATGCTGTCCCAATTTGGAAAAAGATAGTTTTTGATGGCAAGAAAATTCAGATAAGAATGGAGGCATTTCCTGCTATTTTTAAGAAAAAAATGTTTGAGGAGGAGTTTGATGTTAAGGGGTTTGAAAAAGAAATACCAGAAGAAGGCTCTATAATTTATAGGTTAAATTTTAATACTGAGTTTAAAAAACCTCAAGAACAATTAGATATTCAAGGGAAGATAGATGAAATACAAGCACTTGCTAAGTCTGGAGCAAGCATGGAAACTCTTGCTAAAGAAAGTGTAAATGCAGAGATGATTTTTCAAAATTATTTTAAGCAAGGTGAGGGGAAATGCGAGGATATAATGAAATTAATTTTTGGAAGTGAGAATCAAAGACAAACCCAGCAGATGCTTTTAAATGAAATTGAATTTTTTGATGGCGGGGATTTTGAAGTTATTTTAAGATTGGAAATGTGTGATGAATGCGAGGGGAACTGGATTAATCTTGATATGCGTTTTGAAGGAAGAGGAAAATTTAATCCTCCTAAACAGACAAAAGAATTTGGTGAAATAGAATCTAGGAAAAGATTTGAAAGCATGACTGAAGAAGGTTTGAAAACAGAAACACAAGAACTTATTTCAGAGATAATAAGATTTTTGGAAATCAGGGATTATGAATCTGCAATGGTTTATATGAATAAGCTTAGAACATTAACAGAAGCTTGGAATCAAAAAGCAAATAATGTGTGGGAAGAAGTTGAAGGAGAAATGCCAGGAAAAAGAGTAGTTGAAAAAAATAATAATCAGGAAAATGTTGTGGTACAAAATGAAATTTCTGGAGAAAATAACCAGGATGAGGTGGTAGTTGAAAATACTGAATCAGAATCAAGTTTTATTGATAATTCTGTGGTTGACAATACAATAACTGAGAATGTAATTGTTGGAAATTTTATTACAGGGAATGTAATTGAGAATAATGAACAATCTAAAGAGTCTCAAGACCCTTATTATTGGATAAAAAAAGACCAGCAAAACAGGTTAAAAGTAAAAGAATTAAGAAAACAAAATTATGAATCAAGAAAAGCATTTTATTTGGGTTTGTTTGGGGCATATGAAAAACAAGAATATTATTTTGAACAAACAAGTTTTGAAAAAAGATTGGTTGAAGAGTTTAGAGAAAGAGGTGAAGAGATTTGCAATAATAATAAAGATGATAATGAAAATCAAGCAGTAGATTGTGATGATGCGCAGTGCGGGGGCAAGATTTGCGGAAGAGGAACAAATATTATTGAAAATGTGAATACCCTTTCAGGGCACGAGAACCTGCAATTAAGTGAGAATCTGTCAGCAGGTAATACAATAATAGAAGAAATTGATTTTTATTGCATTTCAGGAATTTGTCAGGCAAAAGAAGAGATTATTCAAACAGAAACAGTTATTTGCGGGAATCATGTTTGTGAAGAGGGGGAAGAATTTTGCTCATCTTCCATAATAAATTGTGAGGAGGATAATTTAGATTGTGTTGCAACTAGTGATTGCGGACCTGTTTATTGTCCTGAAGATTGCATTTTGTGTCCTACACATGCACCATTAAACTGTGCTGGCAAAGTTATTTTTAGCGGCAAAGATGAAAACGGGTGTCCTTTAGCACCTGTTTGTGTCAGGGAAACAGAATTTTGCATAAGTGATTTAGATTGCCCTCAACCTTTGTGCGGAATAGCAGAATGTGTTGTTGAAGATGATAAAGAGATTGGAAAGTGCCAGGTAACAGAACTAAAAGAATGTGATGAAATAATGTGCAATGAGGGGGAGGAAATTGTTGAAGAGTGCAAATCAGGGGAAGAAATAGTTACTGGATTTTGTGATAAGGGTGTATGGGTAGATATTGATGTTAAATGTTTTGATGGGGGAGAGAGTTGTGAACAAGAATGCCGGGATTTTTCTATGGCGTCAGGGGCTGCATGCAGCGGAGAGGCTAATTTGAAAATTTCAGGAACTTATCCTGATTGTGAATGTGGATGGGAGTGTGAAAAAATAGTTGGGGGTGAATGTGTTATGGCAAGTGATTGTGGGGGAGAAAATGATGTATGTTCTAATGGAAAATGTGTTATAATTCCTGAAGTTGTTAGGCTGGAGAGGGATTGCTCAATGATTGATTGTGAAGATGGTTATGAATGTATTGATGGAGATTGTATAAAACTTTCTGGAACTGAACCTCTTGAAGAACAAGAATTAGAAGAAATAGGGGTTGAAGGGCAAGAGTCAGCATCAGAAATTGAGGAGGAAGAACAAGAAGAAATAGTACAAGAATCAGAAGAACAAGAAATTTCAGAACCAGAACCTGAAGAAGTTGGAGAGGAAGAGGTTTCTGAGCCAGAATCAAATGAAGTGACAGGGGGATTTATTTTTAATTTTTTTAGAACTATGACTGGGAGAATCACTGGGGCTGTAGTTGATGAAGGGGGAGATGTTTCTAGTGATGATTCTGGAATTGAAGAGGTTTATAGTGATACTGGAGATGTTGAGGTTGATGAAGATGGGGATTATCCTGACACTGATGATGGAGAATATAATGTTGAACCAGAATCTGAACCAGATAATGATTGTGCTGATAAATGGAAAGCATGCGGGGAGCCTTGCCCTCCTTGTGATTACGATGAAAGATTAATTATGGATGGAGAATTAGAAGCTGAAGAAAAAGATTTTCAAGATGATTCAAAAGAATGGGAAAGAAAAAATAAGGAAGAGATGGAAAGAAATGAAAAAGAAAATAAACAAATGTGTGAAAAAGAATGTGCTCGTCCTTGTGTTGAAAAATGCATTAGGGAAATTTGCGGGGATGAGCTGGATTGCAATATAGATGAAGAAAGCAAGTCATGTGAAAAAAGCTGTGGTGTGGATAATAGTTGCATTAAAAAATGCATGAGTGGGGAGCAAGATTGGTGGAAAGAGTTTGAGAATAATGACATGAATAAACAAGAAAAAGGGGTTTTCCAAGTTGGAGGGGGATGTAGAAAAGAGCAAGGAAGAACAGAGAGTTATATTTGGTTTGGGGGATGGGGAGAGCCTTTTGAGCAATTAGAACCGTTGAAACGCAAATATTATGAGAAAGGAGATGAGGACTGGTGCAAATATGAGCTGGAAAATTTAATTAAGCAAAGAAAGGAATTTGAAAAAGGATTTAACCAAGAATTTGTTGAATGGTTTTTTGAGAATTATTTGGCAAATGCTGCTGAAAATTGGGAACAATCTGTTTCAGGAATTTTTGAATTATATTGGGGTAATGTTGAAAATCAGATGAGGCTGGCAAATAATATGAAATGCCTTGGCAAGAGCGATATTACTGATTTAATGGAAATTAATTTAATTAATATTGGATATGAAACAAAATATGGAAAAGTGGAATACTGGGAAGAATTACAAACAGTGAATCTGCCTGAATTAGATAAAAGCGTGACAATTGTTTCTCCTTATATGAAGATATGGGTTTTTCCAAATAAAAAGTTTTTTGCATATGAGATGAAGCAGTCAATGGAAAAACACGAATTTCCTGGAGCTCCTGAAGAAAAAATAGAAAGGCAAAATCAAGAAGGCCCTACTGAAGAAGAGAAAGAAATGATAAAACAAGATAAGAGATTTATGAATAAAATAAAAAAGATTTCAGAAAAATATCAAGGGAATGTTGATGCAGTTGTTCAGTTTAAAGATTTTGAAACAGAGGAAGTTGCATTTAATTTATATGCTCAGGTAAATGAGGATGACATTTTGAAATTAGAACCAATGTTATATGGAGAAATTCCTGAGGAAGATGTTAGGATTGAAATTGATTTTGAAAAGATTTATGAAATGATATATAGTATGGAAAAGGATATGCAAGGAGAATTTATAGAATCCCCTCCGTGGGACAGGGAAAAAATAAAGCCTGTTCAAAAAATCAAAGATGTGACTAATGGAATAAAAATGTATTTTAAGATTAGAGGCATAATTAATTCTGCAAAAATTTATCCTGAGGAAGCACGAGGTGATGTTGAATCATTGTTTAAGGATTTTTTCTCAATGATGGGAAAAGGAGAAAGAGATAAGAATGGATTTGAAGGTGGAGGTAGTGAAGATGGAGATGCTCTAAAGGGCACAAGTGAAAAAGAAGATATATGGGAATCAAAAGATAAGATTACCGGAGAGGTTATCGGATGATTTTAATTAATTGAAAAAGAAGCATATTTTTAAATAAATAAATATTTTTTATATTATGATTTCATTAGAATGGATTTTTTTGCCTGCAATAATCTTGCTAGGAGTTGTAACTTCTTATCAGGATTTTAAATTTGGTAAAATAAAAAATAAATGGATTATTTTAGCTTTAATTTATGCCCTGATTGTTTATGTTATTGGAATTTTATTTTATAACTTTTATGGAGATTTAAATATTGAATATATCATTGAATTAAGTACAAATTTTTTATTTGCTATTTTTGTTGGTTTTGGGTTATGGATTACAGGAATTTGGACTGCAGGAGATGGAAAATTGTTTATTGCTTATGCTACTTTAATCCCTCTCTCTATGTATTCTTTGGGTTATTACAAATATACTCCTTCTCTCACTCTTTTGATTAATATCTTTGTTTTGGCAGTTTTTATCCTTTTAATTCCTATTTTTTTAAAAATTAAATTTAAAGATATTCGAAAAATTTCAATTGATTTTTTAAAAGAATTTTTTAAACCTTCTAAATTATTTAATTCAGTTATAGGATTGTTTGCTATTTTTTGGATTGTTCAACTCTTGCTATCTTTTTTAGGATTGAAAAATGTTTTTATTTTAAAATTAATCTGCTCTTTTCTTATTTTTGCTGGAATAGAAAGTAGATTGAAAGGTAAGTCAGTATATCTTATTTTAATTATTTGTTTTTTAAGATTAATTCTGGATAAATCTGTATATTCTTTAGATTTTTTATATAATTTTTTAATGATTATTTTAATTTGGGGATTTGTTAAAAGTTTTTTAAATGGAGGATTATCAAAATTTGGAGAGAATTTTTTTGTTAAAGAAGTATTTGTTGAAAAATTAAGGCCAGGAATGGTGCTAGAAGAAATTATAATTAAGAAGGGAAAAATAAGTAAAAAAGAATTAATTGAATTACAAAAATCACAGGATATTGGTGTAATAAGATATTTAGGAGAGAATTATCTCAAAAAAGTTAAATCTTTCCAAAATTTGGAGAGTTTCTTAGGGGGAGAACCAGAAGGACTAACACATTCTCAAATAAAGAAAATTCAAGATATGGGAATTAAAAAAATAAAAGTAAGTTCTACAATTCCTTTTGCACCTTTTATGTTTTTGGGGGTGATTATTACTTTGATTGTGCGGAGTAATATTCTGCTCTTTTTGAAGGGTTTGTTTTAAAACAATAATATTTAAAAATGAATAACACAAAAAGATATAATGGATATTAAAAAAGAAGCTATTGAAATAAAAGAAGATAAGGTGTTAGTTTCAATTAATCCACTTATTTATCCTTTAGAAGTTATTTATTCTGTAGCATATATTTTTATAGATAAAACTTATGTTTTATTAGAGGGAGATATAGAAAAAGAGATTATTGTTGAATTAAGATTAAAGAAGACTGAAAGTTGTGAAAGAAAACAAGAATTAGAAAAAATTGGAAGAGAATTCTTAAATGAACTCTTAAATTATGCTTTTTATAAAAAACAGTCTGAAAAAAATGGATTAATACGCCAGTCAATTTTACAAAGGGCATTGGCTGTAAATATACAAGAAAATCCTCAATCTGAAATTGATGAAATTGGAGAAGATGAAATTGAGGATTTTGAAGATATAGAAAATTATATAGATGAAGTTATAGAAGATGATATAGAAGATTCTGAAGATTTAGTGTTGCCCTGGGAAGATGAAAGTGATAAATTAAATAATGATGAAAAAAGTTGTGTAGAAAAGAAAATAGGGTTTGAGTCTTTTGAATAAAATGGGAGTTTTAGTTGATATTGAAAAAAATGAGATTTATATTTCATTAAATAAAGAATTTTATGATATTCAAGCAATAAAAGAAGCTATTATGGATTTTGAAGAAATTTGTGATGGAGAGCTAAATGAAGACTTAAAAAATTATAATCTTACACTTAAACTAAAAGAACAAAATGATTTATGCAGCATAGGCTATGAATTTTGTAATTATGTTCTTGGTTTAATGAAAAATGAGTATTTAATTTAAAAATGAAATTTTCAAACAAAAAATACGTTATGAACAATTATCGAGTTAAAAAATTTAATGATAAGTTTCTTATTACTACTGATCATGGTTCATGGGTTTTTTTAAATAATGATCAATTTAATTTATTAACTAGAAATGAAATTGATAAAGATGTTAAATTTTTTGAGTTGCTAGAGGAAAAAGGCATTATTTTAACAAGCAAAAATGAAAAAAGAGTTATAATATCTTTAAGAAAAAAATATGATTTTTTATTTATTGGAACAAGTTTACATATTATCGTTCCTACTTTAAGATGTAATCAAAAGTGTACTTATTGTCATGCTGGTTCTAAATCTTTGGATGAATATGTGGATATGGATGAAAAAACAGCTAATGCTGTGGTAGGTTTTATTTTTCAGAGTCCTTCAAAAAAAATAGCAATAGAATTTCAAGGCGGTGAGCCATTATTAAGGTTTGATATTGTCAAACAAATTATAGAATATGCAAAAAAGATTAATAATAAATTTAACAAGGATTTAATTTTTATAGTTGTTACAAATTTAAGCTTAATGGACGAAGATAAATTAGATTATTTTATTAAAAATAATGTTAATCTTTGTACATCTCTTGATGGTCCAGAATATCTTCATAATAAAAATAGGATTACAATAGATAATCAGAGTCATGAACTTGTTGAAAAATGGATTAAGAAGATGCAAGAAGAAAATCATAAGAGAAAAATAAATAAAAAGATTAATGTTTTGCTTACTATTACAAAAGAATCTTTAAATTATTCTAAAGAGATAATTAATGAATATGCAAGATTAGGATTGAATGAAATTTTTTTAAGACCTCTTAATAAATTGGGTAAAGCAAAATCTGTTTGGGATAGGCTTGGTTATACTCCTGAAGAATTTATTGAATTTTGGAAAAAATCCATAGATTATCTACTTGAATTGAATAAAAAGGGAGTTATTATTCGGGAATATTCTTCATTATTTATTTTACAAAAATTAATAGATGGAATAGAGCCAAATTATTTTGAACAGCGTAGTCCGTGTGGTGCTGCAATCGGGCAACTTGCTTATAATTTTAACGGAGATATTTATACATGTGACGAGGCAAGAATGATTGATGAGGATTTATTCAGATTGGGAAATGTTCATACTGATAATTACAAAAATGTGATTTTGTCTAATCAAACTTGCAGCATGGTTGCCGCCTCTATAAATGATACACAAATCTGTGATAATTGTGCATTTAAGCCATATTGTGGTATTTGTCCAGTGTGTAATTATGCAGAACATGGAAGTATTATTACAAATATTAGTTCTTCAGCAAGGTGTAAAATTTATATGGCACAATTTAAATATTTATTTGATAAAATTGAAAATGATTCTGAAGCATATAATATTTTTTGTAAATGGTTAAACCAAAAATAATCAAAAGAAAGATTTAAATATCTAGCATTTTTTATAATAAAATGAAAAAAGAGGACATTAAATCAAAAATACCTCAAATTAAAAAAAAGATTCATGCTTTTTTAGTTGGAGAAGAGGGGAAAATTTCCAAACAGTCTTTATTAAAAACAGGATTAGTTTTAGGGGGGATTGCATTAGGCGCTGCAACTTCACAAAGTGTTAGTGCAGGAAATACCTTAACTTTGAATTATGCTTCAGGAACAGCTACTGGAACTCATGCAAATTATTAAAGATGGGCGAATTTTTCAATTGAATAGTTAAAAGTTTGTTTGATTTTTTCTTTTTGATAATCTTCTATTAATTCATATCCAAAACAATTACATTTATACATTTGACAAGGTTTAATTGTTTTATTTAGTCGTATATTTTGAAAAATATTGCCTAAAATAGTTTTATCATGAAAACATCTGGTAACTGTTCCATCTGGTTGAATTAAAATAAATGTATTTCCTGCTTTGCATTTCATTCCTTTACAATAAAATGGAAGTTTTGTAGATGCTTTAAGATCATAACCCAGAATCATTCTTTTTTCTTGTTCAGAATAAGATTCAGGATAAGTTTTTCCGTTGTATTCTCCTTTGAGAGGTTTGGGGCTTAATTTAATTCCTTTTGATTTGAAATAATTATAATCTTTTTTAAATCTTTTAATTAATATTGGGTGCATTATATAATTAACACTAAAATTAAATTTTTTTGCTTTTAATAATAATAAATTCTTTATAAACTCCTCAACTTCATTTCTTTTTTCCCTTTCTAAAATATGTGCGGAGATGTAAATATATTCAACTTTTTTAGGATCAATGGTATTAGCAAATTCTTTTACTTTTTTATTAAGGCTTAGGTTAGTATCCAGGGCAATTTTATAGTTTTTTGTTAATTCTTGGCATAATTCAATAAAATTAGGATAAAGAAGGGGTTCACCACCAGTCATTCCTATTACCCATGGTTTTTTTGTTTCTTTTAATGTTTTAACGATTTTGTTAATTGGCAGAGGATTGATTTTTCCTTTTGTACGCCTGCTGCAATACTCACAATCGAAATTGCACATATCTGTCATAACCCATGATGCAAAATATCTTTCTTTTTTTGTTTCAGGTTTAGAACAGATATAAATATCTTCTTTAGAAAGGGAAAATTTTTTAACTTCCCTTTTTTTTAATGATTTAGCAAAATTATTTATTTTAATTTTAAATCCTGCATTCATTAATCGGGATATATAATCTTTGCCATATGTTCTAACATGATTGAATCCTCCAAATATATTTTCTCTTTCTTTTGGGTCTGTAATAGCAAAATTTTCAAATGTTTTATTTTTATCACGAAAAACTGGTTCTTGTAATATGGCAAAGCCCTTGGGTTTTAATATCCTATATAATTCTTTCATGGCTTTTTTATCCTCCTCAATATAGATTAAAACATGGTTGCAAATGATAATATCAAAAGAATTATCTTCAAAAGAAAGATGAGTTAAGTTTTCTTTTTGCATGGCTTTTTTAGGATTTATATCTGCACTTAAATATTCAATATTTTTATAGGATTTAAACAAATTAATTAAAATTTTTTCTGGAGCAAAATGAAGAACTTTTAATGGTTTGTGTTTATTTAAAATTTTTTTTAGATATAAATAAATTAATCTGTGTCTTTCTAAAGAATTACATTTTGGGCATTTAGCATTTTTTCTAAGATTAACCCCATAAGGTAAAAATTCTTGACCTTCCCAATTGCAAAATGGACATTTAACCATGTTTTTTTAAATTTTTATGTAAAAAGAGTAGTATATCTTTACTATTAAACTTTTTTATAAATTTTTATGATAAACTAAATCTAGCATATAAAAACATATAAATTAGATAGTTTCATTATTATCATGGAAGTTCCTTTTCAAAATTATTCAATTATAAATAAAAAATTAAAAAAAGAATTATTAAAAGAGATAAATTTAGTTTTAAATTTAGTTGATAATTCTAGTCATAATGAATATATTGAGAAATTTGAAGAGTTTTTCGGTAATTATTTTGGTGTAAAATTTGCACTTGGGGTTGATTCAGGTACAACTGCATTACAGCTGGCATTAATAGCTTCTGGAATTAAACCTGGAGATGAGATTATTTTACCTTGCTATACTTATATTGCTACTGCTTTAGCTATATCTAATATTGGGGCAAAACCAGTTTTTGTAGATATTAAAGAAGATTTAACAATAAATCCTCTTTTAATTGAAAAAGCTATTACAGATAAAACAAAGGCAATAATACCGGTTCATATTCATGGAAATCTTTGTGAT
>JAHIHG010000038.1 GCA_018898425.1 Nanobdellota archaeon | reverse complement strand
CCTCTTCAACAGAAACAACTTAAACTCTATTCTTCTTCAACATTTTCATCAGAAACTTTTTCTTCAATTTCATCATCGGGATTTGCAATAGCCATGATTTCTCCTTCTTTTGCAATCTCTTCTTGTTCTCTTTCCTCTATCTCTTTTTTTCTTTTTTCACTGAGTTTGATTTCTTTTGCTCTTTTTAGTTTTTCTGTCTTTTTTGCAGGAAAAGGTTTTTTAACTGAGATTGGAAGAATATTTGAATTTAATTCTATTTCAGCTATTTTCAGAGCATCAAATTTTATTTTTTCCAAATCTTCTGGAGTTATTTTTATTAAAAGCGGGGCATTCATGGAAATCTGAAGAGCTCTTGCTCCAAGAATTCTTGCTCTTTCATATTTAGTAAAATCTTCTATTTTCATTTTATTTTAAAAATTTCTCCAGCTTTTTAAATAATTCTCTTTCTGTTTTTTCCAATAAATCTAAAATTTTGTCCATGTCTTCCATGCTTAAGCTTTCACTATTTCCCTTTTGCATTGAAGAAATAATTCCATTTGAAATTCCTGCAGTAATTCTCACTTCGCTAACATCTTCTTCTTCTCTTGTAGGGTCTATGATAAATCTGTCACCTATTTTATGCGCAGTTATTGAAATCGGCGTGCCATCAGATAATGGAACTTTTTCATCTGTCCACTCCCCAAATAAAATTTTCCCAGTTTCTTCATCATATTTAGGCATTTTAGCATTTTTTAAAGCAGTAATTGCCCCAATACCTGCTGCATCAAATAAATTCCCATCATCATTTATTGTGTAAATATCTACAAACACTGTCCAGACTTTTTCACCTTTTTTAATGCATAATTTGTCAAAATCTATATATTTGCTTTCTCTTATTCCCCTGTCAATAACTCTTGCTAACTCTATTGCAGGAAATTTTGGAGGTCCGCTTTCAAATCTTGGAGAGCTTAAAGGAAGCAATTCTGCAGTTGTCATTAAATTTCCTTTTTCTGGTGAATCAGGATAAGGTTCCCCAATGCCTAGTTTAACTCCTACTAAAACTTCTGTTTTTCCTATATTAACTCTGACAGAACCTTCTGCATTTTTTGAAATATCTTTTTCAATTTTTATTTCTCTAAATTCATTTTCTTTTCTTCCATCAAATCTTTTTCCTTGTGATAAGTATTTTTTTATTCTTTCTCCTGTTAAATTTGTAGTTATTTCCATTTTATTCTTTTATCTCCTTTAATGCTTGTTTTTGAACTTCATAAATTTCTTTGCATGCTTCTCTTGCCATGTTCATAGCTTCTTTTAATTGTTCTTTGCTTATGTGTCCATCTACCTGAATATGAGTTAATTTGCCATCTGGTGTAAATGTCATTGGAATATCTGTTGAACCTTCGCCTTCTTTAAATTCAGAATCTTCATATTTGTCTAAGTCTAATACAACTGTCTTGTCAAGTTTTCCAGCAGCAATACTAGAAACTATGTTTTTCATAGGAATTCCTGCATGAGCCAAAGCCATTGCAGCAGCATTAATTCCAGCACATCTTGTTCCAGCATCTGCCTGAATCATGTGAATATATACATCTACAACTCTGTTTGGATATTTGTCTAGCATAACAACTGGTTCTAAAGCCCATTCAGTGATTTTGCTAATCTCAGTGCTTCTTCTGTTTGGTCCAGGCCTTATCCTGTCTGCAACAGAAAAGCTTAGCATATTATAAGTACATCTTAATGTTCCTTTTTCAGGATTTTGAGAGTGTTGAGGATGCATTTTTTTAGGGCCATAAACTGCTGCAATTGCAATTGTTTTTCCAGAACAATACATTGCACTGCCGTCAGCATTTGGAACAACCCCTACTTTAGCACTAATTGGCCTTCTCATTTCATTTGGTTTTCTTCCGTCTTGTCTTTTAAATTCCTTACTCATTTTTATTTTCCTTAAACCATTTTTTTAATTCTTCTGTTAAACCATCCATAAAAGATTTTTCTGTAACAAATAAAATAGCTTTTTTAGCATATAACTCATTTTCCACCTTGTCTCCTTGTATCCATATTAATCCGTTTTGTCCAACAGTTATATTGCATTTTGTTTCATCTTTAATTAAGTTTATCATGCTTCCTTCTTTTCCAATAACTCTTGGAACTTTGTTTGGATTTACTTCAATAATTATTCCTTCATCTATTTTTCCCAAACCTCTTGATTTAATGCTTAAGTCAATTCCTCTTTTATTCATGTTCCATATTTTTGCAACAACCATGTGTCCTAAATCCATTAATTCTTCTAACCCGTCTTTATTTACATATCTTGGAACTTCTGTTAATGATAAAAAAGCACAGTCATGAGCCCCAATATCAATAAGCCATCCATTGAATGTTATTCTCTCAACTTTTCCTATGATTATATTTCCTCTTCTTGGTTGATAAACTCCTGACAATGGAATAACTTTTACAAGTTTTTTTACTTCTTCTGCCAAGCCATATCTTAATGCAACAACTTCATCTCCTCTTTTTTCTGTTCCTTCTCCAGGCAAATAATCTTCTCCTTTAACAATCATTTCACCAGGTATTACAATTTTTCTTTCTGTCATTTTAATTTTTATTATCTAAAGATTTTTTTAGTTTAAAAAGGCTCTCTAACCCTGTTTGAGTTTCATAACCAATTATATTATAATCTTTTTCTTTATTCATTTTAAATATCATCTCCAAAAATTGTTTTTTCAATATTCCTCTTTAGCGTTCTGACTTCTCCAATAGTAATTACCTTGCTAAATCCAGCATGATTATATCTGCTAAGTTCACCAATAGTTAAATAATTAAGAACTACAGGATTTTCTTTTAATAACTCAAAAACCATTTTATAAGACCCCTGACTTGCCAATTTTCTACATTTTGCAGTTAATTCATCTTCTTTATTCATTTTGTTCTTCCCTTATTTCCTCTGTTAAAGCACTACCTTGAGTCACTGAATTTAATTTTTCATAAAAATCAATAATTATTCCTGCAGGAACACTGACAATAACTTCCAAGCTTCCGTTGTCAAGCCATTTTTCCTTTTCTTTGTACTGGTTTATCATTCCATAAACTTTTCCAGTTTGTATTGCAGGAACAGTTATCTTAACTTTTTTTGTTTCAATTTTTATTGGAATTATTTTTCTTAATTCATTAATAATTTCCTGCATCTGATCTTCTATTGGCTTATTTTTTATATTAATATGGGATTGTTCTAATGCACTTTTAATTCTGCCTGGTGAAATGGGGTTTCCTGTTTGAGGGTCAATGGCATTTCTCGCAATAAAATCAATAATTTGTTTTTCTTTTTTTTCTTTTTCTTCCTCTCTGTGTTCCTGCGTTAATTGTATTTCCCCTTGCTTGATTATTTTTTCAATAATAGATTTTATATCTGTTGTTCCAAATGCTTCCTGCAATTCAGAACCTGATGCAACATCCCCTTTTTTTGAATCTCTAAAAATTCTGTCTTTTTCTGCTTCAATTGAGGAAATTTCCCCTTTTTTAAATTTTAATGCAGAATCTAAATCAACAATAATTTCAAAATGTTTGCCTGTTTTTTTTATTCTTGCAATAGTGTTTGGCATTTTATTTTATAAACTCCTTTAATTCTTGATGTTCAACTCTGTTTAATTTCTTTTCTTTAGTATTAATATAAACTAGTTCAAACCTGCTCATATCAAATATGTCTTTTTGAATTTCTTTAAAAATATCAAGAGCAAGTTTAACACCTTTTTTAATTGTTAAATCCTGTTTGTATTTTTCTTTTAATATTTCTTTTATTCTCTCATCATTTTCACCAATAGCATTTGCAAAATAAGAAAAATAATTTCCAGTAATATCACTTGTAAATAATTCTGCATCGTTTCGGTTTACTCCTGCAATCATTAAAGCAACCCCAAATGGCCTTGCCCCCCCATACTGGGTAAATTGTTGTTTTATGTTTGAAATTTCTTTTATAATTAATTCTGGTTCTATTGCAGAGTCATATGTAATTCTATGCTGTTGAGATACAATTTGTGACCTTTCAATTAGCACTCTCGCATCAGAAATAATTCCTGCAATACTTGTAATTATATGTGCATCAATCTCATAAATTTTGTTTGAAGATTTTGGAACAATTAATTTATTTTTCATCCCTTTGTCAGCAATTATAAATACACCGTCTGAACACACCATTCCAATGCTTGAACTTCCTCGTCTAACTGCTTTTTCAGCATATTCTACCTGAAGCAAAGATCCTTCTGGAGAGAACATAGTTGCTGTTCTGTCATAGCCCATTGCCTGGTGTTGCATATCTATTGGCATATCCACTTTAACTTAACCTCCTGTTAAAGGGGATGCTAAAAATTTTCAATTTTTTTGTATCCATTTTTTATATTCAATTTAGAGAATTTTATAATAAATTAACTATCTGTTTTTTTTCTCTTACAGAAATTTTAAGAAATAACTCTTTTTAAATTTTTTGGTGTGTTAAATTACTTTGAGTTTAACCTCAACTCTTCTGACAGCCCTATATTCATGACCTGTATATTTTAGGGTTAATTCTTGCATTTTTTCCTTTGTTCTTGTAAAATTTTCAGTTAATTTTTCTTGAAATAAATCCAAATCAATACCTTTTTTTGCTAATCTTATCTTTTCAGGACCATATAATTTTAATGGGAATAACCATGTTTTACTTACAAATTCTGGACCATATTCATCCATCCCTTGTTTAAGAAATTCATCAATAGTTTCTGGATTAGGGTCATAAATAAAAGGGTATGCATCAATTCCAGCTTCCACTATTTTTCTAAAAGTATACCATCTTTCTTTATCAAGAAAAGTAAACTTTTTATTTATAGTATTATTTTTACCAGTAAATCCTATTGCTCTAAGATTACTTTCCGCATCTGTTCCTTTAAATGAACATAACACTCCAAAATTATTGTATTCAGCAACCTTTTCCCAAAAATGTTTATCTAATTTTCCTTGTTGTTGCAAATAGTCTATTAAATGCCCTGTTGTTAGGTTTGTTTCTCCTTGGAAATAAATTTCTTTTTCTAAACCTCTTTTTTGAAGTTCTTCAAGATTTTCTAACCATTGCCAAGGAGCAAGAAGTGGCTCTCCTCCAGAACGTCTCATAGAATGAATTACATCATTCTTTCTTGAATCTTCTAATGCATCAATAATCTC
The DNA here is from genome assembly GCA_018898425.1 of Nanobdellota archaeon. Taxonomy (GTDB): domain Archaea; phylum Nanobdellota; class Nanobdellia; order Pacearchaeales; family GW2011-AR1; genus JAHIHG01. The sequence continues at coordinate 3,604 of JAHIHG010000038.1, read as the reverse complement.
TTTTGTTGAAAAAAATTCTCCCCTTCCTTTTTTTCCATTTTTACTTTCATCATCCACAAAACACCAAGGACAATAGAGATTGCAGGTTTTAGTTTGAGGCATAAAAGTCATATTACAATCTGCTAATGAATATCCTGTTTTATATGAAGCCCAATCAGGCATATCAAATCCATTGTCTTTAACTAATGCTTGAGCTAATGCTTCTGGATTGTTTGCATCAGCTTTTAAATTATCTTTTGTCCGATAAAAATCTCCAATAGTGTATGCACTTTTTTCAATATCTTTTTCCTGTGCAGTTTTAGAAAGATTTGCTAAAAGATATTTTTTCACACCTTTTTCTTCCTTAACTGTTTTTTTACTCAAAGAATAACATATTTTTTCAGACCATAATTTTTTTAAATCCATATTTTTAATATAGAATTTTATTTAAAAGTATTATTGGGCTTTAATATGGTATATAAAGAATTATTTTTGGCCAATTCCCCTTAATGTCCCGCTTGCCCTTTCCACACTTATTTTTTCTGGAAATATACATAAACAAGCCCTTACAGAATCAAGCATTTCCCTATTAATAGCGATTATTGCTGAATCCTGGTTAGATTTAATGAATTTTAAACCTGTTTTTGACATTCCTAAAATTCCTACAAAATCCAAAATAGCTTTTTCAACATTAATTTTTAGATTTTGACCCCTGATTAAAAGATATCTTTTATTCTCTCTCATTGATGGTTTTAGTGATTTCATTTTTTTTATCCAGTTTTCTTAATAAAATAAAGATAAATGCAATTATAAATATTAGCATAAGAATATAAATAATTATTTTAAGTTTTTCTGTTCCACTGTTTAAAGATTTTATTTCTTCTTCTGAATCTTGTTCTTTTGTTTCATTTAAGGACTCTTCATGAATTGTTCTTGTTGGTTGTTTTAAGATTTTTTCATTAATTGTTTGAATAGTTATATTTGCTTTTTTATTTACAATATTTTCTAATTTAACATACAAATCATAATAATCTGGCGAGGTTAAATTTAATTTAGCATCTTGCCCAATTCCTAAAATAATTTCTATTAAATTGCTTTGAATAGTAATATTAACAAAATTTTCTTCTACATCATTTAGTGTTAATGTGTGCTTTTCTATATTTTCTTTAGAAAGCGAAAATTCCATTTTATCTTTTTCTCTTAATTCTTTTGCATATCCTTCTGAAATTTGTTCAACAGAAGGTTTGTATGTTTGAAAGCTTGAACTTGAACCTCCCCCGCCCCCTCCTGAACTGATTGTAGTTGGTAAAGCTGTCACTGTAAAACTTCTTTGAGCAGATGCATTTTGATTTCCTGCCTTGTCTGTGCAGTTTATTTTCCAGTTATATGTTCCAGGGGTAAATGTTGAAGTAAAACTCTGTGTTAAAGAAAGATTTGTAATAGAAGAGTTTGTTGAACTAATAGCGTCATTTGAAATTAAACTGCAATTTTCAATATTATAATTATCTGAAACATTATATTGAAAAGTTATTTGCTGACTATTAGAACTATAAGATTCTGCATCAGCAGGACTTACTAAAGTAATGTTTGGAAAACTAACATCATATGTTATTGTATAATTATTCTCAGCAAAACTATTTTCAGATAAGTTATTGTATGCCTCGCAATTCCAGTAAAAATCTAATTCATCTGTGAGATTATATTCAAAAAATGTTGAATTAGAAGTGCCTGAAATATTTTCAGATAAATTATAAATTAAACCTGTTGAGTTCCATAAATAAAATGTAATATTTAATAATCCTGTTTCAATGTTTGTTTTAACTGAACAATTAAAAGTTTGATTCTGATTTGTAAAAGTGTTGTTTAATGGAGAGTTTAAACTTACACTTATATTTCCAATTTGTAAACTAAAATTTGAACTCGCAAAAGCAGAATTATTATTTATATCATAAGCCAGGCAATTCCATTCATAACTGCCTGAAGAGATATTTGTAATATTGAAACTTGTCTGGTTAAAAGTTCCTGAAACATTTGCGGTTGTTTGGTTATAAATACCTGCTGTTGAGTTCCATAAATAAAATGTAATATTTGAAAGCTCGAAATCATCACTTGCATTGCATGAAAAGGTTTGATTAACATTTTGACTTATTAAAGAATCTGCAGGAGAAATCAAACTAATATTTGGAGAGGTTTCATCTAATGATAAGATTGCCGAATAAACATCAATTCTTGAAAAATTTAAACCAGAGCCAGAATCATAAATTATTTTTCCAGTAGAGTTCAAAGCTGATTCAATTTCCTGGGGGGTTTTTGTTTGCCCGCTAAGTTTTAAAAACTGGTTTATTAAAGCAATTGCTCCTGAAACATGCGGGGCTGACATCGATGTTCCGGAAAAAGGGATATAACCCCCCCCATTTTGAGTTGAATTTATATCATAACCTGGAGCTATTAATTGAACTAAATCATTCCTATTATAATCAATAGTTAAGTCATTTTTTCTTACAGAACCAACAGGGGTTGCATTTTGAATACATGCAGGAGAACCAATATGAGTTGTACTTCCATCATTTCCTGTAGAAACAACAACAGAAATATTTTGAGCAACAGCAGAATTAATTGCAGGAGCCAAAGCATCACTATTACAATATGCATCATATAACCCTCCCCCTAAACTCATGCTTATAACTGAAATATTAAATTCAGAAGCATTATCCACACACCATTCTATTCCTGCTATTAAATCATCATCCCAAAGAGAGCCAGAAGAATTTGCTGCTTTAATCATTATTACTCTTGCATCAGGAGCAACACCTTTTATTGAACCATTTGCTGTAGCAATTCCAGCAACATGAGTTCCATGTCCATGAACATCTAAAGGATTGCTATCTTGTGAGGTGCAAGTAACATTATCTGCACAAAAATCCCAGCCCCCAATAATTTTGCAGGATGAAGAAGCATTGTTATTTCCATAACAATTTCCAAAATCAGAATGATTATAATAAATTCCAGTATCAATAATGCAAATTGTTTCATCAATTCCAGTAAGATTTTGATTATTAATTTGCACTGGCCAGGTTACACTCACATTTATTAGTGGAACAGAATCTTGCAAAAATATTTGTTTTATTCCCACTAATTTTATTTCTTTTACATAATTATTTTTCTCTAATTTATTTAATTCTTCTAAAGAGATAAACCCAGAGATAGAATCATCAAATACATGCTTGACTTTTGTTATATCATTAAGAACATTTTCTTTAATCTCTTGTTTTTCTAAATTTATTTCCAAAGCAGTTTTTTGAGTTTTAATTAAAAAACCTTTTTCCTGAGAAGGCTCTCGCAGTTTAATAATCACTCTGACTTCTTGGTTATTTTTTATGTTTTCCAGCACTTCTTCACTTATTTTTTTACTTTCATTTGAACTAACAAAAAAAATTCCTGTGCCCAATATAATCAATATTATTATCCCTAAAATTATTTGTCTCCTCTTTTTTAATACTTTCATCATAATCTTAAAATAAATCATCATAAAAACTTTTCTAAACAAGTTTTAGAGTGTGGGACAGATATAATTAATTCTTAGAATTTTTTACCTTTAACAACTTCTTATATATTGTATCTGCTG
>JAHIHG010000037.1 GCA_018898425.1 Nanobdellota archaeon | reverse complement strand
TATAGATATTAATTTTAATGAAAAGGATTTAACAAATAAAGAAGGATTGGATTTATTAGAACAATTATCTTATAAAATTCAAAAATTACCAGACAAAAAATATTTGGAAAAAAATCCAGACATTGATTTCCCGACAACAACTCTTGTAGCAATATCCTCATTTAAGGGAATGAGGGGGTTTGCAAAAAAAGCAGGTGCAAATTATTTCATAAGGAAAAAAAATTTTATTAGAGATTTTGAGGGATTTGTGTGGAACTATCACAAAGTACGACTTGTGTAATAAAAAAATTTTAATAATTCAAAAAAGAGTAAAATGATAGACTTAATCAAGTATACCTATCTGATGCGCACTGACAAAGTTGAAGAAGAACTTAATATTATGCATCAAAAATATCAACACATTCTTAAAAAAGCGGAAGATATGTGGGATGAATTAAATGAAGCAAGAGCTATTTTATTTTTAATAGGAAATGTTTATTGTGAATCAATAGCTATCCAGGCAATAGAAAGAAGACTTCATTTATTAAAACATCCCCTCAGTCTTATAGAATTTCTCGACTTAATTGACAAAAATTCAGAAAAACTTGAAGAATTAAGAAAAGATGAATTATTTAAAACTCTGGAAAATTTTTACAGAATTATTAAGAAATACAAAAACAAATATGATGGAGGGAAATATTATCTTAATGAAGAAAAATTTATTAATTTTTATAATTTATTTAATCCAAATTCAGGAGAATCAATTGACTATAAAGGAAGTTTTTCTGATAAACAACCTTCCCAAACATAAAGCTCTTTCTCCTGAGCCCACTCGTCACTGGATTATACTTCTTCTCTCGTGAACATCACTCGTCAAAAAAGTTTTTCTCACTAATTTCAAATACATATAATTGTTCGAAAAACAACTTTTTTTTTGCCAAAAGTTTTTTGTTAAAACCTGCCCAATTAATATCTCTGGTTAAACTGCTTGTTAATAAAATAATTTTACCATTCTTCTTAAGATAGTTTCCTGCATCTTTCAAAAACCTGTTGATTATCTCGCTCCCTTTTTTTCCTCCTGTGGTAGCAAGCCTGGAAGATTTTGGCTCTTTTTTATCTTCAGGCAAATAAGGGGGATTAAAAAAGATGATATCAAACTTATCTTTTATATTTTCAAAAAGATTTGATTTTATTATATTGCATTTTGGGAAATTTTTTTTCAAATATTTAATTGCCAGAGGATTTATGTCTGTTAGTGTTAAATTTTCAGGTTTTATTTTTTGCCTCAAAATTGTTTTTGCATGGATTCCTGAACCAGAACCCATATCAAGAATTTCTTTATTAAAGAAATTTATTTTTTTCACAACTCCTGCAAGCAAGTAAGAATCTTCTGCAGGAAAATAAATATCACTCATTTTTATTTAGCTAAAAAAGCATTGATAAAACTCACCACTTCACTTTTAAAAATAAAAAGACTTGTCAAAGCTCCAATTAAAACTAATAAAATGAAGATAAGCAAAAATAAAATTATTTTCCCTTTTGGCTTAACTGATTGTTGCTGATAATCTGAAATATTTTGGGTTTTTTGCATGGTTTGCGGATTTACTATTAACCCTGGTATTTGTCCTGGTTTTTTAGTAAAAAATTTTTGTTTGAAAACTTCTATTGGTTTTTGAAGTAAGCTTGGATGTTCTTGCATATGCAAAGTTCTTGCAGCATCTTCAATGTCTTGTTTTTTATATCCTGCATTATAAAAACTCATCATTGCCTGCTTAAGAGATTCTCCTTTTGACAAAGCTAATTTTAATCCGCCTAAAATTTCCTCCTTTATTTTAATATTAACTATTTGTCTTGGGATTGGTTTTTGTTGAGACATTTGTAAATGTAACTCCCTTACCACATCTTCAATCTCTTCTTTTTTATATCCTTGTTTATACAAATTAAATACTGCCTGCTTAAGAGATTCTCCTTTTGACAAAGCTAATTTTAATTCTTCTGAAATTTCCTCTTTTCCCATGTTAAATAAAGTATATTTAGCTTAAAAAATGTTTGGGAATTTGAAAATGTTATAACATAAAAAAATTTAAGCAAAACTAAAAAAATCTCACAACACCAGCTTCTGCCCGTCTTGCATTAAATGACATTCTTTTCCTGCTTTATAGCCCATTTCTTTTGCAAGCTCAAGCATTGGAATTAATTGCTGAGTTGAACCATGAGCAGGAATTACATTTTCAGGATTTATAATTGAAAGAACATCTCTTAAATCCTCTCTTCCACCATGGCCCGAAACATGAACTTTGTCAAATAATCTGGCTCCTGTTTTTCTTAATCTTTTATCCATATTCTCTTTATTTGCCATATTAACTGGTGCAGGAATTGTTTTTGAAGAAAAAATTATATTATCATTTGCCTTAAATTCAAAAGGAAGCTGTTTTCTTGAAAGTCTGTCTAAAATACTTCCTGGTTCTCCCTGATGCCCAGTGCATATAACCAGTGAATTTGCCCTGTCTTTACTAACCTTTTTTAAAATTGACTCTACTTGTCTTTTATAAGATCCTATTTGTATGTCTCTTCTAAAAGGACACATTCCTACTTCTTCAGCAGAGGTGATATATTTATTCATGCTTCTTCCAATAACATAAATTTGCCTGTTTAATTTTTTCCCAAAATCAACTATGCTTTTTAATCTTGCAATATGAGAAGAAAAAGTTGAAACAAAAATTGCAGATTTTTTATTATTAATTGTTAAAAGAACCTCTTCAAGCAAGGCACGCGCTATTTTTTCACTTGGTGTTTTTCTGTCTGCTCCAGAATAAAGTGAATCAACAATTAAAGCCTTGACTCCTTGTTTTGCTATTTTTCTTAAAGCATCATAATTTGGAGGAAGCCCAAGAACAGGAGTGTTATCTAATTTGAAATCATTTGCATACAAAACAACCCCCTCAGGAGTATGCAGGGCAATCATTGATGTCTGGATAGTTGAATGGGTGATATTAATAAATTCTGCCTTATAACTTCTTTTTTTCCCCTGAATAGTAAAAGAAGAATTTGGGTTAACAGAAACTATTTTGTTTGGTATTTTTATTTTATCATCACTCATTATTCTTTTTAAAATACTTGTTGTAAAAGGTGTTCCCACAACTGGTGCATTATATCTATAACCAATATAAGGCACAGCCCCGACATGGTCTAAATGTGCATGCCCCAGCAAAATCGCACGAACTTTGCTTCTAATTCCGAGTTTGTCCAAAATCAAATCATCAGGCAAGGCACCTATGCTCCTTAATTTTTTTTCAGAATAAACTTGTTGCTGGCTCTCTTCTTCCTGAAGATCCACTATTGCAGGAAGATAAACTCCTGCATCAAAAATGATTGCATCGTCACCAGTCTTGACAACAGTCATATTTTTTCCTACTTCATTAAATCCTCCAACAGTGTAAATTTCCATATTGTTTTAATTCTCTTTTTAAGATAATAAAGAAAAAGGGTTTAAAAATTCTTGTAAAACTTGGAGTGTGGGACACATTTAAGCATATAGAAGAAGAATGTTGTGCCACACGGCTCTAGCAAACAAAGCAGTATCAATTCGATCTTCTCGTTTTTGTGAGACTTTCCAACCAAACATTTTTTTATCAGAAGCAAAACCAGATTCAGAATTATTTCTCTTAAAATATTCTTCAAGATATTTCATTGTATCGACAACAAATGCCTTTAAAGTATCATTCCATTTTAATCCATTTCCAAGTTCTGCATTTTTCTTTGGAATGATGTAAACAAAAGTTCCCTTGAACAAATTAACATAAACAGGACAACTATAGTATCTATCAAGCCTAATTGTTTTTAATTTCACGTCGATATTTTCAAGCATTTGAATTGCTTTATTAAATGCCTGTTTCTCACTTTTCAAACTTGACCCATAACAAACATACATCTTTGTTTCCAAGTCCATAATTGCAAATTTGTAAACAAAAGATCTTTTCTTGCAATTCTGCTTCTGAATTTTCCCTTTATCTTTTAATTTTTTTATGTAAGAAGAGTAATGTTTTGTAATTGTCAGCGCATAACCTGTTGCGTCTCCGCAACAGTCTATTTCAAGAACATTTCTCTTTTTCAAGCATAATATAAATAAATTCATTAATACCATTTTTATTTCATCGTCGGAATAGAATCTTTCAACTGTTTTGTAGCTTATATCTGTCCCACCCATTTTCGAAAATAATCCAAGAAGGTTCGCCATTTTTCTATTCCCTTTTTCAGATAATTCTTTTGTCAATAAAATCTTAATTCTTTTTTCTAATGAAACAGATGTTTTATTTCCTTGGCGTCGGAGAATTCCTACTTTTCTGACAGATTCTTTTATTAAATTTTCAAGATTTGTTACAGCTTTTTTTAATCTCTTGGAGAATTTCTTTTCGTATTCTTTGTAATCTCTTTCTTTTTGTGGATGAGACTTCTTATATTTTTTAATAATCTTCTTAAGATTTTTAACTTTTGCTCTAACTTGTTTAGCTCTTATTTGCACCATCTTTTTATTTATGTGCAGTATAGAATATTTCTTTTTTTCTATACTGTAAAATAGAGTATGTAATATAGAAAAGCTTATATAATGTAGCGTATAAGTATTTTTATGCATTTGAGATCATTTAAGCGAGGAAAAAAGAGATATTACTTTATAGCAAAATCAGTAAGAAATGGAAAAAAAGTAATTCAAAAATCTATATTATACCTTGGCACAGCAGATACAATATATAAGAAGTTGTTAAAGGTAAAAAATTCTAAGAATTAATTATATCTGTCCCACACTCATTATTGATGGAAGAAAAATTGAGTAAAGAAAGAACTATAATATTTATTGATGGAAGTAATTATTATCATATTTTAAAAAACATGTTTAATGATAAAAAATTGATGGAATTTGATTTTAAATGTTTTATTAAAAAATTAATAAAAAGTAAGAAATTAATTAGAGTATATTATTATACTGCACCTTTAGACAGAAAAAAAGATGAAAAAACTTATACAAAACAACAAAAGTTTTTTGCTAAATTGAGAAAGATTCCAAATTTTAAACTTATTTTATGTAGGATGCAAAAAGTTAAGATTAATGGTCGAATTATATATCAAGTAAAAGAAGATGACATTCATTTAGCCGTTGATATGGTTAGACTCGCTTATAATAATGCTTATGATACAGCTATTTTAGTTTCTAGTGATGGAGATTTTGTCCCAGCAATTCAAGCAGTTCAAGAAATTGGAAAAGAAGTAGAAAATATCGGATTTGAAAATAAATTTTCATATCATTTAAAACAAGAATGCGATAGGTTTATTAAATTAAGAAAAGAGTTTTTAGAAGAGTGCTTTAATTAAAATGTTATATATAATCGGTTTAGGATTAAATGTTGACGGAATTTCCAAATACGGGTTAGAAGTTGTCAAGAGATGCAAAACAGTTTATTTGGAAAACTATACAGTTGATTTTCCTTATCCAATGGGGCCTTTAAAAGAATTAATTGATAAAAAAATTAATTTTGCAGACAGGGAATTTGTAGAAAGCTTGAAAATTATTGATGAAGCTAAGAAAAAAGATGTTGCTTTGCTTGTTTATGGAAGCCCTCTCACAGCCACAACGCATATTTCCCTGATTCAGGAAGCAAAAAATTGTGATGTCAGGTATAAAGTTATTTATAATGCCTCTATACTTGATGCTGTTGCTGAAACAGGCTTGCAAATTTATAAGTTTGGCAAAATAGCTTCAATGCCTGCATGGAAAGAAAATTATGAACCAGACAGTTTTATGGAGATAGTCAAGGAAAATAATTCGATAAATGCCCATAGTTTAATTTTAATTGATATTGGGCTTGATTTTGAAGATGCCTTGGTTCAATTAAAAAAAGCTGCAGAAAAACATAAGATAAAACTGAAAAAACTTCTTATTTGCCAGGCACTTGGAACAAAAGATAGAAAAATACTATATAGAACAATTGAAGAGGTTGAAAGTTATACAGGGGTTAAAAAGCCTTATTGCATAATTATTCCTTCAAAACTTCATTTTATAGAGAAAGAAATGTTAGAAGGGTTTATGGGCAAGGAATTATAATAATTTTTATAAATGCATTTTAATTACTAAATTATATGGGACTTGGTAAATGTATAAATCAGTTGGTTGAAGTGCATAATGATATGAAAAAATTTTGTTCTGGAAAAATCTTTAAACAGGCAAGAGATGCTGAAGAAGCTCAATTATTATTAAAATTAAAATATATTGAACCTTGCATTACGAAAATAGGCACTTTAAATGAAGGTGTTCAAGAATTACATCATTATACTTCAACACAAAAAGGGAAATTGTATGAAAAAGTGTTTTTTGAAATATTGGGCATTAGTACCTGGTAACACTCATACATAAATCTTCATAGTTTCTAATAAAGGCTTACTTTGTTTTTTCCAAGTGGCAATCATTGTTGAAATAACTTCCAATGTTTCAGCACCT
>JAHIHG010000036.1 GCA_018898425.1 Nanobdellota archaeon | reverse complement strand
GATTAAGCAAACGTGGGCAATATGGCTCAAGTTCAGACTTGTATATAGATGAAAAAGCCGAGATAGCAATTATTGGAATCCAAACTTCAGAAAGTGGTTCTGGACACGATACAATCTATGTGCTTAAGAATAATGGAAATTTAGATAATGTGCTTGATAAAACATTTAAGAGTGGAAGAATGTGGCCCACAGGAATTTTAGAAGACGGTTCAGGATTTAAGTATACAATCAAATTTGGAGATGGAGAAATTCATAACAGGGTTTATGATTTTCAGAAAGATACATTCTACATTGAAGAAGTAATTAACCCACAACCCCGCCCATTTTATGGAATATAATACCTTGATCTGCCAAAAAAGAGGTGACTCTTTTCTTTTTATTCCAACAGCCATTTCCAGACAGGCTTTACAATTATTTGACGCCCTTTAGGGTGATCCCCCTGGGATTTACACTTTACTTCAATCTCATCGTCCTGGTCATAAGTAAGAATAATCCCTTGTTTAAGGTTAAATTTATTCATTGCTTCAATAATCCCATTTATTTCTCTTTCCTGATTATTTTTATTTAAATCATAACATACCTGCAAAACTTCTTTAATTTTTGTTCCTTTTTTAATAACAAAATCACATTCATGTTTTTCATGAAAATAAAATACTTCTTTATATTTTCTTTTTAGCTCAATAAAAACAATATTTTCCAAGATTCTTCCTGAATTGGGAGAAAAATTTAATCCCCCAACTAAATGAAATGCCTGGTCTATTAAATAAATTTTTTTTGGAGAATTAAGTTGTCTTTTAATTGAAAAATCAAAAATAGGAACTTCAAAAAATAAGTAAGAATTACATAAATATGAAATATATTCTTTTACAGTTATAGCATTAGATAATTTTAAAATATTTTTTAATGAATTATAACTTATTGTTCTTGAATTATTAGTCATTAAAATATTTATAAGTTCTTTTAATGATTTTTGTCTTTTAATAGAATATCTTGCAATTACATCCCGATATATAATATTCTGATAAACAGTTCTAATGTATTCAGCATCATTATTTAAAAGGTATTCTGGCATTCCGCCTTTATTAAAATATTCTTGAAAAAAATGCTTAATTTCCACTTTCTCTTTTGTTGAAAAAAATTTGTTTAATTTTAAATTTGTGCCTTTAAATTTGAGAAACTCTATAAAAGAAAAAGGATAAATTTCAAATTCTTTATATCTGCCGGTTAGTTTTGTTCCAAATTCTTTGCTTAATAAAGAAGCATTTGAACCTGTAAGAATAATCTTTTTACCTTCATCTTGAAGCCTTCTTACAAAACTTTCAAAATTATTAATTATTTGAATTTCATCAAAAAAATATGTTTTAACATCTCCATAAAATTCCATTAAAACTTCATTTAATTTTTCAAACTCTTTTGCTTCAAAATCAATAAATCTTTCATCTTCAAAATTAACATAACAAAAATCTTTTTTATTTTGCATAATCTGCTTTAATAAAGTTGATTTTCCACTTCGCCTTAATCCAGTTAAAATAAGAATTCTTTTATCATCAAACCACCTTAATATTTCTGGAAGTAAATCTCTCTTGACAGTTTCTTTTATAGAAAATCCCTGCTCTTGTTGCATCCTAACAATTTGTCTTAAAATATCTTTCTCAATCATACTAATTACTAATTAGTACTTCTATTTAAATGTTTTCATTGGTAATTAGTATTAACTTTTCTATAAAGTCAACATTTTTACAGTAGAATTTTATATTTTTTAATCAATAATTAGCACAATCATTTTTTAACAAAATGTATTTCCTTTATTTATTAACTTCTTCAACAACTTCTGTCTTCGCTGTTTTTTTATCCTTTTCTTTTTTAATCAAAGGTCCAGTAATTTTTACAAGAAGTCCTGGAAGTCCTGCACCAACTGGAACAGGCTGATTCAAAATTATGTTTTCAATAATGCTTGTTAATTTATCTCCCCCACCCTTGATTGAAGCATTAATAAACTGATTAACAGGTGTTTCAAAAGTAGCTCTTGCCAATATAGATGATTTTTGAGCAATGATTCCCATTCTTGTAACTCCTCTAACTTTTCCAGTATTAGTCATGGCATCTGAAACAAGCTTAAGATGCCTCTCGTTAACATCAAGTCCTTGTGAATTAAGCACACCATAAATCTCATCCATTATTAATTGCCTCGCAGCTTCAATGCCAAATATTTCTGAAACTTCATGCAAGTCATTTGAGAGTATTCTATTTGCATCAACTTCTTTAAGTTTAATCATTTCTTTTAAATTTGTACCAAGAGTCATTACCATAAAATCTTTTTCTTTTTTAACAATCAAAATTTGTGCAACACCTTTAACTCCTGAAATAATTGTTTTCTTTAACTTTTCTTTTAACTGATAAATTTCTTTAAAATCCATTTCAGAAGCATTCAAGATAATTAAATCGCCTTTTTCACTTACATTAAATTTCTGTTCTTGAAGTGTCTCAACAACTTTTTTTACAGAGGTATGAGTTTGTTTTAATCCTTTTCTATCAATTTTAATTTCAACTCTTTTATCACTAAAATTCAAAATAATTTCACTTGCAATTTCTTTTAATGTGACTTCCTTGATTTTTTCAGCAAAAGTCCTGGCATCTTTTTCATTATTAAATTCTTTATTAAGATAAATTTCCATTTTTGGAGAAGAAGGTTTTTTCCTTGCATCAAAAATTTCAATAAGTCTTGGAAGTCCTGAAGTAACCTGCATTTCTGAAACACCAGCCATATGGAAGGTTCTCATAACCATCTGAGTTGATGGTTCTCCAAAAGACTGAGCAGTAACAATTCCAATTGCCTCTCCAGCATCGATTTGTCCATTAGTATGAAGTTTTGAAACATCTATTCCATCATCACCATATTTAAACTGAATAATACTGTTATTGCTGTCTCTTATTGTTCCATCATATTCAACCTTTATATCTTGCAATGCATTTGATAATCTTCTGTATAAATAACCTGATTTTGGAGTTCTTAATGCAGTATCCATAAGAGAATCCCTGCCTGTAATTGCTCCAAAAAAGAATTCATCTGGCCTTAATCCTTTTATAAAAGGACTATGAATAAATCCTCTTGCCCTCGGAGATAAATCTCCTTTTTTAAAAAATGATAAAGTTCTTCCAACATAACCAATATCTACTCTTCCTCCTGCAAAAGCCTGTTGCCCAACACAACATGCCATTTGAGTAACATTTAATATATTTCCTCCACCACCAGACATAATCATGTGATTAACTGGATTTTCCTCAGGAAATTCTTTTTTAACCATCTCCCCAATTTTTGTTCTAATTTCATTTAAAACCTGAAGAATTTTTATTTCTCTTGATTCTTCTTCTGTTTTTCCAGGAATTACTTCAAGAGTTCCTTGATTATATTCATCAATTATCTCTTGTGTTCTTTGCTCAGCTTTTTCAATAATTTGTTTTCCAGCATTAACCACTTTTTCTTCTAAATCTAAATCTTCAACAGAAATTGTTATTCCCCTGTCTGTTAAATAATTCATTCCAAGATTAAAAGCTTTTTTTATTGTATCCAGAGTTTTTCCTCTTCCAATTAATTTATCTAATTCCTTAATCATTTGTCCGCTTTTTTCACCAAAAATAGTCTTGTCTATTTTTCCGCTGATAATTTCACCATTTTTAATTTTAACAGAATCATTTGAAAAATCTATTTTTGGAAGCAATTTAGAAAAGATTTCTTTTCCAGAAATATGCTTTTTTGATATTTGAGCAACAATATCTGACTGATATAAAAGCTGATTTGCATATGAACCTTCAAAATTTTGCAAACCTAATAAATAACTTCCGGTTATTGCATCTGAAATACATCCTATGAGATTTGAATTATCTTTTGGGGAGATTAAATTTCTTTTAACATCTAAAAGAACTTTTGCTTCTGCTCTTGCTTCTTCTGTTTGTGGGGAGTGAATATTCATCTCATCCCCGTCAAAATCAGCATTATAAGGGGCTGCAACAGCAGGATGCAGTCTAAATGTTCTTCCCGGTAAAACTTTTACAAAATGAGCCATAAGGCTTCCACGATGAAGGCTTGGATGCCTGTTAAACAAAACAATATCTCCGTCTTGCAAATGCCTTTCCACTTTATAACCTGCAGTAAGTTCACTTATTATTTCTTCTTTTAATTCAGAAGTTATTTTTTTTCTCTTGCCATCAGGACGTATAACATAATTTGCTCCAGGATATTGTTCTGCTTTTGCCACAAGTAATTTTAATTTTTCAAGATTTAAATCAGTCACAGTTTCTGCAACAGTAACTACCCTTGCAATTTCATAAGGCACTCCCACTTCATTAATTTCTATAAAAGTGTCAGGTGAAATAACAGTTCTTCCAGAATAATTAACTCTTTTACCTGCTAAATTTTTTCTAATTCTTCCTTCTTTTCCTTTAATTCTTTCAGTTATTGTTTTAAGAGGCTGCCCGCTCCTATGTCTTGCAGGAGGAATTCTTGCAACAGTATTGTCAAAAAAAGTTGTAATATGAAACTGTAATAAATCCCATAAATCCTCTATAATAACCTCGGGAGCTCCTGCATTAAGATTTTCCCAAAGTCTTTGATTTGCTCTTATAATATCTGAAAGTTTATGAGTTAAATCATCCTCGCTTCTTTCTCCAGATTCAAGAATAATGCTCGGTCTTACAGTTACAGGAGGAACTAATAAAGAAGTTAAAACAGCCCATTCTGGTCTTCCAGTTTTAGGATTTACACCTATTTTTTTTAATTCATCATCAGAAATATTCACTAAAATTTCCCTTATTTCAGTAGGAAATAATCTTTTTCTTCCAATAAAAAAACTTGTAGGCTTGTCTATTTTTACTCTGTCATTAGCAGTTCCGCAATAAGGGCATTTCTTGGCATCTTTTGCTTTTTTAGCTCTCTGGCTTGGAGAATATTTTGTCATATCTTTTTCAGCAAGTGTTAATTTTCCACATTCACGACAAAAACATCTTAAGCATAATTCAATCAGAGGCATATATTTCAAATGCATTATTGGTCTTGCCAAATCAATGCACCCTGAATGCCCCAGACACTCCTTAATTCTTCCACCGCAAGTTCTGCACCTGACTCCAGGATCAATTGCTCCCATTTTCAAATCCATTAATCCTCCATCAACAGGATATCCGTCAATATTATATAATTCAGGAGTTACTATTTTTGCGCATGAAAGTTTTTTAATCTGCTCAGGATTAAGTAATGAAAACTTAATTTCTGAAACTTTTTTTCTTATTGGTTTTGTCATTTTAATTTGAGTTTAATCTTAATGAATTATTAATAGATTCATAAGGTTTAATTAATTCTTTAATCTTATAATCATTATCTTCTAATAAAGGTTCAGAATAAAGAGTTTCACATTCTATTGCTTTTTTTCTTAAAGTTTTATATTTAACAACAGTCCTGACTGCTTCATTGAAATTTTCAGAACTCATATTTTTTTTACATGCTTCAAAAGTTTTTTTAATTTGATAATATAATTTATCCATTTCTGTTATTAAATATTCTTCCCCAAATTCTGCTAATTTTCCTATATTTTTTCCCATGTCATTCGTATTTATTTTTTAATTCAAATTTAGTATGAATATGCAATGCCTGCAATTCTTCCAGCAATAATTTAAATGCATATGAAATCTCAATAGATTCAACTTCCTCTGAACTGCACAATGCGCAAACTGTTTTATTTTTAATTGTATTCTCAATAGCAATTGCCCCGCATTTTGTGCAAATAGGCAAGACCACTCTGTCAGAATCATATCTTTCTTTTAATAATAATGATGCCCCGTGAGCAACCAGTGCTTGCTGTTCCATCTCTCCTAATCTTAATGCTCCTCCTCTTGATCTTCCTTCAATAGGCTGTCTTGTTAATAAAGCGACTTTTCCTGAAGCTCTTCCATGCAACTTATTTCCAACCATATATTTTAATTTTAAATAATATAAGTTTCCAATAAATATTTTAACATCCATCCTTTTTCCAGTAATTCCATTATAAACAGTTTCTTTTCCATCATATCTCATTCCTAAACCTCTTAACTGAGTTTCTAATTCTAATTTACTTCTACCAGAAAAACAAGTTCCGTCGATAATTTCACCATTTACACAACCAACCTTGCCAGCCAACAACTCTAACAAATATCCGACTGTCATACGGCTAGGCAGACTATGAGGATTAAAAATTACATCAGGTTTTATTCCGCTTGCAGTAAAAGGAATATCTTCTTCAGGCATTATTGCTCCAATTACACCTTTTTGCCCGTGTGATGTGGCAAACTTATCTCCTACCTCTGGAATTCTCTGGTCTCTTGTTTTAACCTGAACTATTTTGTTTCCCTCAAAATCTTCTGTAATAAAAACAGATTCAATAACACCTTTTTCTTCTTGCCTTAATACAACGCTTGATTCTTTTTTTGTTTTAACTGAGATTTCTCTTGCTTCTGATAAGAATTTTGGAGGTGACATTTTACCAATAAGCACATCACCCTCATTAACTTCTGCTTCAGGATAAATTACCCCATCGCCATCTAAAAATCTATAGCTTGATTCCATTTTATATCCAGTAGCATCTTTGTCAGGCAGAATTATTTCATCTTTTAATCCCCCTGCATAACTCATCTCAATTGCAGAATAAGGTCTAAAATAAAAACTTCTTCCAACACCTCTGTCTAAACTTCCTTTATTAAATACTAAAGCATCCTCAATATTATATCCTTCATAAGTCATTATAGCGACAGTTAAGTTTTGTCCAGCAGGATAAGTATTTAATGTATCATAAACAAAACTTCTAACAATAGGTTTTTGAGGATATTGCAAAATGCTTACATCAGTATCAAGTCTGCACAGATAATTTGCAGCATATAATCCGAGTGCTTGTTTCTGGGTTTTACTTCCCCTGTTTAATCTGGCACTCTGGTCATGATTTCCATAAGGTACAAGACTTGTTATAACTCCAAACAAATCCATTGTATCAACCTCAAGATGAGTGTGTTCAGAAGTTAGCTCTTCTTTATACAAAGCAACTAAAGCATTTTCCTCCTCAGCTGCATCAAGATATTCAATTATGCCTTGTTCAATTAAATCTCTCCATTGCAATTCTCCTTGTTCTAATTGAATTAGATATTCATCAGTTAATTTAGACACGCTGTTTTCAACAATTATTAAAGGCCTTAATACTCTTCCTCTTTCAATTGAAATAGAAATTAATTCAAAATTAACATCATGCTTAATGCTCATTTGCGACGGAAGCTCATTGCTTCTTCTTTTTTGCTTTAATCTTTGAACAAATTCATTGGAATTTTTCACACTTCCGATAAATACACCATTAAAAAATACTTCAACTCCTTCAATTCCCGCTTTATCCAGTCCATTTGCTTCTAAATCATTTAAAAATTTATCCTCATCAAGCTTTACTCTTGTTGAAACTTTGCTTAAAATAGCTAAATTTTTTCTAAGTCCAATTTCTGTTCCCTCAGGAGTTTCAATTGGACAAAATCTTCCATAATGTGTTGGATGCAATGTTCTTGCTAAAAAATTCTCCTGGTCACTTGGCAACATACTTGAAACCCTCTGCAATTGGGAGATTGTTGCAAGATAATTTGTCTTGTCCATATTTTGAGTAATACCGCTTCTTTCACCAATCCAGCTACCTGTGGCTATTGCAGACTCAACTCTATGAGAAAACAAAGTGGATTTTGCAATTACTTTTATTGAAAAAAACTTTCTTCTTTTTGCAGATTTTTGCAATGAATACTGAATATCTCTTATTAAAATTCCTAAATTAACTCTGAATAAACTTGCCAATAAATCTCCTGAAAGCCTAACTCTTTTATTTGAATAATGATCTTTATCTGTTCTTAATTCAGGATTTTCTTTCGCAATTAAAAACTGCTTAAGCAACTTGCACAAAGTTATTGCTTTTTTCATTCTATCTTCTTTTTTCACACCAATATGCGGAAATAAATAAGAATCAATTCTTTGATTAACCCTGTCAAGAATTTCTTTTTTTGTTCCTTGCAAATTTGTTTGCTCAGCCATATACATCATAGCGTCGTCTTTTGTTGCTAAATTTACAAATTCATAAAGATTAACAATAACACTGTCTGTCTCTTTTCCAATGTATTTTGCAATATCTGATTCTTTTATCAAGCCTAATGCTTTTAACACAACAATTATTGGGATATCCTTTAATCTGCTAAATGAAATACTAAGCAGTCCTTTTTTATTTTCTGAAATCAGGGCAGGAATCCTGTATGTTCCTTTTAATGAAAAAACTTTTAGAGTTAAATCACCTTTTTTATTAGTTTCAATAAATGGCTGGTTTTCTGCAAGATCTTCTGCCATAACCATAACTCTTTCATTACCCTTAATAATAAAATATCCTCCAGGGTCCAGAGGGTCACTATAATTTTTAATTAATTCTTCTTTTGACATTCCATAAGTATTGCATTGCTTGCTTTTTACCATGATGGGTATTCTTCCAATTTCCACAGTTTCTGAATCAACTTGTCCGTCTTTTTTCACAGTTAATTCCAGGGTAATTGGAGCAGAATAAGTTAACTTTCTTAATCTTGCCTCACAAGGAGTAATCAGGGAAGAACTGCCGTCAGCCTCAATAATCTTTGGTCTTCCAACTTTTATTTTACCAAGTAAAATTTCAAATTCTTCATTATTAATTGTCTCTGAAATTTCTTCAACAATATCCTGCATTCTTTTTTCAATAAAATTATTAAAAGAAGTTATATTGGATTCAACTAAAGAATGTTTTTCTAAATATTTTTTCACAACTAAATGCTTATCTTGGCTCATTTTAAAATTTAAACAACCACCCGATAATAAACATTAATTTTATTATCTTTTTTCCTCTCAATTTTAATTATGTCACCCACTTCAAATCCTTCTCCCAGACAAGGGTCAGATGAAAGAATTTTAGGTAATTGGGCTTTAGAAATATTTAAATCAGATAATAATTTTTCAGACTCTTTTTCATCAAGCTTAATGTGTTTTGACTGTAAAATATGCATATTATTGAATAGTAAGTTTAGTTTAGCTAATTATAAACTTGTTAGAGGATTTAACAACTCTATAATAATAAAAGATACTAATTTTTGGTTTAAAAAGCTTTGGGTAAGCAAGGGTTTTTCACAATAAACCAAATCCCCTTAAAATAAATTGCCTGCAGGGGTTTAAGGCTCAACAAAGTTGAGTCATCCCTTGTGGAGGACTTTGTAAAAATCATCTTTTACGAAAATCCGAGTGGCCTGGACGGGATTTGAGGCTCAACAAAGTTGAGTCATCCCTTGTGGAAAGCCTCGCAGAGGTCATCCCTTTGGGAAACCCTTTAGGGTGAAAATCCAAGTGGCCTGGACGGGATTTGAACCCGCGACACCTAGATTGCTTCGCTAATTTTTTTTCTGCGCGAAGTACGCAAAAATATTTTTTCAGCGTAAAAGTCTAGTGCTCTGCCAGGCTGAGCTACCAAGCCGTAAATACAAAATTATTTTAGTTTAAAAAAGCTTTGGATGAACATTAAAAAATAGAATCCTTGTTATAATCAATTGATCGGTGTAAAACATCTCTTACTAATATATAACCTGAATCTTGCCAAGGTTTTCCAGGAATAGCCAGTGTTTGTATTGCGAATTCCTCATAATTAGACATAGGACCATTATAATCAGGGGGGACAACCATATAATCTGTATCTTATCATATTATCTTCTCCCACAGGACACCATCTTAAATTTGACCACCCTAATTTTTCTAATCTTTTTTCCAATGCTGAAAGATCTTTTATTCTCTTTACTGTATCTTCAGTAACTTCAACTTTTTCTTTATTCCATTTAACAAAAACCATTTTTCAAAATTTTCCTATTTAATCAACTTTTTCAACTTCTCTTCTAAATCTTCAGCAGAAACAGCACCAATTATTTCATCCACAATCTCCCCTTCTTTAAAAATAATAAAATGAGGAATAGAACTAACATTAAACTTCTTTGCAATTTCCTGACCATCTCCCACATTAATTTTTCCGAATTTTATTTTTCCTTTAAATTGCTCGCTTAATTCATCAATAACAGGCGACATCATCAAACAAGGCATGCACCACTCTGCAAAAAAATCAATTAGCACAATACCCTTTTTAGAAAAATCTTCAAATTCACTTGCACTCAATTCAGGAACCTTATCATTATTATTTGACATTTTCAATAGAATCCATGGTAATTCTTCCAGTATTATCTGCATAAATTTCTGTGCCGAATTTTGGAATAATTTTTAGTTTATCTCCTTTTTTCATACCTTTTGCAAGAGTAATCATTTTTTTATTATAACTATTTGCAAGAGTTAAATCATATATTTCTTTATTTTTTAAAATTAATTCATAAGCAGGATTTATGACATTTAATTTATATGTTCCTATTTTTGTTTTCAAAACAAAACCATAATTAATATCTCCAAAAAGAATTTCATCAGGTTTAAAAGTTTTTAGGGCAGTTCCAAATTCCCTTTTAACAACCCCTTCCAATGTTCTTTCAGGAATTGATGTGTAAAATTCAAATAATCCAATTAAACCCACAGCAAAACCAAATAAAATTTTCTGATATTTTTTCATTTTCAATGATTTTTAAGAAGAAATATTGTTTTTAAAATTTGTTGTTTTGAAAAAATCACTTCAAACCCTAACAACAACCTCTTCAAAATAATCTTTAATTAAATCTTTTAATTCAATTAAAAAATCTTTAGAAGTATCTTTTATATCTTCAAAAGATTTATCTAATAAGTTGCCTGTATTTTTAAAACCCTGAAGACAAAATTTTTTTGGTTTTTTGCCAATTATTTTATTCAGCCAAATAGCTATTTCTTTTAATTCCTCTTTAGTATGAATGCCTTTAATAATCGTGGTTCTAAATTCATAATCATCCAGCAAAGATGCTAATTTAATGCTTTTTTCAAGCTTGTCAAAATCAACCTTTGAATTAGTAATTTTCTCATAATTTTTTTTATTTGATTTAATATCAATTGCCAGATAATCTACAAGTTTTTCATCAATCAATTCTTTTATTTTTTCAGGAAACATTGCATTAGTATCAATTTTAATTAAATAACCTAATTCTTTTATTTTTTTTAAAAAATCCTTGTTTAAATTTAACAAAGGTTCTCCGCCAGAAATACAAACTCCTTCAAGATGATTTTTTCTTTTTTCCAAAAAATCCAGGATTTTTTTTTCAGGATAATAATTTTTATCATTATTTAAAACAAGTTCTGGATTATGGCAAAACCCGCACTTAAAATTGCATTCGACAACAAATAAACTACAAACCAATTTTCCAGGATAATCAATTAAACTTAATTTTTGAAAACCTTTAATTTTCATTGCATCTTGGAGGAACTAATGTCACCTTTTCCTGTTCTTTATCTAATTCATTGATTTCAAATAATTTTCTATTATTCCATTCAGCTTGTTTTCCCTCATTCCACTGATCAACTGGACGAAGATAACCTACAACTCTGGAATAAACCTCGCACTTTGTTCTTTTTAAGGCAGATTCAGCATCACCTTCTTTGTAATTATTTTCTTTATCACAAGTCGGGCAATAAAAATGCTCTCCAGATATGTATTTATGCTGAGGACATACTGAAAAAGTCGGAGTTATTGTAAAATAAGGTAATTTAAAACTTTCAGCAATTTTTTTAACTATTTTTTTAACTGACTCTTTGTTTAATCTTTCTCCTACAAAACCATGAAAAACAGTTCCACCAGTATATTGGGTCTGAAGCTCATCCTGAAGCTCTAGTGCTTCAAACAAATCAGATGTATAATTAACTGGAAGCTGGGAAGAGTTTGTATAATATGGTTTGACTTCTTTGCTTCTCATTTCTCTTTCATTGGCAACAATAATTCTTCCAAAAATTTTCTTATCTCTTCTTGCAAATCTGTAAGATGTTCCTTCACCGGGAGTAGCTTCTAAATTATATATATTTCCTGTTTCTTTTTGATACTCCTGAAGTTTTTCTCTCATAAATCTTAAAACTCTTAATGAAAACTCTTTTCCCCTCGGAGTGGCTATATTTTCCCCAGGCATAAAATTCATAATTGCCTCATTCATTCCAAGCATGCCAATTGTAGCAAAATGATTTTTCCAATACTCCCCAAATCTTTGCTTTACAGTTCTTAAATAAAATTTTGAATAAGGATAAAGCCCTGTTTCTGTAAATCTCTCAATCGCTTTTCTTTTTATCTCAAGACTTTCTTTTGCCAGTTCCATTAATGCAGATAATTTATTGAAAAAATCTTCTTCTGTCATAGATGTAAAACCTATTTTTGGAAGATTTATAGTAACCACCCCTAAAGAACCTGTTTGAGGATTTGCACCAAATAAACCCCCGCCTCTTCTTTTAAGTTCTGTATTGTCTATGCGCAATCTGCAATTATGAGTTAAGATCCCAGTAGTTCCAACTGTAAAAATAGGTTCATCTTTTTCAACCTCAAAACAATAAGCAGTATTGTTTTTAATTAATTTAATTTCTTTTATGCTAACCCATAATCTTTTTTTATCTTTAAACCAGATTTTGCCATACTTTTTCCTGTTTAATTGATAAATCAAAACAGAATAGTTTGGCTCTTTTCCAAATCTACCTTCTCTTTCATCTTTGTAAACACTTGTTGTTGTACCTAATGTAGCGCATAACATATTTAGACTTTCCACCATTTTTTTAGAAGAAGTATAAATCCTATTCCTATTCCCCCCATCTGTATCATAATGTCCCTCTATTACTCCTTTTCTAAATTCTAAACTCATGTCAAATAAACGAGCTTTGTAATGTTTCTCTCTCTCTTTTCCTTCAACAAAATCTTTACATAAACCAACTGCAGCCTTAGAATGAATTTTAAGTGTAACCAGGCTAGATTTTTTACTTTCCTGAATAGAAACATGATCCCCAAAATATTTTAAAGCTATTTCTTTTAATTTTAAGATAACTCTTTTTTTAAAATGATTTTCTAATGAAAAAACCACACTAGTTTCTCTATCAAAACTTCCATCTCCTGCATAAGCCCCAACAAAATATCCTAAATCCCTCTTGCCTCCTTTCCCCTTGAATTTTTCCAAAGAATAAGGAAGATGCATCCCTTCCCTTAAATCTTTTCCTTCTAATACAATAATTTTTTTACTATCATGCACGTAATTCAGATGGTGTGAGGACATTTTAATTTCATGACCATTATTAAGGATAACTTTTATCATTTTTTGATTATTAAATTTATTAAATTTCCCTTCAACAAATTTCCCATCACTATATATTTCATACTTCCCTTTTTTTTGACTCTCATAGATATTTCTAATTTCTCCATATTCTAAATTTCGACCTCTGGATGATTTAATCAGAACTTTTTCATCTCCTGCAAGAGGACACATGCTTCTTGCATCTTCTGGTTTCATATCTGAATTAATAAAATTAGAAAAATAAGGAACACCATATTTTGCAGTCATCTCCCAGATTAAGTCATACTCAGGATTATCCCAGTCAAAATCCTTGGTTATATTATAAGTAGGTATTGGAAAAGTGAAAACCCTGCCCTGTGCATCACCTTCAAGCATTACTTCTGCAAAAGCACGATTAAGAATATCCATTTCTTTTTTAAATTCCTTGTAAGTAGAATTCTGAAATTCCCCCCCAATAATTACTGGTTCATTTTCCATATAATTTGGAACTTTTAAATCCATAGTAATATTTGTAAATGGAGTTTGAAATCCAACTCTTGTAGGAACAGCCAAATTAAATAAAAATTCCTGCATTGATTGCTTCACTTCACTATAATTCAAATTATCATACCTGATAAATGGGGCAAGCAAAGTATCAAAATTTGAAAAAGCCTGTGCTCCAGCTGTTTCTCCTTGTAATGTATAAAAGAAATTAACAATCTGTCCCAATGCTGTTCTAAAATGTTTTGGGGGTTTTGAAGAAACTTTTCCAGGCACGCCTGTAAAACCAGTTATTAATAAATCTTTTAAGTCCCATCCAGCGCAATATGCCCCAAGCGTACCCAAATCATGAACATGCAAGTCAGCTGTTTCATGAGCATGTCTTATTGCTTGGGGATAAACTCTTCTAACCCAATAATTAGAAATTATTTTTGTTGCAATATAATTATTTAATCCCTGCAATGAAAAACCCATATTTGAATTTTCTTTCACCATCCAGTCATTTAATCCAATATAATCATCTACTGCCTCAATAGTATCAAAAAGTCCTTTAACATTTCTCAATTCCTCATGACTTTTTCTATAAAGAATATATGCCTTGGCAACTTTTGCATGCCTTTCTTCAATAAGAATTTTTTCAACAGTATCCTGAACATCTTCTACTTCAGGTATCTCAGATTCATTATATTTATGATTAAGTGTTTTCATTACCAAATCTGAAAGATATTCTGTTTTTGACTTGTCTGTTCCTCCAACTGCCTTGACTGCATTCCAGATTGCTTTTGTAATTTTTTCCTTTTGAAAAGGAACAACACTTCCATCTCTTTTACGAATTTTTGAAACCATTTAAATTTTTTTTAAAGCTGATTTAAAATCTTGAATATTTTGAAAATCCTGATAAACAGACGCAAACCTTATGTGTGCAACATTATCAAGCTGTTTTATTTTTTTCATAACTAATTCACCAATAATAGAACTTTTAAGTTCTTTTTTACCTTTTCGTCTTAATTGTTCTTCAATTTTGTTTATCATTTTATCAATTTGCTCAGTTGAAACAGGACGCTTTTCAAATGCTTTTTTAATCCCTTTTTCTAATTTTTCCCTGTTAAATTTTTCTCTTTTATTATCTTTTTTTATAATATAAAAATCACACTCACTTATTTTTTCATAAGTTGTAAATCTTTTTTTGCATTTTAAACACTCTCTTCTTCTTCTTATTCCCTCAGGAGAGTTTCTTTTATCAGTTACTTTTAATAAAGTGTCTGAACAATACGGGCATTCCATTTTTTTAATAGCATACAATATATTGTATATTATCTTTTATCCATATACTATTCATTGTATAAGAACCAAACTAAATATTTTTAGTATTTAAATATTTATAACCACTAAGAAGTTTATTTGGGATTGGACTTTGCACGAAAAGTCTGTGTGCAAAAAATGAGTGAACGTAAAGTCTTAATAATCGTAATTTTGAACCTTTGAGCCATCCCTTTTTTTGTATTCTTCTGGCACTTTTCGTTCAACATAGATAGTTTTATTAAAACATCTTTCCCATTTAAAATAATGACAAAAAAGAGAACTAAAAAGAAATCTAAATTTTGGAGATATCTTGGAAAAAGTTTATTTTTCCTTATTAAAATTCCATATTATCTTGTTAAAGGAATAATCAAAATAATTAAAAAAACATCTAATAAGTCCAGAGAAAATAAAATAAAAAACAAAAGAGAGGCAATAAAACCCAAATATGTTCCTTTTAAGATTCTTGAAACTATTGATGGATGTTATAAAACTTGGTTTGATAAAACTCTTGAATCAGATAGTCAAATAGGAATTATAATTGGGGCAAGAGGTTCTGGTAAGACGGCATTTGGTATTAAATTACTTGAAAATATCTATTCAAAATATAAAGAAAAATGTTTTGCAATAGGATTTAAATCTAATGAGTTCCCTTCTTGGATAGAAGTTGTATCAGATATATCAAAATTAGAAAATGATTCTTGGGTCTTAATAGATGAAGGGGGAATACTTTTTAATTCGAGAAGCTCAATGAGTAACGCAAATAAAATGTTGAGCCAGCTGATTCTAATCGCGAGACATAAAAATATCAACATCTTATTTATCTCTCAAAATTCATCTAATCTTGAAATAAATATTCTTAGGCAGGCTGATTTTTTAGCATTGAAAAAATCCTCACTTCTTCAAAAAGAATTTGAAAGAAAAATCATACAAAAAATATATTCAGATACTCAAAATAATTTTAAGAAATATGGGGAAGATAAAGGATTAGCTTATATTTACTCTGGGAATTTTAGAGGATTTGTCTCAAATCCCCTCCCAAGTTTTTGGAAAGAAGAAATAAGTAAAAGTTTTAAATAATTTTTGACTTTTCATTCACTTAACATTTTTTCCCCATTTTTCCCAACTTCTCGTTCAAAAAAACAATTAGTTTGATAATCTAACTACTTTCTGTGCAAAGCCTTGGAATTACCTGCAAAAACCAATCTTCCTGGATTCTTTTAATTTAAAAGAAATTGCATGCTCTTTTAATCCATCCTCTAATCTTTTTCCAGCAACATAACAATTTTGCACAATCCTTCTGTCTGAAATAATTAATTCTTTTACTCTCTTTTTTACTGAATTTTCTACTACCTGAAATATATCAGCATAACTAAAATTATTAGACATTTCCACTAAATTATCAATATTTGCCCCCCTTATTACTTTATAGCCTGCATTTTTATTTACTTTTTTAATTGCCTTAACAAAAGAAAACCTTCTTTCTTCATCTATTGGAAGTTTAAGTTCAATTCTTGCATCTATTCTTCCTGCTCTTATTGCTGCCTTGTCGCACATTTCTTCAAGATTAGTCATTAAAACAACATACATATTATCTGTGTCATGGGCAATCTGCATATTTTTCATAATTGTCTCAAGAACCTTTGCATCTTCTTTATGAGATTGAAATTGATTTTTCCTGTCAGACAGCAATGCATCTACTTCATCCATATATGCTAAAACATTTATTCCCTTGCTTGCCATATAAAAGCAATTATCAAAAAATGCCTGCACTATCCTGCTACCCCTGTTTATAAATGCAGTTCCATATCTTCCAATATCATAAGGATAGCAAAGCACTCCTAATTCAGATAAATCTATTTTTGAGTCCTGGCTAAACAAGTCTTTTTTTATTCTTTTATTCATATGATTATTTAATGCTTGAATACCATATGTTTTTCCCACCCCTGGAGGCCCAGAAATTAAAAATGTTTTTTCAGGATTTGTTCCCATTATTTTAAACATTCCTGCATTTTCTATATTCAGCTCCAAATTTTCAATAAAATTTCCTGCCTCTCCAACAACATCATTTTTTTTTGGATTATCTCCAGGTAATAATGGAAAAAACCTGTATCTTTTTTCTTCATCACTCTCTTTTTCCATATTTAATTAGAAATAAAAATTTTTTAAACATTGTTATACCTTAAAGTATATCTCAAAAACCAACAAATTCACACTTTTTGCAGATTTTTCCCCTTGAAGGCTCTCCACATTTTTCACAATATTGCATTTTTATTTTTTTATTATTTTTGACTGAATTAATAATATTTTCAAAATTGTTAATGATATTGGTTTTATTTTTAAAAGATAATTTATTTACAAAATCTCTTACTTCTCCCCTATAAGATTCCTGAGAATACCTGCATTTTCCCTGAACAAAAACCAGTTTATTTTTTTTAGCATATTTTAAAATTTCAGATTCATCAAGATAAAATAAAGGTTTTATTCTTGGAATAAATTTTTTATCAGAAATATTCATTATAATTGCTCCGGAATTTGCACTTAATTCCGGGCTTCCTTTAAGAACATTCATTAAAAATGTCTGAACCTCATCATCAAGATTATGTCCTGTTGCAATTTTATTTACTTTTAATCTTCTTGCTTCTTTATTTAAAATCCATTTTTTAAAAACCCCGCAAATGGCACAATTATTCAAATCTTTCTTTTTTTTCACTAATTCCCAAATCTCCTTTATGCTCTTCCCTTGTTTTTCTTTAATATTATAAATATAAACTTTAATCTTTAATCTTTCACAAAGTTCATTTACAGCATTAAGACAATCATCACTATATTTTCCTATTTTCAAGTCAATATAAAGCCCTTCTATATTATATCCAAACTTCTTTAATAAATAAGCAGTTACAGCAGAATCCTTGCCCCCAGACAATGCTACAAGAATTTTTTCTTTCTTGTTGCACAACCTATATTTTTTAATTGTCTCTAGAAATTTTTTTTCTATATTCATATATATTTGAAGATAATAATGCTTTTAAATTTATTAATAATTAAAAAATAATGGGAATTGAATTAACAGTGGAAGAAGAAATTAAATTAACTGAAAAAGAAAAAAGTTTGTTAAAACAATTTTATGATTCTCAAAATGACATGTTTAAATATACTCGAAAAGAATTATCTCAAGATAATCATAATTTAATAGGAGCTATGGAGTTGGGGAGAAAAGAATTAATTGATGCAATAACAGGGCGAGAATTATCAGATAAAAACATAATTAATCAAAATATTGAACCCTCTCAAACATATTATTTTATAACAAAAAAAGGGTTAGATTATGTCAACACAATCAGGAATTAATTTTTAATTAATCTTTATTAGAATCTAAAAGTTTTTTAAGATATGGCTTTGTTGTTTTGGAGATTAAATTCCATGAAAAATTTTCTGATTCTGTTAAAACACTCCCAACCAAACTACAAGCAGTTTTTTTATATTCCCCGTCCAAGACAGCTAAATCAAAAAAGGAGTATAATCTTGAATATTTTTTGTCTGCAAACCAATTTTTCATAACAAAATTATTTTTAGTTCTCAAAACAGCATTAGCTTCTGCATATCCATGAGCAAACAAATAAAGAGCATCTCTTTGCATTTTATCTAAATGAGCATAACAATCACTCACAGCTTTGCAAAAAATATTCACTTTTTTTTCCTTTGAGCTAAATAATCTTGAACTGGAATAAATACACCATATCAAATGACTGCTGACAAATTCTCCCTTATTAT
This sequence comes from Nanobdellota archaeon, assembly GCA_018898425.1. Lineage (GTDB taxonomy): Archaea > Nanobdellota > Nanobdellia > Pacearchaeales > GW2011-AR1 > JAHIHG01. The sequence continues at coordinate 2,681 of JAHIHG010000036.1, read as the reverse complement.
TTTTGTTTTTGTCAGAATATTTTTGGCTTATTTCATTTGAATCAATATTAAATTCTTTACCAAATTGAATTTCATGTTCCAGCATAGAAGACACAAGCCCATCATCACGATAATAATCCTTTCCAATGTCCAAAACTATTCCTGTTTTATTTAATTTAATATTTCCGCCAGTAACATAGCCTAATTCTTTTAATTTTTTCTCAATTTTCATAAAAACAATGCCAAATAAATCTATATAAATCTTTATATTTAATCTCTTAAAAGTTAATGTGTCTTAATTGTTTTTCTTTTCATAATCCTCAATAGCTTTACTTTGACCACGCTTGGGCAGAGTAATGGAATGCTTGGCTTTATCTTCATAATCAAGTATTGCTTTTTTCAAGGCTTCAATTGCAAGATTAGAACAATGCATTTTAATTGGAGGCAAACCATCAAGAGATTTTGCAATTCCATCTCTGGTAATTTTTTTAGCATCTTCAAATTTTTTTCCTTTTGCAAGCTGAGTTATTACAGAAGAAGTAGCAATTGCAGCTGCGCATCCAAAAGTCTTAAACTTTATGTCTTTGATTATCTTTTTCTTTTTATCAACCTTGATATAAACATACATTATATCCCCGCAATTATGAAGACAAAACGCTTCTGAAGAAAATGAATGAGTTTTTTCAACTTCCAAATTATAAACTTTTCCGATATATTTTATTTTTTCTATTTTTGTAATGGGAGTATACAAAAAACCATGATTAATCCATGAACTAATTAATTCATATGATTTAGGAGAATATTTCAAATTCAAAATTTTACAAAGTTTTTTTAAGGATTCTCTTTGTCCAACATGAATTCTATAAACTTTTTTATGATTTGCCCATTTAGAAGTTTTTTCTTTCTCCACATAAACAGAAGAAATCACTCCCTGCCTCAATAAAAGAAGTTTAATCTGTTGAGCTAATTGATAGGAAATAGTTGCATACCCTCCTCTTGGTCCCTTTCTATTTAAACTAATATAACCATCTCCCCTCCATAAACCTCTTATAAGTGATTTTTGTTTCCCAAATGGTAAGTCCATAATAAATTCTGGAAATTTTTTATTAGCTGCTCCATTTCCAAATAATTTTTTAAAGAATCTTGCCAATTGGGCATTGTAAATATACACTACAAGACCATTCTTCTCTTTAACTTTTCTAATTTTTATTTCTAAATTAAATAATGTTTTAACGATTTTCTTAATATCTGCTGCAATATCAACTTCTTTAATATGTAATGCAAAAGAAATATAAGTCTTACAAGGTTTATCTTGAACATTACCTTCAGAGATAAAATATCCCATTAATTTTAATAATTGAAAATTTAAAGGAATTCTTAAAGGTATATTCTTACTTTTAAAATCGTATTTTGGTTTTGGAATATCTATTGTCAAATATTTTTTATCTTTTTCATTTTGTGAGAAAGGGTATAGGATAATATCCCCTTTTTTTAATTGATCTGCATGATACCAAGCAGGGATTAAATCTCTTTTTCCTTTATTTCTTTTAAACTTATTTCGGATAGGAAGACTTAAAGCATAAATTAAATGTTCAGGAGTTAAAGATATATATCCGAGAGCATTTTTGAATCTAATTATTTTTCCTTCATAATTCCTTGAAAATTTTTCAAGAATTTTATTTTTTGTTAAATTATGAGAAAAAACCAAATCATTTTTTTCAACATTTTTTATATCAATAAATCCATTATTCGAATAAATTTTTTCATCGGGAAGTAAGCAAGTAGGATTCCCAACTTTTCCAACTCCGTCTGGATTTTTTATCTCCCCCATGTTTTTAGGATGCAGGAAGTGCTGCATTACTTTTTTTGAATATTTTATGGTCATTTTAGTTTTTTAATATCATCTCCTTTTATTACAATTGCTTCCCCATCCCTTAAAGCTTCCACAGGGTAATCAACTTTTACACTAAATTCATCAACCTCTTGTTTGAACTCATTTTTATAATGAGGGAAAATAGCAACATTAGTCAAATTTAATCCTTTTAAATTTTTAAGACCAATTTCATTTTTATCTCCTTCAACACCCCACCCTGCAATATCAATGTTTTCGCACATAATTATACTTCCTGCACTAACTCCAAAATAAAAGCCCCCATTCTTCACAAAATTTTTTATTAATTTATCTAAATCAAATTTTCTAATCCTGTTTAGAATATTATATGTATTGCCACCGCAAAAATAAATTACATCAAAATTTGCAGGCACAGATAAATGATTTTTATTAAGATCACAATAAATCAAATTTTTTTCATTAATTCCTATTTCAACTAATTCATCTTCTGCTTCTTTTAAATATCCAAAATCTTCTTTTGATTTTGCACTATGCACTATTAAAACATTAGCTTCAGAAGGTTTTTTATCCAATAAATTAAGGAATTCTTTTGCGATTTTTTTGGAAGTGATTCCATCTGAACTCAAAATAATTTTTTTCATTCTTTATTCAACTTCTCAATTAATTCATCAATTTGTTTTGCACTCATCCCGTGAGCCAGGCAACCTTGTTCAATTGATTCTTGCTGTGAACAAGGACAACCGCAACAGCTCATTCCTGCATCAAACAGGATTTCTGCTGCATCAGGATTTGCACTAAGTAATTCGCTTAACTTTGTTTTTTTAGTTATTTTTTTTGTCATTATAAATTT
>JAHIHG010000008.1 GCA_018898425.1 Nanobdellota archaeon | reverse complement strand
GAATAAGGGCAAATATGTCTATGAAAGAAAAGGATTGTTAAATAAATATAAAAATATCAAAGTATCAAATAATACTTTTATTATTGAACTAAAGGGTTGGAAAAAAATTAGGGATTTTCTTAATAAAAGAAAAGTAAAGATTAAGAGTTGGAGTATTGAATTAACTAAATTATGAATCTTTAGTTTATATTCAGTTAAAAATATATTTTAGTTCAATCAACTGAAGTGCGAGTGTTAGGAATTGGGGGTTATCGGCTTGTTCTCAGAACGACAAAAGGGTAACTTTAATAAATATATTTAATTTAAGTTTATTATTATGAGGGTTTTGATAATTGGTTCATGGAAAAAGCATAAGGCAGTTTCATATCAAAAAGAAGCAGAAAAAATAGGAAGGTTGCTTGCAGAAAAGGGACAAATTTTAATTTCTGGTGGAGGGAGAAGGAGTTTCTGAGATTATTGTAAAATCTTACAAGGCTAATGGAGGTAAAAAATATATATGTTATATCCCTTCAAAAAAGCAAATGGAGATGGTTGGAGAAAATATAGGTCCAAAACCAGACGAGTTAATAGAAACAAATGTTGATTATCCTGAAAGAAATATTATAATGGTCCGTGAATGTGATTCAGTAATTGCCTTAAATGGAGGGATTGGAACTTTGACAGAAATAATCCATGCAATTAAGGATTACAGCAAGAAAGTTTCTGTTATTGATTTGGGAGAACTTTCTTCATGGATAAAGTCCATTCCAGAATTACGCAAAAAGGTTTTCCTTACATTAAACATAAATAAAGCGATAGAATATATAATTTCAAAATGAAAAATAAAGAATTTTTTTATCAGCAATATAATAAAATTGATTGGGAAAATCAAGAAAAAACAAAGATAAATTCATTTATATATCATTTTATTATTAAAAATATAATTACAAAGAAGAAAGGATCCCAAATTAAGATTTTTGATATGGGTTTTGGTATCGGATTCTTTTTTAGAATATTGGCTAGAAATCTATGCAATAATTTCAAAGAAATACATTTAGGGGGATGCGAGCCATCTAAGAAGAATTATCAATATTTTATTAAGAAGAAATCATTAATTTCTGGTAAGAATACTAAATTAAAAACACATCATAAAACCTTTCAAAAGGTTAAAACAAAAGAGAAGTTTGATTTTATTACAGCAATTTATGTATTTCCACATTTCTCACCAGAAGATTTAGAAAATATTACAAAAAAAATTTATTCTATGTTGAATAAAAAAGGTCAATTCATTTTAATTGTGGCAAATGAAAAGTATCTTGAAGAAAAATTAAAAGATAAAAGGGATCTTTTTATAAAAAAAAATATTATTCAGTTTAGTGGTAAAAGGTATAGGGAAATATTACATTATTCAGATATACCCAAAATAGGCAAAATAATTGATTACAACAGGGAAGATGAATATTATATTGATTTATTTAAGAAAAATAAGTTTAAATTAAAATCAAAGAAAGATTTAAATGATAGCGATTTTATTGCCACTATTTTTGTTTTTGAAAGAAAAAATTAAATTGATTCATTTAACCTTGCTTATTTTTATAGATTTCACCCATTTATTGCTGAGTCCTATTTAACAAATAACTTCATTATAATTGAAACTAGAAAACCCAGGGCTCCAAGCAATAAAATTCCCACTCCAGAAACTTTTGTAATTTTTTCAAATTCCTGTTTTGAAGGTTTTTTCAGGACAAGCCATACTCTTTTGCATTTCATGTAAAATGGTTTTATCGATGTTAAGATTTTCATATATTTTATAGAATTAAGGGGTTTTTAAGTTTATTTGATTAAAATTATTTCTAATGAAGATAAAGGGGTATCTCCTGTTAAATTAGATTCTTGTAAGGTGTCTGCAATTGAGGGTATTCCATTAAAATCATTATTTAATAGTTCATTAAAAGTTATATGACCTGAACCTCCTCCAAAAGAAATGTTATTAATAAAATTGTGTACTCCTGAAACATCTTTTTTTAAAGAATATACATAATCCGGTTTTGTTAAGTAATTTATTCCGAACAGAGATGCTGCGGTTATTGTTACTCCAAGAGAAAAGTATATTATTTTTGTTTTCACATTATTTTCCATTTTATTCAAAGAATTCTATTCCTAACTCTTCTTCTATTTCCTTATGCTTTAGACTTTCAATGGATTCTCCATGCCCCATTATTTGGGAACTTTTAACACCAGTTACTATTAATAAAACTCTTATTGACTTTCCCATATCATCTGAAATTTGAGCCCCCCATATTAATTTTGCATTTGGGCTTAACTTATTTCCAACTGTTTCTATTATTAATTTACACTCCTCTAAACTCATATCTGCTCCTCCGACAATATTAACTAGTGCTCCTGTTGCATTTGAAATATCCACATCTAACAAGGGATTTTGAATTGCTTTTTCAACAGCTTCTATTGCTCTGTTTGCACTATCTGATTCCCCCATCCCAATTAAAGAAACTCCCCCATCAACCATGACTGCTTTAATATCTGCAAAATCCAGATTTACTAAACCTGAAGTTGTTACAAGCTCTGTTGTTCCTTTAACTGCATTTGTTAAAATTTCATCAGAAATTTTAAAAGCAGTATGAAGAGGTAATTCTGGAGCTAGTTCAAGTAATTTATCATTTGGAATAACAATTAAAGTGTCTACAACTGCTTCTAATCTTTCTAACCCCTCCATGGCATTTTCTATTCTTTTTCTTCCTTCAATTGTAAATGGAAGTGTTACAACTCCAATTGTTAATGCCCCTTGTTTTTTTGCCAATCCTGCAATTATTGGTGCAGCACCAGTTCCTGTTCCCCCGCCTAATCCGCAAGTTATGAAAATCATATCACTTCCAGCTATCTTTTTTTTAATTTCTGAACTAGATTCTTTTGCAGCTTCTTCACCGACTCTTGGATTGCTTCCTGCACCTAATCCTTGAGTTAATTCTCTTCCAATAAGAATTTTTTTATCAGCATTAGTATATAATAAATCCTGGGCATCTGTATTTATTGCAATAAGTTCTCCTCCCTTAATTCCAATTTCTCTCATTCTGCTTAATGAATTTCCTCCCCCTCCACCAACACCAATTACTTTGATTTTTGCAGATTGTTTTTTTAATAATTCGGCTAGTTCTTTATCAATTTCCCTTATTTCAGGAGATAAATCACTAGGCATATTAGAATAATTATTTTCATCACTTCTTTCATAAATGTTGTCCATAGTTTATGGAGATGAGGATTATTTATAAGGATTATTGTGGTGTTTTAGAGTTTTCTTTTTTCTTAGTTAATCTAATTTACTAACCTAACATTTGCTCACCCACAAAATTCGTTTAAATTGAAAAATTATTAACAAAAAAACAGTGATGATATAATTATAATAAGGGATTTTTTTTATTATCTTAAAAAATAAATTAATTTATTATCCTTTTCTAAACTTTTCATAATCAACAGCCCATTCTCTTCTTAGAACTTCGTCGTATTTAGAACGAATAGATAATTCAATTGCAGATTCAGTTGCATTAAATTCTCTATCAAAATAAAATACTAAATCTTGCATAAAAGGGTGGTTAGCACCAATCCCTCTTTTAATTCTTTTTTCTTCATATCTTGGAATTTTAGCTGAAATATAATCACCTAATTTTACAATAGAAAAACCTTCAAAATTAAGAGTTCTAACAGGAACATCTTTACTATCTGGCGTAACTTTCAAAACTAATTTTGAAGTAAAACCCCCCGAATAAATATGAGACTCTCCCCCAATTATCATTTCAGAATACGGGGCAAATGAAGTTGGATATGATTTTGCGATAACATCATCAACAATAAACCTTTCTTCAACCACAAGTTCATGTAAGGGTTTTGAGCAAGATTTTAATTTCTTAATTTCTTGTTGTCTTTGTTTTTCAGCCTCTTCATATATTTCCATCAAATTTAATTTTTTAGTTTTCATAAAATAAATAATAAACAAACATATAAAAATATATGTATAAAAAATTACATAATTTTAAAGATTAAACAGATTTATTTTCTTTAATCTTCCTTAATCTCTTTTGCTTCTTTTATTTCTTTTACTTCTAAATCCATATCAAACATCTTCTTGAAATTATCCTTAAACAATTCAATAATCTTAATCATTTGTTTTTCAACTTCAAGAATTATTTTTTTATCTTTTACTTCAAATTTTAAATCTCTTTTAAACAAAAATTCTATAAATGCTTTTATTTTTTCATTTAAATCATCAACTTTTCTTAAAACTTTTATTTTGTATTCAACATCTTTTCCAGCAATAGGATTATTAAAATCAACCATTACTCTTCCACTAGAAGCAGTTAATATTTTGGCAATTCTTCCATCAAAATTAAACATTATTCCAGGGATAGGGTTTATTTTTTGTTCTCTGAAAATTTTCATAGGCATCATCTGGATAAAAGAAGGATTTCTTTTGCCAAAAGCTTTTTCAGGGGAAAGCTCCACTTTATACTCTCCAATCTCCTTGCCAATTAAAAAATCTTCAATTCCTTTTAAAAACATCCCCTCGCCTAGGCAAAATATAAAAGGTTTATGCTCAGATTTTAAATTTATATTTTTTGCCCCAGAGGGTACTCCTTTTTGGAGCAAATCTTCTTTAATATTTGAATCAAAAATTTCTCCATTTTTAATTTTTGCAGTAAATTCTATTTCAATAAAATCCTTTTTTTGAAGGTTCATTTTTATTTTGTTAATTAAAAATGTTTATAAATGTATTTTTTTTGTATGATATATGGTGTTAAAAATTATTAGTGCGACAGAGGCAAGAGTTGGAACAAATATTCTTATTGATGGTGAGGTTTATACTGTAAAAAAAATTGATATCAGTAAAACAGGCAAGCATGGACATTCAAAAGCAAGAATAGAAGCTGTGGGAATGATTAAAGGCCAAAAAAAAGTTTTTGTAATTCCTGGGCATGACAGATTAGAAGTTCCGATTGTTAATAAAAGAAAAGCTCAAATTTTGTCAAAAGCAAACAAAAAAGCCAGTGTGATGGATTTGGAAAGTTTTGAAACACTTGAAATTGATTGCCCTGATGAAGAAGTATTTTCTCAATTAGAAGAAAATGGAAATTGTGAATACTGGGATATTGAGGGAACTAAAATAATTAAAAGAAAAATATAATTTTAAAACACATATTCTAAAATAGAAATAATTAAAAATGATTTGGAACACTCAATTTCATGTTAGATGATAGAATTATGTATTTTGGATTAATCAAATCTGCGTCTAATATAAAAAGTTTAATGGATCGCTTACCTGATAATTTTACAAGTGTTAATATGTTATTAGTCTCTCCAACTGTGGGGCATAATAATTCTGCAGATATTAAATCTTATGAAAAAGAAGAAAGATTAACTCAGAAAAATGTAAAATTACCAGAAGGAGCAAAAATGGTAACTAGAACCTCTAACGGAGAAATTGAATCATTTTTTTATGCAGAAGGATATTATAGAATTTTATAAAAAGTTTATTAAATTGCATAAAAACAAGTTTTAAAAACCTTCTTTTTCTTGAATTAATTAATAAGGAGATTAAATTCCAAATAAACTTAAAAATGGCAAAAATACTTGAAGCTCAAAATAGATTGTTTAAAAATATGTTTGTATGCAAAAACTGTCAGAGCAAAGTTAGAGCAGACCCTCAAAAAATACTCAAGGGAAAGGTTAAATGCAGAAAATGTGATAAAAAAGCATTTAGGCCTTTAAAGAAAAAATAAATTGAACTAAAAAAGAAGTGAATAGAAATGGCTTTTATTATATATGATATCATCTTGTTAGTATTATTTGCAATTTTTATTTCTGTTTTTTTATATACCCGGAAAAAAAATCTGAAAAAAGAAGGACTTTTGTTTCTATATAGAACTAGCTGGGGAATAAAATTAATTAATTATGTTGGGGAAAAATACACAAAAACACTTAAAATTTTAAGTTATGTTTCTATTGGATTAGGTTATTGTTTAATGATTTCAGTGTTTTATTTCTTTTACACTATTTTAAAAATTTATATTTCTCGTCCAGATGTTGTGAGTGCAATAAAAGTTCCCCCAATCATGCCTTTAATTCCTTATATTGACAAGATGGTTCCTGGATTGCCTGAATTTTATTTTACATACTGGATAGTTATTCTTGCAATAATTGCCATAACACACGAGTTTGCACACGGGATTTTTGCAGCATATAATAAAATAAAGATAAAAACAACAGGATTTGGATTTTTTCCTTTTTTCCTGCCAGTATTTTTAGCAGCATTTGTAGAACTAGATGAAGAAAAAATGAAAACAAAGAGCAAGATATCTCAAATGGCAATCTTGTCTGCAGGCACATTTGCAAATGTTTTAACAGCCATATTATTTTTCATAATCATGTGGTTGTTTTTTTCTCTGGCTTTTGCTCCTGCAGGAGTGGTATTTGATGACTATTCTTATGCATTTGTTGCAATATCGGGAATTACTTCAATCAATAATGTTAGTTTAATAAATCCAGATTATGAAGACATTATTCCTTTAATAGAAAATACCACATTTAATGAGATAAAAACACAAGATAAAAATTATATTGGGGTAAAAGGATTTTCAGGAGATAAAGAATTTATTGTGCTCTATGACGATGCTCCTGCAATTAAATCAGAATTAACAGGAGCAATCACAACAATTAATAATAATAAAATTACCAGCATAGAAAATTTGGGAATAGAGCTGGATAAATATTCTCCAGGAGAAAAGATTAACATTATAACAAAAATAAATAATGAAAATGGGGCATATGAAATAGTTCTTGGAGAAAATCCTCAAAAAGAGAATTCTGCATGGTTAGGAATAGGGTTTATTTCAAGAGAAAGTAAAGGAATACTTGGAAAGGTGAGTGAGATTGTTTCATCTTTTAAAGAGCCTAATGTGTATTATGAACCGAAATTTAATGGCTGGAGCTTGTTTATTTATAATTTATTATGGTGGATTGTTTTGATTAGCATTAGTGTTGCTCTGGTTAATATGTTGCCTGTTGGAATTTTTGATGGTGGAAGATTTTTTTACCTGACAATTCTTGGAATAACAAAAAGTGAGAAAAAAGCAGAAAAATCTTTTAAATTCATGACTTATTTCTTTTTATTCTTACTTTTAGTGTTGATGATTTTGTGGGCTTGGCATTTGATATGATTTTTTAGGGTGGAAAATAGTTATTTTCTAATGCAGATTTATTTAAAAATCTCCGCAAAGAAGATATTTTATGAGAATTTATCTTAATGGAAGATTGCTTGTACATTCAAAAGTTTTTGAAAATGTTGGTAAAGAAAGAATTGAACGAAATTTTAAAGGTAAAAGAGATTGGAATGTTTATACATGGAATTCTAAAAATAAATTAACATCTGAAGAAGACGGAACTTCAAAAAGTGATTATAACATAATAGAAGCTAGTTTAGTTAAATATAAACCTTTAAAATTAAAAGCAAAACCAGAAGAAATTTATGATGAATTTATCAATAGTGGAATTGCTCCACCAGATCATTATATCCATATTTCTGCATATAGAAGCTTTATACTTACTTCTCAAAAAACTATGATGAAAATAATTGAAGAACTAGAAAAAGAAAATATTAATTGTTTATTGAATAATTGTAATGCTCCAGCAATATCTCATAAATTCTATACTTCGCCTGAATTACAAAAACAATTAGCAAATCCAATTGAAGTTAAATTATAAATATCCCCCTCTAGAAAAAACCAAAAATTAATCCGGCAATTGTTGAATAAAAAATTACTAATAAAACATAAGCAATAGTTTTTTTATTGCCTAAGACTTTTCTTATAATTAACATATTTGGCAAACTTAATGAAGGTCCTGCTAATAATAATGCAAGAGCAGGCCCGGGAGCCATTCCTTTTGAAATCAATGCCTGCAAGATTGGTATTTCGGTTAGTGTTGAAAAATACATAAATGCACCGAATATTGAAGCAATTAAATTTCCAATAATTGTATTTTGTCCGACTAAATTTTCTATTAAATTTTGTGGAAGCAAAGGCAGGATAAATCCTGCAACAAAAACCCCAATAAACAATAAAGGTAATAACATGTTTGAAAATTTCCATGTTTCAAAAAGCCAGTCTTTTGTAGTTTCTTTTTGAAATTTAAAAATAACTAATAAAACTGTTAAAATTGCAAAAGAAAACATTAACATATATTTGTGTAGTTGATTAATTTGTAATCCGTTCACAATTAAAACACCAATCATTAATCCAAAAAATAAAAATAAAATTTTTTTTGATAATTTAGTTTCCTTGGTTTCTTGAATAAACAAACCTCCTTGCTCTGATTTTTCCCTGAATATCAGGGCCATTGTTAAGCCTGTTAAAATTGAAAGCAGAATTGCAAATCCTATTCTTGCTAATCCTATTTTAAAACCCAAGACAGACATTGTCAGGAAAATTGCAGCAATATTAATAGCAGGACCTGCAAATAAAAAAGTAATTGCAGGGCCTAATCCAGCGCCTCTTTTTCTTATTCCAGCAAATAATGGAAGAATAGTGCAAGAACAAACAGTCAGTATAGCTCCTGAAACAGAAGCAATTGAATAAGAAATATATTTTTTACTTTTTGCTCCAAGATATTTTAAAATAGCCTCTTTTTTTACAAAAACAGAAATTGCTCCTGCAATAAATAAAGCAGGCATTAAACAAGTTAAAACATGCTTTTGCGCATAATCATGGAGCAAATCAAATGCTGAAATAATAGAATTTCTAAACCAATCTGCATTTGAGGGAACAAAATATAAAATTCCAAATACAACAACTATCCAAGTTAATAAATTCCAATCTTTTCTTTGCATTTTATTATCTATAACATATTAGAACTTATTAATTTTTATAAACCTAATGGAAGAAATATTTTTTATTTGACAAACTTTAAAACCTCTTCTGATATTTATTTATATGATACCTGAAAAAATTAAAAAAATACTGAGAAAACAACATTATGAAATTGTGGGAAATCATTCAGCTGTTCAGACTTGCAGATGGACAAAAAAATCATTAAGAAATGAGGGAGTTTGTTATAAGGAACAATTTTATGGAATCAAATCTCATTTATGCTGCCAAATGACTTCAAGTTTGTGGTGTCCAAATAAGTGTGTGCATTGCTGGAGAGCCATAGAGTTCACAACAGGGGAGAAAATTCCAGGCAAAATTGATTCTCCTAAAAAAATTATTGATGAATGTATTAAAGCTCAAAGAAAATTATTACAAGGTTTTAAAATTGATAAAAAAAGCAAGAAAAAACAATTAAGCAAGGCAAACCAGGAAAAATATGGTGAAGCTCAAGAACCAATGCAGTTTGCTATTTCTTTATCTGGTGAGCCGACTATTTATCCTTTAATAGGAGATTTAATTGAAGAGCTTAGAAAAAGGGGGAAAACAAGTTTTCTTGTTACAAACGGGCTTTATCCTGAGAAAATAAAAGAAATTTCTGAAAAAAATCAGCTTCCCACTCAATTATATGTTTCTGTTAATACTTCAAATAAAAAACTTTATGATAAATTTCATAGAAGCTGTAAAAAAAATGCCTGGGAAAAATTAAATCAAACTCTTGAATTATTAAAGGGCTTGACATGTAGGACTGTGTTTAGAATGAATCTAGTCAGAGAGTTGAATATGGATGATAAACATATTAAAGAATATGCTGAATTAATTAAAAAAGCTGGAAGTGATTTTATTGAGGTGAAGGGCTACATGTCGGTAGGTTTTGCAAGAGAAAGATTAGGTTATGATAAAATGCCAACACATGAAGAAATGAAGGGGTTTTCTGAAAAATTGGTTAAAGAGTTGAATAACCTGGGTGTTCAAATAAAAATTCTTGATGAAAAAATTGAAAGCAGGGTTTTGGTTTTAGGGAAGAATAAAAAGGGGTTGAAGATTAAAGAGATTTAATTTTTTTTCTAAGATATTTTGTATAAAGTCCGTAATCTAATCCTTGTTGTGCTCCAACATAATTAACAAAATCAACTAACAATGCATCTATAACTTGTTGAGGCACATCCTCTTTACTTTCCATCACACTTTCATTCATGTGCGAGTTTCTTCTTAAAGAATTATTAGCATCTAATCTATATTCATTAATATGTTCTTCAAGCATCATTAATAATTTTCCTTTTCTCATTTTTTACAAATCAATAACACCATCTTTTGTTAATGCTGCAAATCTTATTCCCACAGGCAGATTAATCAGGGCTGATATCAGAGCCATGTGCTCTTTGCCGTCTCCAGAGGCAATGCTTAATGCAACTTCTGTGCCGTCTATTTTTCCTTTAAGTGTTTGCAAAATATCTTCTTTTAAATCTTTTAATTTTTGGTCTAAATTAACTTGAATAAATTCAAATTTTTTTTCATGAGTAAATTGTTTTGCAAAATCTCCGCCAATAAGAATAACTTTGTCCCAGTCTCCATGATTCATTAATCCAGAAATCTGTGCCCATGTTCCTTTTCCTGTTGAGAGTAATGCTACTAGTTCCATGTTAAAAATAAAATTAATTTTGTTTTTAAGGATTGTTGTTGTTAGGATATACAAATTTATTTATATGTTTGAAATGCATAATTTTATATGGAAAACTTAGATGAAAAATT
>JAHIHG010000007.1 GCA_018898425.1 Nanobdellota archaeon | reverse complement strand
TTACTTAACTTCGCCACCCAATAAAGTATCCACTAATTTTCTCCCCATTGACTTATGACAGTTGGACATTACCACCTTAATTTTAGTGATTTATCCTCGTATCTATCCACAAAATCCCCCAAAATAGACCTAATTTCAGGGGAAACATTGCTTAAAACCTTGAATTTAAACAAACTTCTATCGTAAATCACAGTAACTGTCAGATTTTCAAGATATTTCCTGAGTAATTTTAAATTTTTAACGACGCTGTTCTTGCTCAAAAAATGTGTCAATTGAATAATGCAATTCGTGAGGAAAACTATTGTTAAATAACCAATAATTGCTAAATTTGACCAATGTCTAATTGGTCTAAGTTCTGTGCCTTCCTTCATATCTCTGATTAATTTTTCTGCTCTATCTCTGTCTTTATATAATTTCATAATCTCATAAGGACTTAAATTTAAAGAACTGTCGAGGATAAAAAAACCTTCAAGCCCAGTTATATATGGATTTTCTATTTTTTTAGATTCTAGTTCGCCCCTAAGAATAATTTCTCCTTCATTTGAAAGATGTTTAGCGATAATTTTTCCTTTTTTAACTTTCCTAAGAATTTTCTCATTTTTAATCAATTCTTTTCGGAACTTTTTATTTTTTTTACGTCGCTGTTCTTTGTAAGCTTTTTTCGAAAAATAAATATATTTGAATTCTTCACCTTCTTTTACTTTAATACATTTATATTTTATATTCCCTGCATAGAATATTTCTTTTAAAGATTGCCGATATCTTTCAAGATATTTTTTGTATGGTCCTTGCTGTTTTTGTTTTAAAGTTAAGTAATGATGTTTTAAATCCCTTATATCTTGTTTATTTTTCTTTGTATTTGCTCCACAATCAAAGACGAGCAAACTACCTGCTTCTAAAACTTTACCAACTATTTTTAATGTAGATTTAAAATGTTTTTTGTCGCAAACATTTCCTTTTTGAATAGTTAATGCAGTAGGAATTCCATTAATTCCCGTCGATATGCCAAAAGTAATTTGCTTTTTTCCAGGCTTTCCATCCCTGGAATAACCCAACTTTCCAAGTTCAGCTTGATTTCCTTCAAAATAAGAACTTGACCAGTCAACAAATTGCTGATTAGAAATCAATTTATTATTGTTCATTAATTGCTGATATTTATCAATAATAAATGGATTAAATCTGCCGATTCTCTCAAGATCACGAGAAAGAGTCCTCTCTTTTGGAGAATCTTTAAATCCTAAATATTCAAAAGTTTCTTGAGGATAAAGTTTAGAAATTCTAGTTACTGACACGCATTTACCAAGACGATTGGAAACAAATAACTTTGCTGATTCTTTAAGATGTTTTGTTTTGCCAATTAAATCTTCAAATATAAAATCGAAAAATTTATATTTAGCATTTACTTTATCAATTAAAGCAATGTTTCCGATACTGATACTTGTATTAGTATTCATTGTTTAGCCACCTCCTTTTTGATTCTATACAAAAGTTAGGTGGCTTTTACTTTTAAGAATTATGTGGCGAAGTCAGGTAATTATCATGAAACAAACGAACTATTTGGTTCATCAACCGCTGCCTTGAAACAAGCAACTTATACGTTTTTTGTTGGTGGTTCAATAATAAAAAGTTGTGAATATTTAGCAACAAAAATAAAGAACAAATCATTAGCTATTGCCAGTGCAATAATTCTACCTTCTGCATTAACATTAATGCTAACTTATGGAGTTCATAATTTAAAAGGAACTCCTGAACCAGAAAAATCAACAATTCCAACAATAATAATAATTCCAGCAACAGCATATTGGGCAACTAGAAAACGAAGACAATACTATGATGTTTCCGAACTTTTGGAGAAATCTGATTAACGTTTGAAGATAACAACTTCTTCGTCGCTTTGCTCACGACTTAGTTAAATTAAATAAAAAATTATCCCTCTTCAACAGAAACAACTTAAACTCTATTCTTCTTCAACATTTTCATCAGAAACTTTTTCTTCAATTTCATCATCGGGATTTGCAATAGCCATGATTTCTCCTTCTTTTGCAATCTCTTCTTGTTCTCTTTCCTCTATC
>JAHIHG010000035.1 GCA_018898425.1 Nanobdellota archaeon | reverse complement strand
TTTATTTTATTTTGCAGAAGACTTTTAATAAAAGAACAGTCAAATAATCTTTTAGAATGGGAGCTTTTAACTTTTTTAATGCATATCCAACACTCTTATTATTATCTTTATGAATATGTAGAAGCTAATAAAATTAAAAAGAACAACATAATTATAAAATCTTTAAAAGATTTGCAAAATTATTTTTCTCTTTTTTATGATTCTTATTATAATAAAAATATGGAGTCAATTAATAAAATAAATCATCTTAAAAATAAATATCAATTCGGGGAAGTTTTAAAATTAATTGAAACATCTAAAACAAAAGATGCAGTTATTTTTTCATATATTCGGGAAATATTCAGATTAATACAAATTGGAACGAGTCCTATTTTGGGAGAAATTTTAGAAAGCAATCAAGATCAATCATCAATATCTGCATGATAATATGCTATCCAATTATTAATAAATCTTGTTTCTCTTTCAGGAATTACATATTCTCCATTATTATCTTTAGCTGTTCTATAAATCTTATAATCCAAACTTCTGGATATTCTTTTAGCTTTGTCAACTATTTCAATTCCCAATCTTGTAATTGCCATAACATCTTCTAAATCAACTTTTCCAGCTGTTGTTTCACTTTGAGTTAAGGCTACTTCAATTGATTTTCCAATTACTGGCCAAACAGGACCATTTCCAGTCATGCTAACTTGCCTTTCATCATGACTAGTATAAGCCATGTAAGTTTCAAATTGTTTTTTAGTATATACATTGCTTCCAATAGCTCCTAATTTTGTGATGGTTTGTTGATGTGTTTTTGCCAAATAAGCAACAATTCTGTTATCTGTACAATTTTTTGCCATTTTATTTATTCCTCCTGCCATAAATCCTAATCCATGAACTTTTGGAAGATTTTCTATTTTTTCACTTTCAAATTCAATTGGTTTTTGTTTTTCTGTTTTAGGCTTATATAACATTCCTTGAACCCGATTAGTATTGGGCATTTCAAGTTTTTGAGGCTCATAAGTTGTAGCTCCATATCCCAAAAAACTAGCTAAGATTAAAGGCAATCCTAATGGAAGAGTCCATTTTTTAATATGTGTTGTAATTTCTTTTTTTGTATCAAGTTTTAATATTGTTTTTTCAAGACTTGCTAAAGCTCCTTCACCATCATAAAATCTTTCCCATTCTTTTATCTTAAGACATTTTTTTACAAATCCTCTTAATTTAAATGGGATATTTTTTCTTATTTTTTTGTTTATAATTTTTTGAGCTTGTTTAGAATCTAATTCAAGTATTTCAGGCGTACCTTTATATATTCCCTCTCTTGCTATACTTTCATATAAAATAGAACCTAGACTCCAAATATCTGCTCTAGTGCTTGGTTTTGCATTTTCTTTAAAACACTCAGGAGCTCGATAATTAATATCGCCATGAGGACCTCTTTCACTTCCACTTCCTCCAATAGATATGCAGGTTGAAGATCCAAAATCACTTAAAAAAGCCCTGTTATTTTTAATTAAAATATTTGCAGGTTTAACATCTCCATGAGCTCTTTTACTATAATCAAAAAAATTTTTTGAAGCTAAATCTAACTTTTTTGACTTGTGCCAATAACTTAAAGCATCAGCAATATCTCTTGCTATTTCTAAGGAATGGCTAACATTTGTATAACGTATTTTTTTAGAAAAATCTCCTTCATCATAATAAGGCATAGCTACATATAATTTTCCATTTTTATCTCTTTCTATAATTCTGGGTACAATATGGTGCTGTGCAGCCTCAAGAGGAACAGATTCTTCTCTCATAACTCTTTCTTCAGACCATTTCCTTTCAGACATTTGTTTTAAGGCAGTATTATTTGGGGAAAAATATTTAATTGCCCATTTATTGCCCCCAAGGTCACTGTAAAGATCTACTTTACCCCAACAACCAAATCCAACACTTTTGTCTAGTGGAGTAAAAGTATCACTATCTATTTTTGAATTTTGAAAATCAACTCGGATTACTTTTTCTTTATCTGGTTCTAATTTTTTAGCTAAATTATTTTTCATTTTTAAACTCCTGCACAATATTAATTCCAAGTTCAATAATTGTGCCTGGTTTTAGTTTAGATTCAAGAATTCTAGGGATAATAATGATAGATTGAGATCCATGCTTTGCTATCTTTTTTGTTATTGTGAAGCTTTTTTTATTTTTTAATTGATTATTTTGAGTCATTTTTTAAGGAATTTTATACATATTTTATACATAATGTCTATTTTGAATACCTTATAAATCTTTCTATATTGTTACCACTAAAGAATTAAGATAGTATTGATTTTATGGTTAAATTTAAAGAGACTAAAAAAAGACCTAGATTTTTCCTCAATTATGCTAAATTAAGCTAGAATTCAAAGATTTCTACTGGGGCAATCTTGGTTTCTTCAATATGCTCTTTGATTAAATCCAAAAATAAATATCCAAAATCTTTTAGTTTTTGTTC
>JAHIHG010000034.1 GCA_018898425.1 Nanobdellota archaeon | reverse complement strand
TATATTCTTTTTATTTTATTATATTATGAAAAAATGGGTATTGATGTTGGGATTGGTTTTTTTATTAGTGTTTGGCATATTTGTTTATGAATTTAATTTTAAACAAGATTTTATGAAAGATAATGCAAATCCCCCATCAATAAATGATTTATTTGTTGATATTTATTTTTTTATTTTTGGTTTGGTAATTATTATTCTTATTTTTGTTTTCTTTTTTGCTTTAATGAAAAGAAAAAAATAATTTTTGTAAATGCAAATAATTATAAATGATTTTGAATAATTTAAATTATGAATTTTAAATTTCACAGAAAAGTTTTGAAAAACGGAATGACTATTATTTTTGAAAAAAGAAATATCCCCGTGGTAAGTGTTGCTTTTGCTGTAAGGAATGGGGGAATTAATGAGTCTATAGAAGAAAAGGGAATTTCTCATTTCATAGAACATATGCTTTACAAAGGAACTCCTACTAGGAATGCAAAAAAGATTGCAAAAGATATTGAAAGTGTAGGGGGGGATTTAAATGGTTTTACTGCTGATGTACTTACAGCTTATTGGTGTAAAATGCCTAGTAAACATTTGGATCTTGCATTAAATGTTTTAAGTGATATGATTAAAAATTCTTTATTTGATAAAAAAGAATTTGAAAAAGAAAGAAAAGTTATTTTTGAAGAGATTAAAATGTGTAAGGATAATCCTCTTAAGCATGTTTTTAACGAAATTGAAAAAACTCTTTATGATAAGCCTTTTAATATGGGGATTTTAGGAACTTATGAAACTCTTAATTCAATTGCCAAGGAGGACTTGGTTAAAAAATTTAAGAAAATTTATACGCCCAATAATATAATTTTAGCTGTTGTAGGAGAAGCTGATTTTGATGAAATTATTAATTTTGCTGAAAAAAATTTTGGAAATGAAAAAGGTGAAGTTCCTGTTTTTGAAATTAAAAAGCAAAATAAATTAAAGATAGAAAAAAGAAAAGGACTTGACCAGGCTAATCTTGTTTTTGCACATCATGTTCCTCTTTCAGCAGATAAAAGACATTATGCTGCCTATGTTCTTAATTGTTTGATGACTGGAGGAATGTCTTCAAGGCTTTTTACCGAGATAAGGGAAAAAAGAAATCTGGCTTATGCTGTGAAAGGAGATTCAAATATAAATAATGCTTTTTCATATAATCTAATTTACATAGGAACAACAAAAGAAAATGTAGAGATTGTTAAAGAGCTTATTTTAAAAGAATTTGAAAAAGTTGCAAAAGATTTAAAGGATAAAGAGTTGAATCAAATGAAAAAGCAGTTAATTGGAAATTATTATATTTCAATGGAAGATTCACAATCACAAATGGTTAATCTTCTTTTATCTGAAATTTGTGGAAATGCAAACGAATTTTACGATTTTGAAAAAAATATAAATAATGTTAAGTTAGAAGATGTCAGGGAATTAGCAAAAAATGCAACGCAGAAATTTAGTTTTTTTGCTTTAATACCAGAATAATTAATCATTTAAAGATGTTTTTTCTTGGGTTAGTATGGGTAAATATAATGTTTATGGTTATTTGGATAAATTCTTTGAGATGGAGATAGCTTTTGATGATGCGGGTTATACCAATAGAGCTTACACAAATCTAATCCGGGTTAATGTTACTAATTCAACTGGCAATATAAATGTTTGAGATGATTTAGGTGATGCTATTGATTCTAGAAGGAAAAATATTGATTATTTTTCCTTATAAAAAGGAAAAATTTATAAAGACTATTTTATTAATAAAATCATGATAGAAGTTTTAAAAACAATAATAAAAGATTTTCATAAAAAAGGAGTGCCAGAATTGTTTAAAAGAGAGATAAAAATTCCCATAAGCACAGATAAAATAATAACTTTGGTTGGTTCCAGAAGAGCAGGCAAAACATATATGTTATATAATTTAATAAGTGACATAATCCAAAAGATTTCCATTGAAAATATAATTTATATAAACTTTGAAGATGAAAGATTAAACCTTGAAAAAGAAGATTTAGGAAAAATTATTGATGCATATCTTGAATTATATCCTGAAAAAGATATGTCTAAAATTTATTTATTTTTTGATGAAATACAGGACATAAACGGCTGGGAAAAATTCGTCAGAAGAATGTATGATAGTGTGACTAAAAATATATTTATTACAGGTTCTTCTGCAAGATTACTCAGCAAGGAGATAGCAACCTCCCTTAGAGGACG
This sequence comes from Nanobdellota archaeon, assembly GCA_018898425.1. GTDB lineage: Archaea > Nanobdellota > Nanobdellia > Pacearchaeales > GW2011-AR1 > JAHIHG01. Next base: position 3,999 of record JAHIHG010000034.1, on the reverse strand, counting down.
AACAATTTCTTATGAAATTTATCCTCTATCTTTTAAAGAATATCTCAGTTATAATTCAATAGATGCAAAAGACATTCATTCTACCCAAAATAAAGCAAAAATAAAATCTGCATTTAACAAGTTTTTAATGCTTGGCTCTTACCCTGAAACATTAAATATGAACGAAGACATTTCCATAAAGACATTACAATCCTATGTAGATGTAATGATATATAAAGATTTAGTGGATAGGTATAAAATAAAAAAGCCAGAAACTATAAAGTTATTTATAAAAAAGTGCATAACATATTTATCAAAAGATTTTTCTATTAATAAAACATATAATGAGTTCAAATCAATGGGGGTGAAAATAAGCAAAGATACAATGTATTCTTACTCTAAACATGTGGAAGATATTTTTCTTATTTTCTTTATAAATGTTTTTAATCCATCACTAATTCTACAGGAATCATATACTAAAAAAGCATATTGTATAGATAATGGGCTGGCTAATTCATATTCTTTTAAAAATTCGCATGATAAGGGTCGGCTCTTAGAAAATTTGGTTTTTTTAGAGCTTAAAAGAAAAAGTAATAAGATATATTTTCACAAGAAAAAAAAAGAATGTGATTTTATTGTTCAAAAAAGTTATAAAATTGTTCAGGCAATACAGGTGACACAAAACCTTGAAAATACTAACACTAAAAAAAGAGAAATAGATGGTCTTTTAGATGCTTTAGATACTTATAAATTAAAACAAGGTTTTATTTTAACAGGAAATGAGGAAGAAGAAATAAAAGTGGGGGATAAAATAATAATAATTTGCCCTGTTTGGAAGTGGTTGCTAAAATATTAAAGAAAAGATAATTCTAATTTGATAATAATTTTTTGCATCTTAGATGTTGATTCCTCTGGATGTGATTCTGAACAAATATATTATGATTGTGACGATGGTGGTTGTGAATGGGAGATTGAAAGTTAAGACAAAGATTAATTATTTAAAGATGTTTTTTCTTGGGTTAGTATGGGTAAATATAATGTTTATGGTTATTTGGATAAATTCTTTGAGATGGAGATAGCTTTTGACGATGATGATGCAAAATATTATGCTTACAAATTTCATCCTGAATTGTTTAATAATCCTGAAAAAGAATGGTTGGAGAATCATAGAAAATATGAGGAAAGTTGTAAAAGGTAAAGAGTGAAATTAATTTCTAATCTGGTCTACTCCTATTAGGTTTAGAACCAATAAGACGCCCAGTATGATTGTAGCTATAGACTCTATTTTCATTTTTTAACCTCTTTTTATTTGATATTTATTAAGTATTGGCTCTTTTTAAAAAAATATTGTTTTTTGGAATAATCTTAAAAACTCTTTTTATTAATAATTTTAATGTATATTGTCAAAGTGCCTGGCATAAATGGGCTGGGTAAAACTAATGGATGTCAGAATGCAGGCGATGCTATTTTGAAATCTCTTGATGAAATTTATACTAATGAAGCCGGAAAAGAAATTAATGTAAATAATTTGGATTTAGAGGAGATTCATTTGGATAATTCTAATCTGGAATCTAGTAATAATTTAATTTATAAAAATGCTTTTGAGGTTTTTGAAACTCAGCCAAGAGTTGTTTTTTTAGGGGGAGATCATTCTGTTAGTTATTCTTTGACACGTGCTTTTTTTGATTATTGTGAAAACTCTGAAAAAGAGCCTTGTTTAATTGTGTTTGATGCACATGCTGATTGTATGGAGCCTATGAAAGAACCAACACATGAAGAGTGGTTAAGAGCTTTAATTGAAAATGGTTTTCCTGTTAAAAATATTTTATTAGTTGGGGCTAGGAATGTTGATAAGACTGAAATGGAGTTTTTAACAAAACATAAAATAAGGATGGTTTCTATGAATAAATTGCTTGAAAATCTCCAAGACACTTGTGAGGTGATAATGGAATTTGCAAATAATAAAGAGCTTTATGTTTCTATTGACATAGATGTGATTGATCCTGCTTTTGCTCAATCTGTTTCTTATCAGGAACCAGGCGGTTTAACAAGCAGAGAATTTATTTACATAATTCAGAGAATGAATAAAATGAGGAATTTAAGAGCAGTGGATATTGTTGAGATTGATGCTAAACAAGACGAGAAAAACAATAATTTAACTGTAAAATTAGGAGCTAAGATTCTGAGTGAGTTGTTGTAGTTATTTACCTAAGCATAGTCAAATGAGAGTTAAGATTCTGAGTGAATTAGTGTAACTATGTTTAAAAGGTAACAAATAGAAAAATTTATAAAGTTAGATTTTATGCTACTTTTATCGTAATTATAAGATAAATTATATTTAATTCAAATGAAACAAAAACTTTCAATTACAATTGATGAAGATAAAATTCAGAAGATTGAACATGTCTTAGCTGAAGGTTTGTTTAGAAATAAATCTCATGTGCTTGAGTATGCTTTAATTAAATTTTTGGAGAATAGAAATGGCAAGTGATAGACTGGTTTATGAGGATTTACATTTTCCCACTTATGTAAATAGCCGGACTGCAATGGTTTTGGGGTATAATAATGGGAAAGAAGACAGAGTGTTAGAAGTTCCTGTTTCTGAGGTCATGAAAGCAGTTGAGTTAGCAGGAGGTTCTGTTTTGAATGTAGGGGATACAAGAACAGGCAAGTCACAGGCGATGATGGATATTCACAGGCATCACTTTGGAGGTGATGCAGATTCTGGGGGGAGGGCTAACTGGATTGTGGCAAGAAATGATTTTACTGCTGATGGATATTACATGACTATTGACCAGTCTAAATATGGAGAGGGTAATGGGATGCTGTCTGAAGCAAGAGTGCCTGTTGAGAAAAGAGTTAAAGCATTAGCAACAAGTGTAGATGAAATTAATCTGGCTATTCCTGAAATGCAGGTTGAGTATTTTGGCATTGGAGAAGGAAGGCATAGAGATATTGAATTAGGAGAAGAGGGGTATTTTTTATTTCAAGCTTCTTGTAATATGAACAGAGTTAATGGGGATTTTGCAGGAACTTCTAAGATAAACAGGGCTTTATTAAACAGGATTATGGTGACTATTGACCATGATAGATATAGAAGAACCGATGAAGATGATGATGTTTTATCTGAGAGAACTGCTTCAGGAAGATTGAATTTAGCTCCTATAAGAGATATTTCTGGCAAAATTCTTTCAGTTCATAATGAAATAAAAAAAGCATCTTCTAAAAGAGAACCTTGGTCTGATGCTTATCTGAGAATTTTATCTTCTGGTTTGGATTATTGTGAAAAAGATAAAGACAAATTAAAGAAAAGAGCCTGGCCTATCAGATGCGGGGATTGTGATTTTTCTCAAAAAGATTTATGCTCTTTGGTTAAGCATTCAAATACAGGAACTGTCGGGGCTTTAAAGAGATTTATGTTAGGAACGGATTATTTAATGAAACTTAAGCATGGAAATATTTCAATTGACCCTTTAGATTTGATGTTAGAATCTTTTAAGTTTACAACTTATCATGGGAATTTAAATGAAATTGAAATAAATTCAAGATATTATGGAGAAGACCAGGAATTAATGGAAGATGTTGTGGATAAGTTAAGGGAAAAGATTGAGCCTGTCAAAAAATATATTGATTTGGCAGTTGATAATGCATTTAATAATAATCTCCCTGAGTTGAGATTTATAGATATTGGTGCTGGGCAAGATAAAAAATCAATTGTTTATTCTCAGGAAAATTTGAGCAAGTTAGATAAAATAAAATCTCAGGGCAAACAACTTGAGTTTAGGGTTGTTGCACCTTTTGATAATTTTGCAAGTGATACTGGGATTAGGATGGATTGGTTGAAAGGTTATCTTGAAAGTTTAGGGAAATCAAGAGTGCTGGAGAAATAAAATAAAATGACATATATGATAAGACCAAGAATAGATTATTATGATTTAGACAAAATCATAGCTGAGGCTCCTATGAAGAAGGGAAAAAATATTTTGGAAAAAAAGGTTAAAGAAGAGGATTTGGGAGAGG
>JAHIHG010000033.1 GCA_018898425.1 Nanobdellota archaeon | reverse complement strand
TTTTTAGTCACAATAAACAAACCATTGTCTGTTGAAGTTATTCCGTAAGTTTCAGAATCAAAGTAAACATTATTTGTCTCTGTCCAAAATTCTGCATCTGAACTTCTCCATAAATCTTTATCATTATCTGTTGCATAAAAATATTTTATATTTGGCGTGTTCTCAGAAGAACTTAAACTATTCCATGTAGCCTCATTACCTGCATCAAAAATCTTGGAGGTATATGCTCCAATTAGATTATTTTCTGAAAGAATAATTCCATTTCCATTATATTCTGTATTTTCATAAGTTCCTTCATCAAAATCAATCTGGCTTGTTTGTTCATAAAATGCAAAACCAGTCATTTTTGTGTCAAGAAAATATAACAATCCTAAAGCCCCGCCTATTAAAATAAAAATAAACAGGTATGTAGTTAAACTTTCTTTTCGCATAAGTTTTGCTCTTTTTTTTATTTTTAGATTTTTTTGGAGTGTAAAAGCTTTATCTTTTACTTTTTTTGTTCTCATAATTAATAGATAATTTCTTATTTTAAATACTTTTTTAATATTATCAACAATGATGTTAATAATAACATAAACAATAATATTTAAATATGTTAAAAAATTAGTAAAATATGCACATAAAAAAGAATTTAATATTTTTGTTTTGTTTGGTGTTTTTATCAGCTATTGTCATGGCTCAGGATTATAAATTAGAAATTTCAACAACACAAGATAGCTTTAAGGCAGAAGAGAATATAACATTTAAAGTAACTGTTTATGATTCTCAAAATAATCCTGTTTATGATGAAATTCAAATAATGATTGAGGATGCAGAAAAAAAAGTAAAAGTTGAGAAGATTATTTCTTCAAATGAATTAATGGAAATTGGTTTAAAAGGGGCTTCTTATGGGCAAGGTAAAATTACTGCAACTTATAAAGATTCTACAGCAACAGGATTTTTTAATATTGAAATAAATGAATTAGTTAAGTTTGAAATACAAGGGGAAAAACTTATCATAACTAATATCGGAAATACAAAATACACAAAAACAGTTCAGATAATAATTGGAGAGACAACAGGAATAATTAAAGAACCAAAATTAAATATTGGGGAGTCTGTTTCATATATATTAATTGCTCCAGAAGGAACTTATAACATTAAAGTAAGTGATGGTAAAACAAGCATTAATCAGGGAGAGATTAAATTAACTGGAACAGGAAAAGTAATCGGGGCATTGGATGAAAGAGCATCATCAGGAGCAGGAATAACTGGAATAAGCCCTGAAGCAGATTCAGAAACAGAATTGCTGGGTTATGTCAAGAAAAGCAAATTTATTTATGTTTTTGTGCTTACAATTTTTGGAGCAATGATTTTGCTAGCAATTGAAAGAAGATATAGAAGAAAAGCAGATTAATTCTTTTTGGAAGTTTATTAAAAGCAGAGATTGAGTAATTACCTCATATGGGCTTAATACAGAAAAGAGTGGAATTAGGATGAGAAGAGTCGCACCTTTTTTAAAAAAGCAGAGGGTGGGACTCGAACCCACGAAAAGTTGCTTTCTGTCCAATAACGTCTGCAGGTTCGGCTTTCCCAAAGATTTTACTCCTTAAGGAAATCAACCGCAGTAGCCGCTGTGCCACCTCTGCATATCTCTAATCTCTGTTTAAGAGGAGTATAAGGCATATAAAATCCTTTCGATTTCCATATTTTATATTTTGTTATATTTTTTAAACTTGATAATCCAATTTTATCTCTCCACATTTCTAACATCTTCTCACCACTCAATTGAATTGAAAAAGTTTTGTCAGAAGATGGTTTTTGAACATAAATAATAAACCCCTCACTTTCTAAGAATTTTTTTATTTGTTCCACTAAAACAATGCTTGAAGATTTAATTTCCAAACGAGGATAAGAAGGATATTTTAATTTTTTACTAAAAGAAAAATATAAACAACCATCTGCTTCAAATAACCCTTTTATAATAGAAAACATAATGTTCTTTTTTAACATTTTAGAAGGGATGTTAATAGTAAAAGTTTTCCCTCCTGTTGGTAGTCCTAAAGAAACAAGTTTATCTACAAATTTTTTATTATTAAATTGAATTCTTAATGATTTATTTTTTCCTACTTTTCTGATGAATTTTATTGGTTTCTTTCCAGTAATTTCAAAAAGAAATTTTTCTATATCATTAAAATAATCATAATCTTCTTCAACATTTCCAACTAATTCCAGCCGATAAACTCTTCTTGCAGTATTATAATAAATATTACCATATCCAATTATAAAGCCAATAAGTTCATAAATATTCATAT
>JAHIHG010000032.1 GCA_018898425.1 Nanobdellota archaeon | reverse complement strand
ATCTTTTCTTTGCCTTCTGAGGATTCAGATGAAAACCTCCTGCGGGTTTTCTATCCAGCATCCCTGAATCTTTTCTTTGCCTCCTAAGGATTCAGATGAAAACCTCTTTTAATTATAAAACAAATTCAATTTAAAAGGTTTAGGGAATGGAAAATATTATGCAATATTTAATCTAAACCATAAGTAAGAATTCTATATAATCTGCCAGTCTCTTTATCAACTTGACTTAAAGTGTTATGTTTCTTCTCATAAAGTTCTCCTCTTAATTCAACCAAATTATCTGCAAAGTAAAATAATTTTATTTCTTTAGTTGTTAATTCAAGGGGACTTTGCTTAATTGCCAGGGACATATCTTCATTAACCCAAAATTCAATTTTAAGTTTTTTAGGCATGTCTGATTTTTTATTATTCATTTAAATAGAACATAGAAACTCTTTAAAAACCTATATTACTTAATAAAACAAAGGAGGTGTAAGAATGAAAAAAAATCAATCTTGTTGTCCAGTTTCTAAAAAAACTGCAGTAATAGGACATGTTTTATTTATTGCAGGTATTTATTTACTTACATGGGGTCTTATTAAATCTGCTAGTTTAGTGGCAGTTTTGAAAAGTCCAATTTTTTGGGGTTTAGTTGTTCTTGGAATTGGAAAATGTGTGATGATGGCAGACCATAAACATATAATGAATAAATAAATTTATTTTAATTTTTTATTTCTTTTTATTTTAAAGTTTCATATTTTTCTTTTTATCATATTCTTGAATTAGTTTTATTTTCTTAATAATTGATTTAAACCAATTAGAAATACAACTATTATAAGTACCCAAATTCCAACACCTTCTAAAATATTGATTACTTTCACTGCATGAAGTCCAAGAATTACACTAGACAAAATTACTAACCAGGCATTTAATTTTTTCATTTTCTTTTTGCCTCCTTTGTTTATTTAAGAAAATTAATTATAAAAATCTTTATGTGAAATACCCCCAGCCGAAGCAAGACCGCTTTAGTACATTTATTGGGAGAATAAAATTATCTATAAAGTTTCCCAAAAATCATTTAATTTTTTCTCGTTTGGATTAACTTTAATCCCTCTTACAGACTTTTTTTCTCCAATTTCAATCAATAATAATTCTGCAAATTTTTGAGCAACATTTCTTGGAATTGTCCCATAATCTCCTGAAAAATCATCCAAAATTAATCTATCTTCTAAATCAATATAACAATTCCCTCCACCAACCAGATTATCATCTTTCAGATCAAAATGTCCTGCAACATGAGCATGTCTTGTTCCACTTCCAGAAATATAAATTGCAATCACTTCACTTTGATTCTCCACTAAATAAAAATGGGGTGCAAGAAATCTTCCACCATCTTTTTGAAAAAAACCATACCTTTGTATATGATGTCCTGAAAGTTTTAATCCCCCTTCAGAAATATCTAAACCACCAATTTTGTAACTTAAATCAATCATTTAACTAATTATCTAAATATCTTTAAAAGCATTATTGTGATAAAATTTCTACTCCACTTCTTAAGGAACTTAAGAGTTCAATGCCCTACTGGGATTTTATTCATTCAAACCTTCACATCACTCACAATCTTGCCGTCTTTTAATTTTATAATCCTTGAAACATATTTTGTGTGCCAGCTTTCATGTGTCACCATTACAATTGTCTGTCCAAATTTTTTATTCAGTGTTTTAAAAACTTCTAAAATCTGCTCTGAATTATGAGTATCTAAATTTGCGCAAGGTTCATCTGCAAATAAAATTTTTGGATGCTTGGCAATAGCCCTCGCAACTGCAATTCTTTGCTTTTCTCCTCCTGAAAGCTGGTCAGGAATTCTTTCTGATTTATCACTTAATCCAACTTTATCCAAAGCAGCTTGGGCTGTAATAATAGACTGAACTTTTGATTTGCCTTCCATAAGAGATAAAATATAAATATTTTCTATAGCACTCATTTCATTAATAAGAGCATAATCCTGAAAAACATAACCAAGCTGGGTTAATCTATAATAATTTCTTTCTTCTTCTGGCAAATTAACAATATCAAGATTATTAATTGTATAATCTCCTTTTGTAGGCTTGTCAAGCAAACCCAAAATTCTCAGCATAGTTGTTTTTCCACTTCCGCTTGCTCCCATAATTGCAATAAACTCACCTTGTTTAATTTCAAAACTAACTCCATTTAATGCTTTTGTGATAACCTGCCCTGATTTGTAATATCTTTTCAAATTTTTTATATTTATCATTGATTCTTGTTTCATTTTTTAACAACCTCCCAATGCCCAGCACTTGTCTTTCCAACTCTTCTCAAAATTCCTTTTTCTTTCAACTTCTTCAAATACTCTTTTATAGTATCCTTACTCAAACCTAACTTCTTAGACAATTCATTCCTTGAAATCTTAGGAGTATTTTTTATTACTCTGAAAATTTTATTTTCCAACAAGGTTAATTCAACTTGGGGGGTATCTTGGGGGGTATCTTGGGGGGTAGTTTTCTTAACATGGCTTGGACGTTTAAATGTCGTAATAAATAATTCAGCTACTTCTTTAAAATCAGCATTTGGTTCTTTTGAAAGAATTAAATCTATACCCCTTCCCCATTTTTCCACAAAATGAACCTCGTGAAACATATTAGCAATTATTTCATTTCTTCTTTTAGAAACTTTCTCTTTTTTAATTTGTTTAATTGTCAGCCCCCCATACAAACCTCCAGGGCTTCTAATTTCCAACCTATTCTTAAAGATAGCAATATTAACAGAATCATATTCATAATAATTTCTATGGCAAAAGGCATTAATAATCGCCTCACGAAAAGCACCCTTATCAATTTCAGGAACATCAACTCTGTGCATTCCTTCTAACTTCATTCCAATATGAATATTTTTAAGAATGTATTCCTCTGCCTTTTCAATCAAATCAAATAAATTGCCTTCAAATTCCTGTCTGTCAACAATAAGAGAAGTTCCAGCAGTCGCAAAAACCGCACACCTTAATTTTGCATTTGGAAAAAATTGCCGTGGTTTTTTACCAAAAAGCATTACAGCAGTATTAAGCAATTTCCCTTCTTGAATCAACCCTAACTTATCAAGAGAATTCCTAATAGAACGATATTCTTTATTAGCTTCTTTCAAAAACCACTTCAATCTCTTAACACTAATATCACTAAAACTTGCCTTTTGGCAAATTTCAATATCCCATTTTAATTTATTTTTATTCCTTTTCAAAATTAAATTTTCTAATTCTTTGGCACTTAATTTTTTATCTTCATCTGCAACACGCATATAAGCCCGTCCATAAGCATAATAAGGCAAATTATTCCCAGAGAATTTAATATGAATACATTTTTTATCTTTAATTTTTCTTTCATAAATTTTAGGAAATATTTTTGGTTCAATATAATCAGAAATTGATTTTGATATATCCCTTAATGTTTTTTCATTAACACTCTGTCCTACAATATCGCTATTTGAATTTACTCCAAAAATAATTTCTCCTTTTTTGTGTTTATTTAAAATACTAACTATGGAAATAATCGCCTCTTTTAATTCAGAAGTTGACTTCTTAAATTCTAATGTTTCGGATTCTTTTATATTTTTCATTTCATCTTCCCCAAATTGCCTCCAAAATACTTTCTTTTGAAACTCTCCAAGCAGGAAGAACCCCTGCTATAACTGACATGATAAGCATTGTAAAAATACTCTTAATTACTAAACCGCCTTGAATCTCAGGAATAATAGTCATGGTTTCATAAAATGTTATTGGGCTCACAGTAAAATAAAACATAAGTAAAAAATACAAAATTAATCCTGCGAGAATTCCAGATGATACATAAAACATGCTAATAAATGCATAAGAAATTACTATTGAACCAGGAGAAATGCCAACTGCCTTTAAAATGCCTATCTCTTTTTTCCTGTTCAAAACATTAATATAAATAATTATCAGGATTAAAGCAGCACCGACAATTAAACTAACATAATTAGAAACAAAATTTATCATATCTATGCTCTGCATGGCCTGCCTTAAAATAGCATCAGATTTTTCAGTGTTTGTAAAAACAGGCTCTTTAACTCCAGCAGCAATTATTTTTTCTTTGATTTTTGCTGAATCATCAGGATTTTTCACTCTTATAACAACACTTGTTGCCTTGCTTTCTTCTAATCCATAAACATCTTCAATTTCCTTGTAATGAACCAGAGCATTAAGGTCAACAAGCTCAAAAGTTCCCTCCATAATTCCTTTAACTTTGTAAGTTCTCACTACCCCATTGCTATAGGTAACATTGACAAGAGAGCCGACTCTTATTCCACCCAAATTATCATAAATTTCAGAACCAAAATAACCTTCCACAAGCATGGCTCCGATTATTATTTCATCTCGTGAAAGCTCTCCTAAAAAATCTCCCTCAGCTATAATATTTGGATAATTTGAAACATCATACTCTTCAGAAGGCAATAATCCTGTTATTGTTGAACCTACAACTTTGTGCTTATGTTGTATAGATGCTCCAACATCTAATCTTTTTGTTGCAGCTTTTACATCAGGAACTGCCCTTGCTTTTTTTAAAACATCATCTGCATTATTTATATAAGAATTATCCATGCTAGGTTCAATTACAATATCTCCATAAGGATACTGCATAAAACCATTAAACATCCCAGTCATTCCCCCAATCATTGAAGGCAAGAATACAAGATTTACAAAAATTAAGGCTAAAACAAAAATAATAAATGATAAAGTCTTTTTATTTCCTCGTTTTATAGAACTTGTGGCACTAACAAATCCCACTCTAATATTATTAAACATTTTTGTTTCATTCTTACCCTTATCTTTTAATTCTTTTAAGAGATTTTTTTGATGTTTCGTGAACACCAGTTAAAAGTTGCTGGATTATTGTGTCTTTGCTTTTTTTTGTCTTAAAATAATAATAAATCGCCCAGATAATAATCAGTAAAATAATCAAACCAAAAAGAATTTTTCCAAAAATCCCTTGTTTTTCCAGTATAACAATAATAATGCTTGTATTTATTTCTTTTTCACCAAAATCATCCTTATAAGTTAATTTTATTGGAATTTCAAATTCACCATACTTATCTGCCACAAATGTAAATATTGCTGGACCATCTTCATTAGGGTCAAGTGTTCCAATAAAAGATTCTTTAACCCCCTGAAACGGATGTGAAGAATAAACTTTTAGTGAATTAGCAACACCATCTCCAAAATTTTCAATTCTAAGAGTTAGTTCAACGATATCTCCTTCATAAGGAAGAATTGGGTTTGTTTTTACAGAAGCTATATTTAATTCAGCTTCTTCTGCAATAACATTAATTTCTATTTCATAAAACTTTTCCAAAAGAAAATCATCACCATAAGATAACTTTGTTTTAATAACATAAGTCCCTGCTTTTGCATTATTAGTTGTTTTCATATGATAAACAAAATACCTCTCACTATTTGAATAAACTAATTTAGGAACTTCTATTTTCAAAGGTTCTTTTATTGTCATATCACTTGGGGGATTTATTAATTCAAAAAATACCACTTCAGGAACAACATCCCCACAATTTTCAATTTGAACTCCAACTGTAAATTCTTCTCCAATTCCAATTGAACTAGGACTTATATCAGAAACTTCTGCTTCAACACAATATCCTTTAGTAATTGCACTAATATTTGAAAAAAACATAATTAATAAAACTATCAAAAAAACATATTTCAAATTATTATTTATTTTCATTATCTCACACTCTTTTTTATTAATTAAAATAAAGATTTTATTGTTTTTAATGTTTGTGTTTAAGAGAAATTAAGTTCTCACCTAAATTATGCGCGGTCCGGGAATCGAACCCGGCTCACCTCGTTTTTGCTTATTCTCAAACCTCGCGATTTCACCAGAGGCAACGAGGCTATTGGATAGCGACAAATATGCCACCCAATAACGACTTTTCAATGGCTGAGCCAAAGAAATCGCCCTTCAGTGATTCAAGGAGGTTCGAAAGGAACCATGGGGGTTCCTTTTATTGGCAACGAGATATTCTACCGATAAACTAACCACGCCTAAATTGCACAAACCCTTAAAATTTATGTTAAATATAAAGTAACATATTTAAAGATTATTACTTATTTATTCCAAGGTAAAAATGGCTCAAGAACTAGCTTACACACTAATTGCAGTTATTATAATAAGCTTAATTGCATTTACAGGTGCACTTATATTAATTTTAAACAGAAAATTAATTGACAAATTATTATCATTAATTGTTGCTTTTGCTGCTGGAGCACTTTTAGGAGCAGCTTTTTTTGATTTAATTCCAGAAAGTTTTAAAGCACTTGGAAATTATTTTTTTGTTGTGATTGGAATTCTTTTATTTTTTCTAATTGAATCTTTTCTTCACTGGCATCATGTTCATAAATCTAAAATATGCATAAAATGTAAAAAAAATATCAAACCAGTTGCTTATTTGAATTTAATAGGAGATGGCTTGCATAATTTTCTTGATGGAATAATTATTTCAGCAGGTTTTTTGATAAATATAAATACTGGAATTATGATGGCAATTGCCATTGCTCTTCACGAAATACCTCAGGAAATAGGAGATTTTGCAATTCTAATTCATGGGGGATTGACAAAAATAAAAGCATTATTTTTTAATTTTCTTTCTGCATTAACTGCAATCTTAGGAGCTTTGATAGGTTATTTTGCCCTGTCTCAAATTGAATTTTTAATACCTTATATTATTGCCATTGCTGCTGGAGGATTTATATATATTGCTGGAGCAGACATAATTCCAGAACTGCACAGAACAAAAGACTACAAAAAAATAATTTTGCAAACTCTATTTTTAATTCTGGGCATTGTGTTTATTGGAATGCTTGTTTAAACTTCAGCAAATAATTCCATATAATTTTTTTCAATTTGTTTTTCAACTTGTGTTAATTTTAATCCTTTAATTCTTGCTATTGCTTTATAGCTTTCAATAACATTTGCAGGCTCGTTATTTTGCAATTTATCAGGATGCAAAAAAGGCGAATCTGTCTCGCAAAAAAACCGGGTTATTGGAGCCAACTCAATAATTTTTTGAAAATGCTCAGAATGCTTGACACAAGTTGGAATGCTCAAAAACCAGTCATTGTCAATAATTCTCTTAACTAATTTTAATTTTCCACTAAAACAATGCATGATTATTTTTTTGTAGTTTGATGATTCAAGAAGTTCAATTGTTTGTTGTTCTGCTTTTCTTGAATGCACAATTAATGGAACATCAAGTTTTTGAGACAATTCAATAAATTTCAATAAATTCTTTTTTTGTTTTAAAAATGTTTTTTCTGGAGCTTGTTTTAAATCAAGTCCTATTTCAGAAATTGCCACTATTTTTGACTTATTTTTTCTTATAAATTCAATCTCAGAATTAATCTTCTCATTAGAAATTTTTAAAGCATCAATAGGATAAATTCCAAGACAGGCTTTTACTTCTGGATATTTTTTAGATAATTTTAAAACCTCTCTATTAGTTTTTGAATTTACTCCGCAAGCTAAAATTACCTTAACATTTAATTTTCTCGCATTTTGAATTATTTTATCAACATCCCTGCAAATATCTAAATGAGAATGAACATCAATAAAAACCATTTTATCTTCCAGTAGAATTATTCCACCCTTCTCCCCGAATAGTATCTGAAAGCTCTTCAATTTCTTCAAACTCTGGCTGATGGTAATCAATTATCACTCCTTGGCAAACTCTTTCTCCTTTTTTGATTTCCTTGGATTCAGTAGAACTATTGTTAAGAATAGCTTTTATTTCTCCGCGATAATCTGAATCAATTACCCCTCCAAAAATAGTCAAGCCCCTCATGCCCATCCCGCTTCTATCCCAAATATGCAATACTTTTCCTACAGGTATTTCAATTACAATTCCGGTGCTTACAGGATATGTTTCTCCTGGAGAAATCATTTTATCTTCCACTGAATAAATATCAAAACCAGCTGAATAATCTGTCCCAAAAGTTGGAATTTTTGCATCGGGATGAAGTCTTTTTATTTTAACTTTTATTTTTGAAATAGTCATTTTTAAACATTAAAGGATTTTTATTACAAATTCTTTCTCTTTTTATAATTTTCCTACAACAAGAAATATTATTTTTGAAAATTTTTTAAATTTTATTAAAAAAACTTACATTCCCAGATATTTAAACAATTCATAAATTAAAAATGCAGGCCAAACAATTGCTTTTAATACTCCTAAAACTCCTATCCAAAAACTGGTTGCAGTAGAGATATAATAAATTGCAGCTCCAATAAAACCTAATCCATAAACAGCGCCTGTTGAATCACAAACTCCATTTCCACAAACTTTATCCTTAACAACTCTTTTTTTCATATTTATTCTACGTTTTTTATCTTTAAAAACTTTAACATGCCTAATATAATTTAATGCATCAGAATTAATTTTCCTTCACTAACCTCAATATAAAATCTCAGAAGAGTTCAAGGTTTGACTGGAATTTATCTGAGGATATCTGAACTCCTTGCCTTCATAATTTTTTAAAATAACTTCTTTATCATTTAATTCAAGAACATATTCCGGAAGAAGAGGAATTTTTCCACCACCACCAGGAGCATCAATAACAAATGTAGGAACACACAAACCAGAAGTATGCCCTCTCATACCCTTATATATCTCTAAACCCTGCCTAACATCTGTTCTAAAATGATTAGCTCCTTTTACAGGATCACACTGATAAAGATAATATGGGCGCACCCTCATGTTCACAAGCCCCTGCATAAGTTCTTTCATTATTTCCACATTATCATTAACCCCTTTTAATAAAACTGTCTGATTTCCAACAGGTATTCCAGAATCAACAAGCATACCACATGCTTTCTTGCTTTCTTCTGTTATCTCAAAAGGGTGATTAAAATGAGTGTTCAAATAAATAGGTTGATATTTTTTTAGCACATTGCAAAGATTTTGCGTAATCCTCTGCGGCAGCACACAAGGAATTCTGGTTCCAATACGAATTATCCCGTTTTTTCTATGGCGAATAATCTCATAAACTCTTTTTAAAATTTTATCTAATGATGAATCACTAAGCATAAGAGGATCTCCACCAGAAAGTAAAACATCCCGAATTTCTTCATGATTTTTAATATATTCTATTGCATTCAGGAGTTCATTCCAGCTGGGATTTTTATTAGCATTGCCAACCTTTCTTTTTCTTGTACAAAATCTGCAGTACATTGCACACTTATTTGAAACCAACAATAAAACCCTGTCAGGATATCTATGAGTTATTAATGCAGGAACATTTTCTCTCACCTGATTTATAGATTCTTCATGTAATGGATCTTCTTCCCCAAAAGTATCATCAAGTTCTTTTATTGATGGAATGCATTGCCTCCAGATTGGACCATCAATTTTTTTAATTAAGGAAAAATAATAAGGATTTATATTCATTGGATAAATCTTAGAAACTTTTTTTATCTCATCGGCAAACTTCTCAAAATTATAATCTTTAAGACTATTAATCATAGTTTTTGATTTAACAAGTTCTTTCCAATAACTCTCTTTATCAAAATTAAAATTAAAATAAAAATCTTGTTGACTAAGATCCGGAGGTTCATCTTCTGAAGAATCTTCACGAGCCAAAGAATTACTTATATTCATGTTAAAATTGTTTTAATTAATGCGAGATTGTGTATTTAAACTTTTGCATTTTTAGGAGTGTGGGACAGATATAATTAATTCTTAGAATTTTTTACCTTTAACAACTTCTTATATATTGTATCTGCTGTGCCAAGGTATAATATAGATTTTTGAATTACTTTTTTTCCATTTCTT
>JAHIHG010000031.1 GCA_018898425.1 Nanobdellota archaeon | reverse complement strand
GCTTCTGATCAATGATATATTTTACTCTTTTATTATTTAATTTTGACATATCTTCGCTTAGTTTTTCTAAGCGAACTAATTTTCGGATACTACATATGATATTTTTATCATATAAAAATTTAAATACATATGCAAGATTGTAATATAATGATTAAGAATTTTTTAAAAAGAGAACCTTTTTTAGAGTATTTCCAAATAATTGACAGATGCGCCAAAAATGAAGAAAAATTAGTTATTAATAATAGTTCCCCTTCTAATACAGTTTATCTTTTACAAACTTTTTTTTTAAATGCTAAATCTAATGTAGACATTTTTACAAAAAATTTTCCTAATTTTTTTCAAAGTGAAGATTTAGCAGATACAGCAGAAGGATTTTTATCAAGAAATCTTTTTCCGAATACATTAAATGAACATAAAATAAGACTTGCATATCAATCTGATTTACCAGAAAAAAGAGTTTTATCAGAAAATAAATTTTTAGAGAGGTTAGTTTTTAATCCAAGATATAAATCTCAAATAGAAATTTATAATGCAAATAAACTAGAGATGTCTGGGGCAGATGTACTTAATTTTCAAATAGCTGATTCTAAATTTTTTAGGTATGATTTTTGCCACCCCCTAGGAGCATTAGCAGATTTTGGAGATAAAAAAAATGCAAGGAAATTGCAAGATTGCTTTAATCGGATTGTTTCTTCCTCAAAAAAATTAGATGTCGGTTCTTATTGTGCTAATTAAATGAATTTTAATTCTTTATTCATTAAACCTATTGAAAATCATTCCAATTGCAATTATTGCAACAATAATTGGCACCCATGGCAGATCCATATCAACATAACCTAAATCACTAAACATCCAGGTTATTGCCATTATCAGCAAAATAACTGCAAGTGATGGAAATTTTGTTTTTGCCATTATAAATCCCGTGCCTGCAATGTTCGTCTTTTGTTTGCTCTTGCTCTTTTTATCGCTTCTATTAAAATCTCTTCTGTTTTTCTTTCAAGAGCCATTCCAACTTCTTCTGCAACACTTGAAACAGAATCTTCCTTGTCAAGTTCTTTTACTACTTTTTTTATGTTGCTTTTAACAATTAAACCCATTTTTAACCTCCAATTATCCTTTTAATTACAATAAAACCATCAACAATCAAACCTAAGATTCCTATTAATAATATTAAAAAACCAATCCAATCAGGAGTTTTCTTTTTTGTTTTTAAAATCCATCCCCCAACACCAAAAAGAAAGCAAAAAATACCTATTCCAAAAAAATCAAAAAACACCGGATCTTCTGGATTTTGAGTTATTAAAAAAATAGTCAAAACTATGGCAACTAATCCAATTATTATCATTAAATTTTTTTTCATTTTAATCTAACACATAATTCTGAGCTTCTATATAATCTCTCTTTTTTGCCTGAGAATATTTAATTAAATCTTGTTGAGTGGCTTCTTCTAAATTCTTTCTTATTTTTATCATTTCCTGTTGAGAAAAATCTTTTTGCTTTTCCATTTTTAATTGGTTTAATGAAATCATTTTTTATTTTCCTCTGGTTTCATTAAAGGAAATATAACACACTCTCTGATTGTTTTATTCATTAAACAAGAAAATAATCTTTCAGAAACCCCAAATCCGCAAGTAGGAGGCATTCCGTATTTTAATGCTTCAACAAACCCTTTATCATGCTCTTGGGCTTCTGTATCTCCTGCTTTTTTTAATTGCATTTGTCTTTCAAATCTTTTTTCCTGTTCTAAAGGGTCGTTTAGTTCACTATAACCATTACCTATTTCAGAACCTGCCAGGATTACCTGAAACTGCTCAACTTTTCTATTATCTTCTGGTTTTCTTTTTGCTAAAGGAGATATCTCCACAGGTTGTCCGACTAAAAATCCAGGACCTGAGATTTTTTTCCTGCAATATTTCCATAAATTATCTATAAGCCTCCATTTATCCACTTTAGGATCATATTCTATTTTTAATTCATCTAGTTTTTTCTTTATGTCTTTTTCACTTGCAGAATAAATCTCAATTCCTGTTTGTTTTTTAATCATTTTTTCATAATCATAAATTTCCCATTTTTTACTTAAATCAATTTTATGCCCTGCACTCTCAAATTTTAAAGTTCCTAAAATTTCTTTTACAACTTTTTTATACATTTCTTCTACAAGTTTCATCCCGTCTTTATAATTTGCATAAGCCCAGTAAAACTCCATTTGCGTATAATCTTGCAGGTGTTCAGCATCCATACCCTCGTTTCTAAACTGTCTCCCTATCTCAAATGTTTTTTCATAACCTGCAATCATTAATTTTTTTTGCCATAATTCTCCCATTGAAATTCTTAAGTAAACATTTGTATTTAGTGCATTGTGATGCGTGTTAAAAGGGGTTGCAGAAGCCCCTCCTGCAGAATTTTCCAAAACAGGGGTTTCAACTTCTAAAAAACCCTTGTCTAAAAGAAATTTCCTGATAGTGTTCCAGAATTTTGCTTTTTTGATAAACATATCCCTTATTTCATCATTCATTAAAATATCAAGGTATCTTTTTCTTAATTTTTCTTCTTCATCTTGCAAACCATGCCATTTTTCAGGAAGAGGCAAAATTGATTTAGTCAGTAATTTAATTTTTTTAACTAAAATTGAAATTTCTTTTGTTTTTGTTTTAAAAATTTTTCCTTCAACCTCTATCAAGTCTCCTGAATCAATATATTTTTTGAAAAAATCTTTTTTATCTTTTGGAGTTTCTCCTTCTTGAAGAACTACTTGCATCTCGCCTGTTTCATCTTTTAATTTAGCAAAGATTATTTTCCCAATATCTCTTTTTGTCATTAATCTTCCTGCTGTTTTAACATTTGTTCCTATTTTGGATTTTAAACATTCAAGGCAAGTATTTTTTTTATTTGATTCAGAAACATAAGGATTAATTCCTTGTTCTTTTAGTTCTTTAAGTTTCTTAATCTTTTCATTTATGATTTGCTGTTCACGTCCCATGTAAGATTAAATTAAATTAAGTTTAAATATTTACTCTTTTACTTCATCGAGAATAACTCTTTTATCAAATTTTCCTTTTTTATTGGCTTTGTTTTCTTTGATTATTTTTAATTCTTGTTTTTTTATTCCTTTAAACTTACAAATAGCCTCAATTACCTCTAAAATATCTATAAGTTCTTCATTATTACTCTCATTTAAAAATTCATTAACTTCTTCTTGAAGTTTGTCTTTTAGTTTATTCCAATATTCGTACCTGGTAACAGGTTTTAAGAGTCTTCTGTAAAAATCAAATTTTATCCTTAATAAGTGTTTACTAATATTTATATAATGTAGTTACTTGGTAACTACTATTATGAAAACTAAAAT
>JAHIHG010000030.1 GCA_018898425.1 Nanobdellota archaeon | reverse complement strand
TTCTTTTGCAAATTTTTGAGCTTTTTTATACATTGGAAGTTTTGGTTTAACATCTTTAACAAGATAAGAATAAATAATGGGGGATTCTGAATTGTAAGTTTTCAACATCTCTAGATATTTTTTAGAAAGATATTCCCATGCAAACTGATTCATATTTGAAAATATTCCAAGACAAGAACCTTTGTCATAAATTCTTTTTTTTAATTTGACAGCATCATCAACCTGAGAGCCCCAGCATAGACTAACAATATTTTCTAATTCTTTTTTTGTCATTCCAGGATTTCCTAAAAGTTTTTTAGCTGTTATTTGATAATTCTCATTGGAAATTTCTCCTTTTAAAGTTCTTAATTCTAATTCAGCATATTGTTTTTTAAATTTTTCTGGAGAAATTTTTGTTAATTCTAATGCTTTTTCAAAAAATCTTGAATAAGTTAGTTCCAATAAAACTCCCCCAACATCCCAAAGCACAAGATTTTTTGCAGTCATTTTAAAATAAATTAATCAAAAGTAAGCTTATAATTTCCGTTAAATTCCTCTTCAGTTTGTTTAGCCCATTCAGGGCCTTGTTTATTAACTAAATATGTTAAAGTAGATATTGTGCATGGGGGAAGAATAGTTCCAATGTTTTTGGAAATTGTCTTGCTAAAAGGCCTTCCTTCTTCTGCAGCTTTTTTTGCTGACCCATAATCAAATTGATTTTTTTTTAAAAAAGATTTTATATAAGAGGGGTTATCTAGTAAAGGTATTAAAAATTTATGCTCTCTTTGATCTTTTGCGTTTTCCCAAGAATCTAAAACCTCTTTATAAGACAATCTTGTATTAACATCAAAAACAAAATAAGACCTTGGTCCTCCTTGTTGCAAAGAATAATCAACTGCTCTTCCAACAAGAGATATTTCTGTGTCTTTAAGATTCAATCCAGTTTCTCCTTTAAGTTCATGATATATAGAATTAAATAAAGGATTATCCCCAAAAAGTTCTGTAGAACCAGCAGGAATACCCATAATAGTGTCTTCAAAACTTCCTGCTCTTAAACCAAGAGGGATAATTTCATCAGAAGTTCTTAAAATTCCTAAAACAGATAAAGGGTCAATATCAATCTTCTTTCCCTCTGAATTACGAGTGAATTGGTCAAAATAAGAATGAGATATTTTAAGAGTTACATTTAATGATGATGGTAAATTTATGAAAGAAGGTTTTTCACCTTGTGAATAAGCACGAGTATTTAGAAGAAAATTATCTATTGCTCCAAAGTATTTTTCATCTACAAAACCTATTTGAAAATTATTCCAATCAGGATTATATACATAATTTGCATATTTTTCTGAATCTAAATCTGGGGAAAGAGTATTTATTAATTTTGTAAATGCTGTTTTCCATTCAAGAGAAGATTTTATTTTTTTTCCTAATTCATGCTCTCTAAAACCATTGCCTTTTTCTTTGTCTAATTTCATAGGATGTATACCCAAAACACCTAAGTCTTTGCTCACAATATTTACAATATCATTTATTGTTGTAATATGATCTCTTATTGCATCTATATTTACCCCGCCTTGATATTCTGTTTTAACATCTTTTTCTATTATTGCGCGAGCATACAAACTTGCTATTTCTGCTAAAGGTTTCATAAAAATAGTGTCATTTTGGAGTTTAAAAAGATTCTTGTAGTGCAATTCCTTCTTTGTTTTATATTCTTTTTATGAATACCACACTAAATCATCATAATCTTTAAATAAAAATAATATCACTAATTTAGCATGGATAGTGAAAAAGAAAATTTAATGAAAGAAGTTGTAGAAAGACTTGAAAAACTTTATGATATAAGAAAAGAGAGTGATTTAAGGAGAGAAGTCTCTGAAAAAATTAGTGAAATATATGAATTAAGAAAGAAAAAAGAGATGTTTATTCCAGGAAAAACAAAAGTTAATTATTCTGGACGGGTTCATGATGAAAAAGAAATTCAGGCATTAGTTGAAAGTTCTATAGATTTTTGGCTGACTTTAGGAGAAAAAGGATTAAAATTTGAAAAACAATTAGCAGAACATTTGGGAATGAACAAAGTTATTGTTTGCAACTCAGGCTCTTCTGCAAATCTCTTGGCAATTAGTGCACTTACATCTCACTTGCTTGAAAATCCTTTAAAAGAAGGTGATGAAATAATAACAATTGCTGCAGGATTTCCCACAACTATTGCTCCGATTATTCAGAATAATCTTATTCCTGTTTTTGTAGATGTTGAATTAGAAACTCTAAATATAGACCCAAATCAAATAGAACAAGCAATAAGTCAAAGAACAAGGGCAATATTTTTTGCACATACTCTTGGAAATCCTGCTCAAATGGATAAAATAATGGAAATAGCAAAAAGACATAACTTGTATGTTATTGAGGATAATTGTGATGCTCTTGATTCAAAATATAATGGAAAACTAACTGGCACATTTGGAGATATTTCAACATATAGTTTTTATCCTCCTCATCACATAACAATGGGAGAGGGAGGAGCATTGGCTACAAATAATCATACTTTAGCAAGAGCAATCACTTCTTTTAGAGACTGGGGAAGAGATTGTTATTGCCAGACAGGGGAAAAAGACACTCAAGGAGCATGTAAAAATAGATTTAATCATAAATTTAAAAATCTCCCAGAGGGTTATGACCATAAATATGTTTATAGTCATATAGGATATAATTTAAAACCATTGGATTTGCAATGCGCAATAGGTTTAGAGCAATTAAAAAAACTTTCTGAATTTACAAAGAAAAGAAAAGAAAATTTTACAAAAATTTATGAAACATTAAAAAAACATGAGAATAAAATTATACTTCCCGAGTGGTATGAAGGAGCAGAACCTTCTTGGTTTGCTTTTCCAATAACAATAAGGGAAAATTCAGGATTTGTAAGAACAGAGTTTGTAAAATTCTTGGAAGATAAACAAATTGAAACACGAATGTTATTTGGAGGGAATATTTTAAGACAACCTGGATTTGAAAATATTAAAAGAAGAGTTGTTGGTGATTTAAAAAATACTGAATATATTATAAATAATACTTTTTTTATAGGCGTATATCCTGGGCTAACAGAAGAAAAAATAAATTATATGATTAAATGCATAAATGAATTTTTAAGCAGATATTAGTTATTTTG
>JAHIHG010000029.1 GCA_018898425.1 Nanobdellota archaeon | reverse complement strand
TACCCCATAAATACCTGCAAGCTCACTACTTTTCCGCTTATTAGTTCGCTTCTGATCAATGATATATTTTACTCTTTTATTATTTAATTTTGACATATCTTCGCTTAGTTTTTCTAAGCGAACTAATTTTCGGATACTACAGTTGTCGTCTATGCTTTATAGTTACGAGATAATTATGTATTATTTATGTCTTTATAAAGTAGTTACAATGCACAACATTTAAATACTCTTAATTCTTATCCTTCTTAATCAAAACACATTATAATAAAATGAGTAATTATGAAACTTTAATAGCCCAAGCAGAACAAAATTTAGCAGAAGCTAAAAGATTATACGACGAAAAACCCTTAGATAATTTATCTAAAATTAATTATGAAAATCAAAAAGCATCTATTGAATTATTTAAAAAAACAGGGGATATAGAAAAATGGTTAGAAAAAGAAGATAATGATTTTAAAAAAAGAATGAATAAAATAAAGGAAGTTAATAAAAAAAAATACCACCAGCTTAAAACAAATTTATATAATTTTACCTAAAACCAATTATCCAGTCCTTTTTGCTTATTTTTCTCTTTGACTGCCATTAATTTTTCTAATTGCTTTTCAACTCTTTCTTTTGAAAAATCATGCCTTTCAATTAAAATTTCTTTTATTTTTTCTTTATTAATTTTTTTAAATTCAAAATCAATGTCAATTACATTTGGTTTTTTAAATAATGCAAAAATTTCTTTCCAGTTAAACTGATCTTCCTCAGGCAAGCTATGAATTCTCTGTGCAACTTCTTCAAAAATAAGGATGGGCTGTTTGAATTTTTTTACAATTTCCAGGGCTTTTTTTTGCCCTATTCCTGGAATTCCTTTTGGATTATAATCTGTTCCAACTAAAATTCCCAGACAAATTAACTGGTCCAGATTTATTTCCAAGGAATTCAAAACTTTTTCCAAACTAATTAATTCTGGATTTATTTCAACCCAGCCTGTATAAGTTTTTCTTTTTCTTGCAAGAGTCAGGTTTTTGATTAAAATAGGAGCTCCAAAAAGAAGGCTGTCATAATCCTGGCTCACGCTTGCATAAATTTGTTCTTTAATCCTGGCAAGATAAGCTGCCTGTGCCTCTCCTTCACCAGGAGCCTGAATAACAGCAATTCCCATGGCTTCTAAAAGTTCTTTGCTTTCATTTAACATTTCATCATTTAACCTGATTGTCTGGCTGCTGTATCTTTTCATTGCAGTTAAATCTTGTTTTTGTTTTGCCTCCTCATATTTTTCTTCTGCCAAGTTTCTTGCTTCTTTTCTTTTTTCATGAGTCTTGTATTTAAGTTCAGGAGGTTCTCCGTCAAAAACATAAATTAACTTTATTCCCTCAGAAAGAAGATTAATATTTCTATAAAAAATTCCAGAAAGATGACTTGTTACTCTTTGCTTATCATCCATTAAAGGGGTTCCATCAATCTGCCTTATTGTGGATAAAAATTGGTATAGGGTATTAAAAGCATCTACACAAACCATTTTTCCTCTTAATTCTGAGATTTCTATTTCCTTACGTGGAATTATTTCTCTTATATTTAAACCCATTAAAAATGCAAGAATAATATATATAAATAATTATCTAAAAAGAGGAAGTTGTTTCATTGGCCTAATTTTTTTAACAAGCCCTTTTTCATTATTATCTCTTTTATCAGGATTTCCAAATTTTCTAACTCTATTTAATGCAGATTCATAGCTTTTTTGCAAAACAAGTGTGATTCTTCCAGAATTACATTTATCTAATGGAAGAAAAGTTATTTCACTTTTATTAGAACCTATTCTTAAACCATTATAATTTAATACAGTTCTAAGTATATTTCTTTTATACCCTATGTCTCTTTCTGGGTTTCTAAAATCAAGATCATTTTGGGATTTAATTGCATTAATTAATTTGCAGTCTTGATTATATTGTTCAAGAGTATATGTGTTTTTAGTATATCTTGGCATATTGTTACTACTCCTAAAAAGTATTTAAATCTTTCTATAGAAGGTTTTTTAAAGGAAAAAGTATGTATTCATTTGTAAGTTGGGTAGTTAATTTCGGGATTCAGTCTTTAAATAGACAAACAATAAAAAAAGATTGTTGAATTCTGAGGAAGGTCCGCCCACCCTAGCTCGCAAGAGAGTCATTCTGGGAAACTGGAATTGTTGTGAGACAAAGCTCTGTTAAAGAAACGACACAGTTCACTTTGAGTTATGAAACAAGCGTGGAACTTTGAAAAGTGAGATTTGATGAAACGAACATCTTGACTGGTGCAAGGCTTTAAGCTGCATAGTGAAATGTTAACACGAACTGTTCTGGCATTAACTCCTTGAAAAAGGAGGCTCGAAGTTCGACAGAAGGTGGCCTATTCCCAACTTACACTCATAGTCCGCCTAGCTGCGCTGCACAAACTTGAAGAAAAAGTTTGCACGAAGGTGGCCTATTCTCAACTTACACTTCTTTATCTAAATAAAATCTAATCTTTTAT
>JAHIHG010000028.1 GCA_018898425.1 Nanobdellota archaeon | reverse complement strand
TCTTTTAAACTCAAAGCATGTTGCGGGCAGATTTCCATACAGCAAAAACACCTTATGCATTTTTTCCTGTCAACCACTGGCCAGGGTTTAAGGGTTATGGCTTTCATTGGGCACTTATTTGCACAAATTCCGCATTTAATACATTTTTTCTCGTCGACAATTATCGGTTTCTGCCTGAACATTTTTAAAACAGCCCTGTTCAATATTCCGGTAACAAAAGGTTTTTCAAATTTTAGATTAGGGAGTTTATCCAAGCCAACTAACTCAAATTTAAAACTTCCAAGTTTTCTTTTTATTGCTTCCTTTATCATTAAAATCTGTTTAGGTTTATAGCCCATCAACTTGCTTGAAACTACATCTAAACTTATTGCACTTTTAGAAGCTAAAATATACCCTGATTTTTTCGGCTTTCCAGATGTGGGACCTTTTCCCTCCATACCAATAACTCCATCCATAATATTAACTTCTGGTTTTACATTTTGATAAATATCAACTAATAACTTAGAAAACTTTTTTTCATTAGAAGCTTTCCCATGCAGTTTTTGCTTCATGCCTCCGGGAATACAGCCATAAAGATTTTTTATAGCCCCGGTATATTTTGTAAGCTGATGTGTCTTTAATTTAGGCATATTAATAATTAAATCTGCATGCTTAAGTGTTTTAGATAAATAAAAATTTTTCAAAATTTTCGCTTTTGAATCTTTTATCCTTATTAATTTATCCTGTTCAAAAATAATTAATTTTCCATATTTTTTAGCAACTTTTTGAATCCCGGAATCTCTAAAAGCGCAAGGAGTATTTGTAAAAGAAGATTCTCCAATATAAATCTTGCAATTATTTTTCTTCAAAATCTTACAAACTGCTTCAATGACAAAAGGATGTGTTGTTACAGCTTCCTGAGTTTTCTTAAAAGACCCAACAATATTTGGTTTAATTAAAACCTTTTTTCTTTTTGGAAATTTTATTTCTGCTAATTCCAAAACTTTTGAAACTGCTTTATCAACCTCTTTTTGCTTATAGGTTTTACACCTCACTATTGCAACTTTTTCCGCCTCTTTTTTTGGCATTTTTGTTAATATTTATCTAAGAAAAATCAATATAAAAAGGTTTTTGGGAATGCCCCGGACAGGATTTGAACTTATAAACAAAAAAAAATCATTTATTTTATATTTTTTATTATCAAAACATTTATATATTATTAAAAATTATATAATAATATGATTAAAAAATATAAAATAATAAGAAAAATAAGGAAACATGGAACAAGTTTAGCAATTAACATTCCAAAAGAAATTATTGAATTAATGAAAATAAATGAAGGAGAAATAATAGAGGTAGAAATCAATAAAATTTCTAAATGAAAATAACTAAAGAATTTGCAGAAATCTTAGGAATGTTTGCTGCAGACGGATGTATTCAACACCTCCATTATGTTTGTATGTGGGGCAACATATATGAAGACCAAGAATATTATGATGAAATAGTTTGTAAATTGTTTTCTCAAGTTTTCAATAAAAAAGTAGTTGCTCATGAAAAAAAGAGTAATTCTGTTTATGGTTTTTATATTTGTGATAAAGAAATAATAAAAATTTTCAAAGAATTGGGTTTTTCAAATAATAAAACATACAACGTAAAAGTCCCAGAAGAAATATTAAATAGTAATGATGAAGAGATAATTGCAGCTTTTATTAGAGGATTTACAGATTGTGATGGGTGTCTAACTTTTATGAAAAGAAAAGAGAAAGGATATAGCGAGTTTAAAAGAAAATTTAACACATATCCACGAATTTTTATTAATATAGTTTCTAAAAATATGATAAATGATTTAAGTTATTTGTTGAAAAAATTAAAAATAAAACATAGTGTTCATACACGCAAAACTAAAAAATTAACTGAAAAAAATCAGTATGTTATAACAATAAGGGGAGAAAAAAGGATAGAAAAATGGAAAGATAAAATAGGATTTAATAATTATTCAAAATTAACAAAGTATTTGATATGGAAGAGATTTGGCTTTTGTCCAACAAAAATCAATTTAAATCAAAGAAAACTTATATTAAAAAATGAATTAAATCCTCATTCTTTTTATAATTCAAATTGAAAACAAACGGGCTTGGCAGGATTTGAACCTGCGACTTCTAGCTTAGAAGGTTAGCACTCTATCCAGACTGAGTTACAAGCCCATTAATATATCAAGAAATAATTGTATTTAAAATGTTTCTATTTGTTAAGATTGGTTTCTAAATACACTGAACACAAGGTTAAAATTACATTTGTTAGAGCTTTTATTAGATTGAGATTATTAATAAAAAATCTATTTCACAAAAGATTTTCTTCCTCTTATTTAAATTATTAAAATTTATTATATAGATTTATATTAAAAATATTATTTCACATCATTAAACATTAAGAATATCTAAATCATTTACTAGAAAAGAATTTTTGAATATTTTTCTCGCACTGTTTAATATCTTTTTTTTATCTTTATTATATCTCTGGCTTATGTGGGTGAGGATTAATTTTTTTGATTTTGATTTTTTTGCAATTTCTGCAGCCTGAGCAGAAGTAAGATGTTTATGCTCTTCAGCTTTTTCTTTAAGTTCAGGGTCAAAGCTAGACTCACAAATTAATAAATCAGAATCTTTTACAAAAGGGATGATTGAGTTATTTATAGAAGTATCTAAAACAAGTGATATTTTTTTATCATTTTCTTTAAATGTCAAATTTTTAGCAAGGTATTTTTTTTTGTTATGTATAATATCTTTTCCTTGTTTTAATTTTTGCAACAGAGGACCTGATGGCAGTTTTGATTTTTTTAATTCATTTTTATCTATTCTTATGTGGGATTTTTTAACAAAACTGTATGCATTACAGGGGATTCCATGAGTCATAGATTTGGCTTCAAGGAAAAATTCAGGTGTTTCAAAAAATTTTCCCTGAACCTCCTCAATTTTAAGATTATATTCTCTTCTAAATGGAAATAATTTTAATAAATCTTGAATATGCTCTTTTATGCCTTTTGGCCCATAGATAAATAATGTTTTATTATATCCACTTAAAGCCAGTGTTTGCAGTATTCCAGAAATTCCCAGAATATGATCTCCGTGCCAGTGCGTGATTAAGATTCTTGTGATTTTGCACGGGTTTAATCCTGCTTTTCTGAATTGTCTTTGAGTTCCTTCCCCGCAATCTATTAAAATATTTTCTTTATTATATGTTAAGAGCACAGCTGTATGATTTCTTTGCACACTTGGTATTGCATCTGATGTTCCTAAAAAAGTCATTTTTATCATAATAAGTAAAGAGAAAAACAATTTATATAAGTTCCTAAGCCTAACTAGA
Organism: Nanobdellota archaeon; assembly: GCA_018898425.1. Classification (GTDB taxonomy): domain Archaea; phylum Nanobdellota; class Nanobdellia; order Pacearchaeales; family GW2011-AR1; genus JAHIHG01. The sequence continues at coordinate 475 of JAHIHG010000028.1, read as the reverse complement.
ATAATCACTAAGAATTCCGCCTAGCGAAAATTAAGGGCAATAACGCTTACTCTTTTTTTAATGCAGTTGAAGCAGGAGAGATAAAAATTATTGTATCTCCTCTTAAAAAAGTCAATCCAAGATTTCTTTTAACTTCATTGTTTTGCATTTCTTTGATATTGTCCAGCACTAAATTAATGTGGATATCAAAAGCTAACAGAGTCCCAACAAATTGCTTATCGCCTTTTAAATGCACTAAAACTTCTTTGCCTTTTGAGTTATTCAATAAATCCAAAGGTCTTTCAATTCCGTTAACCATAATTTAGGTTTGTATAATTTGTTTATAAACCTTTTTGTGATAAGACTACATTTAATAATTAAAAAAGATAACGGCTATGTGTAAAAAATTATTTTCTAAGAATCACATAGACTTTTCTTCCTAAAAATTCTTTTGGAGCATCTATTTTTGCTCCATTGCCAAATTTAGTTATAGTTT
>JAHIHG010000006.1 GCA_018898425.1 Nanobdellota archaeon | reverse complement strand
TTGAAACATAATAACAATCCTGTTGAAAGGTATAATGGAAAAATAAAAGATCGAATCAAAAATATCCGAAGCGGTTTTAAGGATTTTGATGGAGCAAGGAATTTTATGAATTTGAGAAAGATGATATATAATTTTGTTAATCCTCATCAAGAACTTCAGGAGAGAACTCCTGCAGAAGAAGCAGGAATTGATTTGGAGTTGGAGAGAAATAAGTTGTTAAGTTTGATAAAATTTGCTAGAAGTCATTAAGTCTCGTTATCTTGACAGTATCGGATTACAAGTGAATACTATAGGTTTTTAAATAGCTTAATAATTTCATTAAATATGAAATGGGAAGATGTTAAACCCCTCTGGGAAAAGGTATTAAATACTATTCAGGAAGATAGAAGTAAATTAAACAGAGCTGTATCTGATGGGGGAGCCAAAGGTAGAAAGGTTACAGCATTACGCATAGAGCAGGCAACAGGAAATCACCTTTTTGATGATTGTCCAGAATTATTTGGCATAACTAAATATGAGGGGCATATGCTACGAGAATATATTCATAAAGCGGCTCATAGTGGATATGAATATGTTGAATTATTTCATAGAGAATTTCCAGAAATTATGGATTCTGAATGTCCGAGATATTTAAAAGATTATGTTAATCCATTAAGAAAAAGTATAGGTCTCCCACCATTAGAATTGTGATTTTTTTAAAGATATTTTCTATTAAAACCAAAAATTAAATATAAATCTTTTAATCAATTTTTTTACCAATTTTAATAAATAAATAAAAAAAGAATTAGTTATAAAGTTTTTTAATATGCTTTTTTCGCATCGCCTGAATCCATTGCTTTTTTCGCATTAGCTTCTGACATCATAGCACACATTGTTGTTCCGCAATCAGGACATGTTCCTTTTGCCATATAACCGCCTCTTGAAGTTTTATTCATCTTGGCATCTTTCATTTTTTGTCCTTTTTTCTTACATTTTACGCAATAAGCTTCTACCATTTTTTTTAGTTCGCAACTTCGCACAGGTATTGACATTAAATTTTGCCCTTACCACGAAATCGCTCATCTCCTTAAATTTAATTATTAAAATTCTTATGAATTTTATAATTTGAGTAAGAAGATTTGTTTTTTAAATGTTGGGATTGGGATATTTATTCAAATCTTCCCTCTGACAGAGTGTTTTGCTCCGCAAGCAAGACACTTAATAAATGTAAACCTGTCTTCTTTTGTCAATTCTGTGTCTGGTTTTCCGCACTCTTTACACAGCACAAACTCCTTAACATACTGTTCAACTTTAAGATTTATTTTTGCACTAGGAACTTTTATATTTAAAATAAGCCTGTCTCCATCTTTATGCCCTGAAGCAGCAAGCTCTTTTAACATAAATTTTTGAAAATGCTCTGGATTTCTTCTTATATGTGAAGCAAGCTGAAAAAAATTAGTTAGAATTGTTTTTTTCCCTTCAAAATGTCCCTGAACTTTTGGAATTTCAAATCTGCTACTAGAAATATCAATCTGCTTTACTTTTTTATATGCATCTTCAAGTAATTTTTCATAATTATTCATAATTTAATAGAAAGGAAAGAGTTTATAAATGTTTTAGGTTTCATTATATCATGAGTATTAAAAACATTGTTTTAGGAATTGCTATTATTATTCTGACTATTTTTGTAGCTGTTTATGGCATTAATATGTTTTTTCCCCAGATTGAATATCCTGATTTTTGCGGAGATGTGAACACACAAGAGATAATCAATACACAAGAAAGATGTGAAGAAATAAATGGAAAATGGAGTGTTTATGAAAGTGTTAAGCCTATTGAAGGGGGCATGGAAGGATTTTGTGATAGAGAGTATTATTGCAGGCAAGATTATGAAGATATGAATGAAATAAGATCTAAAAAAATATTTTTAATTTCAGTTCCACTAGGAATCTTGTTCTTAATTATTGGTGGATTTTTATTTAAACTTGAATCAGTTGGAGCAGGCTTAATGGGGGGAGGAGTTGGAACCTTAATTTATGGGGCAGGAGGATATTGGAGATATGGTGAGGACTGGTTTAGATTTGTAATCTCTTTAATGGGATTAATAGCTGTAATCTGGCTTGCTTATTGGTTTAATAAAAAGTTTGATAAAAAAAAGAAATAATTAATATATTTTTAAACACTACTTAAAAATTTATCTAAATCTATAAAAATCATGTTTTTTTACTTTAAGTATGGAAGATCAATATAAAGCAAACAAATCAAAATCAGAAGATTTATTAATTGAAGCAAAGAATTTTTTTGATTTTCACAAAAAAGAATTAGGAAAATCTATTCGTGATGAAACAAATGTTATTAATCTGAACTTTATACAACTTACTGAATTTTCAAATAAACTTTCTGATGAAATTCTTGCAAATCCTGAAGATACACTAAAAATAGTTGAGCAGGCAATAGAACAATCAAGCTTAGTAGATAATGTGAGAGTAAGATTAACAAACATGTCCAAAAGCCAGGAGATTAAAATCAGGAATCTTCGTTCAAGACATTTAAATGAAATGATAGTTATTGAGGGGATAATCAGGCAGGCATCAGATGTAAGACCCCAGGTTGTAAATGCCAAGTTTGAGTGTCCAAGCTGTGGAACTGTTATTTCTGTTTTACAAATTGAAAAAAAATTCAGAGAACCTTCAAGATGTTCGTGTGGAAGAAGAGGGGGATTTAAGCTTATAAGTAAAGAAATGGTTGATACTCAAAGATTAGTAATAGAAGAATCGCCTGAATCCTTGTCTGGCGGGGAGCAGCCAAAAAGAATAAATGTTTTTGTTAAAGAAGATTTAGTTGAACCAAAAATGGAGGAAAAAACCACTCCTGGAAGCAGAATTAAAGTTATTGGGATTTTAAAAGAAGTCCCGGTTCCCTTAACTTCTGGAGGACTTTCAACAAGGTTTGAACTTGCAATAGATGTTAATAATTTAATTCCTTTAGAAGAAACATTTGAAGAATTAGATATAAGTGAGGAAGATGAAAGACAAATACTTGAACTTTCAGAAGACCCAAAAGTATTTGATAAATTGGCAAGAAGCATAACTCCGAGTGTCTGGGGATATGAAGAAATAAAAAGATCATTAGTCCTTCAGTTATTTGGAGGAGTGCGAAAAGTTCACACAGATGGGCAAAAAAGCAGAGGAGATATTCATATTTTACTTATAGGTGATCCTGGTGTGGCCAAATCTGTGACATTGGCTTTTATTGCGAATATTTCTCCAAAAGGAAGATATGTTGTTGGAAAATCAGCTTCAGGTGCAGGATTAACTGCAACAGTTGTAAGGGATGAATATTTGAGAGGTTGGAGTTTAGAAGCAGGTGCAATGGTTTTATCTAATAAAGGGCTGGTTTGTATTGATGAACTGGAAAAAATGGACCCTCAGGACAGGAGTGCCATGCATGAGGCAATGGAGCAGCAATGCATGTTACCTGATTTTGAATTAATGTTTTCAAATGGTAAATATGCAAAAATAGGAACCTTTGTTGATGATTTAATAAGAAAAAATAAGAAAAAAGTTTACCAAGGAAAAGATTGTGAGATTTTGCCTGTGAAAAATATAGAATTAATTTCAACAGACTGGAATAATAGTTTTCCTCAAAAAGCAGACAAAGTAAGCAGACATATTGCACCCAAAGAATTTGTACAAGTTGAATTAACAAATGGGCGAAAAATAACTGTAACCCCAGAACATCCTTGCTGGGTTGTTAAACAGGGAAAAATAATCACAATTCCTGCAGAAAAATTAACAAATAAAATGTTTTTTCCAATACCTTCTGAAATTAAAATAAAATCAAAAAAATACCAGTTAAAAAATAATTATTTATGCAAGATTTTGGGGTATCATTTAAGTGATGGGTGTTATGAATTAAACAGAAAAAAGAAAACAGGTATCCAGTTTTGGAATAATAATGAATTATTAATTAAAGATTATAAGAATTCTATAGAAAAATTCTATGGAATAAAACCTATTATCACTAAAAGAAATAATCAATTTGCTGTAAGAGTTATTTCTAAAAAAATCATAGATGAATTTCAAAAATTAGATAAAAATCTTTTAGAAAAAGGAAAAATTAAAATTATCCCTGAAAGCATAATGCAACTTCCAAATGAAAATATAAAATATTTATTAAAAACTCTTTATGATGGGGATGGATCAGTCATTTTGCAAAAAAGAGGGGGTTGCAGAATATCTTTTGTTTCACAAAACAGAAAATTAGAAGAGCAAATTTCAGATTTATTATTAAGATTCGAGATTCAATCTTCTATTTTTGAGGATAAACATTCAAAAGTATGGAGACTTGATATTACAGGTCAGGAAAATTTAAATAATTTTTTAACAAATATTGGATTTTTATCTCGCCATAAATTAAATAGATTAAAACAATATAATGAAAACACCAAAATATATAAGACAATAAAAGATCTTGTTCCAGATTGCACTAATAAAATAAATGACATTTTTAAAAAATTAAACATATCTCAGAGAAAAACAATAGGTCATTCAATTGATTTAGGAGTGGAAAAACAAAGAGTTTTTTTACAAAAACTGGTTCAGATAGCAGAAGATAAATTAAATGGGATTTTAAGTGCAAGTCCAGGAAAAAGTTCTGAATATGCCACTATTAATGATGATTTAATAAATTTAAGAAAACTTGCTTTTGGGTATGCAAGATGGATGAAAATAAAAAGTGTTTCCAAAATTAAAAATCAGGGAATTAAATGGGTGTATGATGTTACAATTGAACCAAATAAAACATTTATTTCCAATGGAATGATTTTACATAATACAGTTACAATAAGCAAGGCTAATGTGCAGGCAACACTTCGTGCAGAGACATCTGTTTTAGCAGCAGCAAACCCTAAATTTGGAAGATTTGACCCTTATCAGTCAATTGCCCAGCAAATTGATATTCCTCCGACTTTGATTAACAGATTTGATGTTATTTTTACATTGAGAGATGTTCCTGACAGAGTAAAAGATGACAAAATAGCCACGCATGTTTTGCATGAACACCAGCATCAAGGAGAAGATATGTTAATTCCAAGGGATTTGTTTAGAAAATATATTGCTTATTCAAAACAAAGAATAAAACCAGATTTAACTGATGAAGCAATTGCAGAAATAAAAAAATTTTATGTTGATTTAAGAAATAAACCTATATCTTCTGAGAGTGCAATGAGGCCAATTCCAATTTCTGCAAGGCAATTACAGGCACTAGTAAGAATGTCAGAAGCATCAGCTAAAATAAGATTAAGTAAAAAAGTTACCACAGAAGATGCACAAATAGCAATTAATTTAATGAAATATTATTTAATGCAAGTGGGTTATGATTATGAATCAAAAACTTTTGACATAGACAAAATTAGCAGCAAGTTTTCATCTTCTCAGAGAAATAAAATTTTAACTGTAAGGGATGTTATTGTTGGGTTAGAAGACAGACTAGGAAAAATGATTCCTATTGAAGAAATAGAAAAAGAGCTTGAGGGAAAAATGAATAAGGAAGAAATTGAAGACGCAATAAATAAATTACTGATAAATACTGAGATATTCAAGCCAAGAAGAGGATATGTCCAGAGGATGTGAAAAGGTTTATTTAGAATTCTCCTTTTATTCCAAATAACTAAAAATTTCTTTTAAAACTTCTTTATATAATACATTGTTAATTGTGCAAAGCTTTTTTTTGATTATCTTCTCATGAATTGTGAATAATCTCTGGGGCTTAATCCAGCTCTTAAAAGGTAATTTTCCTTTTTCAAAAGAACCTTTATTTATAAAAAGGCTGAATATAAAGATAGGGATAAATATCACAGATCTCTATTAAGTGATTTAGAGAAAATAAGATTTGGAGAATATAATGATTTAAATGGAATAAATCCAGAATTAGATCTCTTGTATCTTACTTTAGCATATGGTATTAGAAATCCAGGAACTGTGCTTAGTGACGAGATAATCCCTGTTGATTATAAAAAAGAAAATGGAAAATGGAAGTTGAATTTAATAAAAACAATTCCTAAAAAATATTTTAATATATATAAAAAAGGGCGGTTTATCGCTTAATAACCACTGATTTTATATTACTTACTTTTTAATTTAAACGCACAAATAATAAAAAGAATTAAAAAGATTAAAGATAAATTAATATAAAAGATGAAAAAAGAAGATAAAATAATTGTTTTTAGTGGCAAAAAAATAAGAAGGATTTGGCATAATAATGACTGGTATTTTTCAGTTGTTGATGTTGTTGGAGTTCTTACAGATTCTAAGAATATAAGTGATTATATCAAAAAATTAAAACAAAGAAATGAAACTCTTGCAAAAGGGTGGGGACAGATTGTCACCCCCCTTAAATCCCAAACAAAAGGAGGGGTTCAATTAATGAATTTTGCTAATAAACAAGGGATATTTAGGATTATTCAGTCAATTCCTTCTAAAAAAGCTGAACCATTTAAGTTATGGCTGGCAAAAGTTGGAAGTGATAGAATTGATGAAATTGAAAATCCGGAGTTGGCTCAAGAAAGAATGAAGGAAATTTACGAAAAAAAAGGATATTCTAAATCATGGATTGATAAAAGAATTAGAGGAATTGCAGTAAGGCAGGATCTAACTGATGAATGGAAAAAACGAGGAGTTAAAGAACAAAATGATTTTGCAATTTTAACTGCTGAAATTTCTAATGCAACATTTGGGATGTATCCTGCTGAATATAAAAAGTTTAAAAGATTGCAAAAAGAAAATTTGAGGGACCATATGACTGATTTAGAGTTAATTTTTTCTATGTTAGGGGAAGCGTCAACTGCTGAAATTGAAAGAGTTCAGAATCCTGAAAATTTTGATGAGCATAAAATTGCTTCTGTTAAAGGGGGGAATATTGCCAAAAATGCAAGAATTGAATTAGAAGAAGAAACAAGAGAAAATATTATTAGTGAGGAGAATTATTTAGAAATTGATGAAAAGGAATTTAGAAAGAAAAAGAAAAAAGCGCAAAAAATTGCTTCTAAACTTTAAAGATTTTCATCAACAAATATTCACATTAAATTTACACTTGATAACACTCAATCTTCATGATGATAAATAACAACCCCATTGATTTTCATAATCTTCTTTAAACTAAACTAAAACCCCACAAATCTTTAAAAACAAACTTTAATTTTTTTAAGATATAAAATGAAAATAGCTTTTATTGGTACACATGGCACAGGAAAAACTACTCTAGCACATGAATTAATTTCTAAACTAAAGAAAAAAGGAATTGATATAGATTTTTTAGGAGAGATTGTAAGAAAATGCCCTTTTCCAATTAATGAAAATACTACTAAAAAATCTCAAATCTGGATTATTTTAAACCAGATAATTAAAGAAATGGAAACTGAAGAGAGATGCAAAGTATTGGTTAGTGATAGAAGTGTTTTAGATGGCTATTGTTATTATGTGAATCAATTTGGTGAAGCAAAATTTTTAGAAGCCTTAATTAAAAAACATTTAAAGACTTATTCTTATATAATAAGGGTTCCGATTAGAAAAGGATGGTTAAAAAAAGATAAAATTCGCTCAGTAGATGAAAAATTTCAAAAAGACATAGATAAACAGTTTGATAAATTATTAAACAAATTCAAAGTAAAACATATAAATTTAAAAAATCTAAATGATGAAACAGGAAATAAGATAGTTGAAAAAATTTTAAATAATTTACATTAAAATGGCAGAACAACAATTTAAAAGACACATAGCGCACAAATTAAGAGTTGGAGATATTTTAATTGGCAAACCAATTATGGATGGTGAAAGGTTTTCTTTTTTAGAATTGGGAAATCAAAAAATCATGAGAGTTAATATTATTGGCAATATTGTAGATAAATATGAAAGTGAGGGGGAAACAAAGTATGTGAATTTTACACTAGACGATGGTTCTGGGCAGATAAGATTAAAAATATTCGGTGATGACGTGGATAAGTTTAAAAAAATAAACCAGGGAGAGACAGTTGTTGTTATAGGTGTTTTAAGAAGATGGAATAATGAGGTTTATATCAATCCTGAAATAATAAAAGAACAAGATACAAAATATCTTCTTGTTAGAAAACTTGAAACAGAAAAACAAAGAACAGAAAGTTCAGTTCCAGTTGAAAGAGAACAAACAATTGCAATTAAAGATAAAATTCTTGATATGATAAAAAATGCAGAAGAACAAGGGGGCATTGAAATTCAGGACATAATTATGAAGTTGAGGGAGGCTTCACCAGAAATGATTAATACAGAAATTAAAAAACTTCTTGAAGAAGGAATTGCTTTTGAACCAAGACCTGGCAAGGTTAGATATTTGGGCTAAAATTAAAAAAATTATTTTTTTCTTATAATTGAAGATTATTCCTTACTTATACAAATTTTTCTAAGAATTGAAGTTAAAAATAAAAACAAAAGGTTTATATACCGCCATATATTACCTTGTTATATGGAGTTACAAAATGAAAAATGACAAAAATACAAATAGATTTGAGCGAGGAAGAAGACAGGATAGTCGAAATTTACAAATTAGTAAACAATCTAAAAACAAAACAAGAAGCAATTAAAAAAATGGTAAAGTATTTTAAAGCAGAAATTAAACCTAAGAATTTAAAAGATAAGGATTATTTTAAATCATAAAATGGAAATATTGACATTTATCTTGATTGGGGCAGGAATTTTAGTAGCTATAATTTTATTTACTCTTACGAAAGAATGGATTGTCATTTACAATAAATTTGTTTATTGGAGAACAAGAACAGATAGGAAATTTGCAGATATAGATGTTGTTATGCAGCAAAGAATAGACATGCTTCCCGCATTAGCTCAAATTGTAAAAAAATATGATATCCACGAATATAAAGCATTGAAAGATGTTATTGAAGCAAGAAGCCGTTGGACAAAAGATGCTTCAATAAGCGAGAAAGTTCAAGCAGTTCAAGAAATAGATAATAGTTTTCTAAAAATTCAAGCAGTATTTGAAAAATACCCTCAACTTAAAGCAGAGGCATTACATAAAAGCATTTTAGGAAAAGGTAGTATTTCTAAAATGGAATCTAAATTAAGCAAATTTAGATTAGAATATAATCGTGTTACACAGAAATACAATAAAAGGGTTCAAATATTTCCCAGAAATATCGTAGCAAAAGTCCATGGTTTTAAGAAATTGGATTACTTAACTATGGGAAATAAAATAAACAAGGATTCTTCAGAAGAATATAAAGCGAAAGAACTTTTTGAGGATTAAAATGGGATTGTTTTTAAAAAAAACAAAACCTATTGTTATTGGGATTAGTGGAAGAAGTTGTTCTGGTAAATCTGCAGTTGTTAAAGAATTAGAAGAAAAATACAAGGGTAATTTTTTACATATTAATCAAGACAAATTCTTTAAAGTAAAAGCAAATAATTGGGAAAGCCCAGAATCTCTAAGATTTGATAGGTTGATTTATTCAATAAAGAAATTAAAAAAAGGTCAATCAACACATATTCCGAGCCATAGGTGGACAGAAGTATTTGATAGAAAAATCGTTTCTCATAATATTATTCTTGTTGAGGGTTATCTTCTTTTTGTAAATAGTGAACTAAACAAACTATTTGATAAAAAAATTTGGGTAGATGTTTCTGATTTAAATATCTTATATAGGAGAACTAAAAGAGATAATACTTCTAAGAATATTGACTATACTTATAATGTAGTTATCCCAGAATC
>JAHIHG010000027.1 GCA_018898425.1 Nanobdellota archaeon | reverse complement strand
TTTGATTCACAAAATAGGTGAGAATATTTCATTATTCACAAGAAGTTTAGAAAATGTAACAAATCAATTTCCAGAGGTTGTGGGGTATGTTCAAAAATATGTAAAGGGAAATTCATTTATTCTGGATTCAGAGGCAGTTGGTTTTGATAAAAAAACAAAAGAATATAAGTCTTTTCAAAAAATAAGCCAGAGGATAAGAAGAAAATACAATATTGAAAAACTTCAAAAAGAACTTCCAGTTGAGATAAATGTTTTTGATATTTTATATTATAATGGGAAATCCCAGTTAGATGAGGCTTTTGAAAAAAGAACAAAGATTTTAAGAAAAATTATAACAAAAACACCTTATAAATTAATTCCTTCAAAGCAGATAATTACAAGCAGTGAGGCAAAAGCACAGGAATTTTATAAAAAAGCACTGGAAGATAATCAAGAAGGGGTTATGCTAAAAAATCTCAAGGCAGAATACAAGCCTGGAAGAAGGGTGGGGCATATGTTAAAAATAAAACCAGAAGAAAGAGATTTGGATTTGGTAATTACCGGAGCAGAATATGGAACAGGAAAAAGAAAAGGATGGTTGTCTAGTTTTATACTTTCCTGCAGGGGGGATAAAGGGGGGTATCTTGAAATAGGCAAGGTTGGAACAGGAATAAAAGAGAAGACAGAGCAGGGAATTTCTTTTGATGAATTAACAAAAAAATTAAGTCCTTATATTTTTAAGGAAAAAGGAAAAAATGTTTTTATTACTCCAAAAATTATTGTATCTGTCACTTATCAAGAAATTCAGAAATCTCCAAATTATGAATCAGGATTTGCATTAAGATTTCCAAGATTTACTGCATTAAGGCCTGATAAAGGATTAAAAGACATAGCGACAATCAAAGAAGTTCAGGAAGATTTTCAAAATCAAAAAAGAAATTATAAGTATGGGTGAAAAAAATAATTTTTAAATAAATTATTAGATTTTTTATTATAGAGAAGATTTGTGGTATTTTTGGTAATGAGTATTATTAATATTAAGGAGTTAGATGAGTTCAGAAGATTTAGTGCCAGAGTTAAAAGTTAAGTTAAATTAAATATTTTGATTTAAGCAGTGTAATTATATAAAAAATAATATGAACCTACAGAACTCATAACTTTGCACAAAGTTTATTTGAGATTATACTTTTACCACAAAATTACTCTGCTCATAATCTCACACGAAGTTCCTTAAGGATTATACTTCTACCATGAAATGACTCGGATTTGAAAATCACTTTATCTGAATTTAGCAATCTGTGCGATTTACAATCACATAATGAACCTACACAGATTTGAACTGTGGACCTCTGGCTCTCTTAGAATGAAAACCTCCTGCGGGTTTTCTATCCAGCATCCCTGAATCTTTCCTTTGCCTCCAAGGGATTCAGATAAAACTCCTTTCCAGGCTTTCTATCCAGCATCCCTGAATCTTTCCTTTGCCTCCAAGGGATTCAGATAAAACTCCTTTCCAGGCTTTCTATCCAGCATCCCTGAATAAGGGATTCAGGTAAACACTTCTATGAGATTCATAATCCTTATGGATTAAGTTCTTATAAGACCAGCGCTCTAACCAGGCTGAGCTATAGGTTCATGATTTTTCATATTGAGTAATCTATTTAAAGGTTTTTCTATAATCTTTTTTATGATAATTGGAATTGTGGGCAAGCCTAATGTAGGAAAAAGTACATTCTTTAAGGCATGTACTTTATCTAACGTGGAGATAGAAAATAGACCTTTTGTTACTATTCTTTCTAATCACGGGGTGGGTTATGTTAAAGTTGAATGCATTGACAAGGAGTTTAATACTCAGTGCAATCCAAGTCATGGGTTTTGCATTAATCACAACAGGTTTGTTCCTGTTGATATAATGGATGTTGCTGGCTTGGTTCCTGGGGCTTCAGAAGGAAAAGGGCTTGGAAATAAGTTTTTAGATGATTTAAGGCAGGCAGATGTTTTTATTCATATTATAGATATTTCTGGAGGAACAGATGAAAAAGGAAAGCCAATGCCCCAAGGAGAAATACGTGATCCTGCAAAAGATATTGAATTTCTTGAAAAAGAATTGGATATGTGGTATTATAATATTTTTATGAAAGTGTGGAAGGGTTTTGCAAGAAAAGCTGAAATGGAGAATGCAAATTTTGCAGAGGCTGTTGCAAAGCAGTTTTCTGGATTAAAAGTTAATGAATATCAGGTAAAGTCAGTTTTGCTTAATTTGAATCTTTCTGGCAAGCCAAGTTTGTGGAGTGAAAAGAATATTATGAAATTTGCTTCACATTTAAGAAAGCATACAAAGCCAATGATTATTGCTGCAAATAAGGTTGATTTAAAAAATGGAAGAGAAAATTATCAAAAATTAAGAGCAGATTTTCCTAACTTGAATATTGTGCCGTGTTCTGCAGATTCTGAACTTGCCTTAAGACAGGCAGCAAAATCAGGATTAATTGAATATATTCCTGGAGAAAAGGATTTCAGGATTTTAAAAAAATTAAATGAAAAGCAAAAACAAGGTTTAGAAAAGATTAAGGAAAATGTTTTAGATTATTATGTGGGGGGAACAGGTGTTCAGTCTATTTTAAATAATGCTGTTTTTGGTTTATTGGGTTATATTGCTGTTTTTCCTGCTTCTGCAAATAAATTAGGAGACAGTAAGGGAAATATTTTACCTGATTGTTTTTTGCTTCCAAAAGGAAGCACTGCCCTGGATTTTGCTTATTTTTTGCATACTGATTTTGGAAAGAATTTTATCAAGGCAATAGATGCAAGAACAAAAAGAGCTTTGGGAAAAACTTATGAGTTAAAGCACAGGGATGCTTTGGAAATTATTACAAGATAAAAATAATTTAATATAATAATCCTTATAAAACATCTGTGTTTATATTAAATATGGAATCTATTTATGAAAGAAAAATTACTCTTCAAGAAGAACTTCGCATGAAATATGAAGCTGTAAAATGTTTTGTGGATTTGGGTTATGAGGTAAAGCAAAATGGTGAAGACATATTAATTTTTAGGGGTAAAGATAATATTGGAAAATTAACTTATTCTAAAGAAGAGAATGTTCCTATGGCTGTTGTTGAAAAAAGAAAGTTTCATACCAATGATTTATTAAAAATTTTAATGGAGAAAGGAAACAGGGACTTATTTAAAAATACTTTATTAGATTTGGGTTGGGCGGTCAGTTCTTATGATGAAGCACTTCACTAGATAATTATATAAATTTCTTTTTAGTTTTTTATTTATGAAAATAAATATCAAGGTAAAACCAAATTCAGCAACACAAGAAATTGAGAAAAAAGGGGATTATTATCTTGTTAAATTAAAATCTTCACCTGTTGATGGAAAGGCAAATCTTGAATTAATTAAGATTCTTAGTAAATATTTTAAAAAAGAAGCGAGAATAAAATCTGGTTTTACATCAAGGAAAAAAATTGTTGAAATGGTGGATTAAACATGCCCTGGGCATAAAATATCATAATTGATTTTTTGCAATTTTTTTAAAGATTTTTTCATTTGTAATTCAGAACTTCCTGGCAAGTCTGTTCTTCCAATTCCATTATGAAACAAGACATCTCCTGAGAATAAAATATTTTTATAGAGATAGCATTTGCTTTCCTGACTATGCCCTGGGGCAGAGATTATTTTTAATTCAGGAATTTCTTTAATATTTGAAGATTCATTTAAATTTTCTGGGGAGTATATTTTTGCATTTGTAAAAAGATGTATATTTTCTATGTGGTCATAATGATTGTGAGTTAATATTATCACATTTACTTTTTTTGGATTTATTTTTAGTTTATTTAAATCATTTAATAATTCTTTTTGAGCTGTTTTGCTCGAGGCATCAATCAGGATTATTTTATTGTTTATTTTTAAAACATAAACACAAGAGCCAAATGAATGAAAGCATAGTTGCCAGATGTTAGATTTGATTTGATTTATCATATAATTTATATCCTAAAATAATATAAATAGGTTTGTTTTTTGTTTTTCATGAAATATGAATTTGCTGAGGACTTGCAAGAAATAGCAGAAGAAATTTCCAGATTTTTATTTCCTCATGTTCAAATGAATCGTGTTAGATGTTTGAGAAGTTACGGCACTTCTTCTCGGAGAACTATTGCAAGATGCCATGCATTGGGAAAATTAATGCAAAAAGCAATGGGGATTAAGGCTGTTTATGCACTGGAATTCTTGTCAGAAAGATTTGATAAATTAAGCAAAGAAAATCAGGTAAAAGTTATAATTCATGAATTAATGCATATTCCCAAGACTTTTGGCGGGGGGTTTAAGCATCATGATTTTGTCTGCGAGAAAAATGTTGAATTACATTATGAAACTTACAAGGCTAAAAAAAAAGAGGTAAAAAATGCAGATTGGTTTAAATTATAAAAATAAAAAATTCAAATTAAATGTAAAAGTTTGTAATTGGGCTAGGAGAATTACTGGATTGATGTTTACTAGAAAAGAAAAAGCAGAAGCCTTATTATTTGATTTTGGCAAACCAGTGAGCTGGGGGTTTCATTCTTTTTTTGTATTTTTTCCTTTTGTTGCTATCTGGCTCGACGATAAAGATAAGATTCTTGATATCAAGGTTGTAAAACCTTTTAAGAGAAATCTTTCTCCAAAGCGATTTTTTACAAAAGTTATTGAAATTCCCATGAATAAAAGATATGGAAAATTTGTCAGTTCTTTTTGTGCGGTTCTGCTCCCAACCTCTCTCGGTGATGAATATTCCAAGTTTGCCCTTCGTGAGCTTGCTCGTCGGTGACGCGAAAGATTTAAAAAGATGTTAATCATTAATATTTTATTAATTAAAAAGGAGGTGAAATTTATGGGAAAAATTATTGCGAAAAATATTGTCAAAAGGCAATCAGGGTATCTTTACTATGTTGATGGACAAGGAAATGTTTGTGAAGCAAAGATGGCTCGTGGTGGAAAAAAGAAAAAAAAGAAAGTAGTTAAGAAGAAAGTAGCAAAAAGGAAACCAGTTAAGAAAAAAATGGCAAAGAAAAAACCAGCAAAAAAAGTGGCAAAAAAGAAGGTTGTTAAAAAGAAAAAGAAATAACTTTCAATAATTTTTTAATTAATTTTTTTTCTATTTCTTTTATTTTATTTTATTTTATCTTCGGTAAAGGGTTATGATTATTAGTGTGATATGCATGATTGGTAATTATATATTTTTAATTACAGAGATTTTTAAGAATTTTTCTTTATTAGAAATTTATTTATATTAGTCTTTATGTGATTATTAATGGTAATTGGTTTAGGTATAGAATGCACTGCCCATACCCTGGGAATTGGGATTGT
Organism: Nanobdellota archaeon; assembly: GCA_018898425.1. GTDB lineage: Archaea > Nanobdellota > Nanobdellia > Pacearchaeales > GW2011-AR1 > JAHIHG01. Next base: position 14,795 of record JAHIHG010000027.1, on the reverse strand, counting down.
TAAAGACGGAAAAATAATTATTAATGAAAAAAATAGTTATGTTACTGAGGAAGGGGGGATAATTCCAATAGATGCAGCTAAACATCATGAAAAAGTATTTGATGAAGTTTTGAAAAAGGTTATGGGGAAGACAAAATTAAATTTAGAACATTTTGATTTTATTTCTGTATCAATAGGTCCAGGACTTGCACCGTGCTTATTAGTCGGATTAAAAAAAGCAAAACAATTGTGCAAAAAATTTAAACTTTTTTTAGTTCCAGTTAATCATTGTATTGCTCATTTAGAAATTGGTAATTGCCGCTCGGCATATACCCTCAGGGCACAAGACCCCAAATTATGGAATGCTGGGGCAACTGGAGCTAAAAATCCAGTCATGCTTTATGTTTCAGGAGCAAATACTCAAATAATTGCTTATGAAGAGGGAAAATATAGAGTTTTTGGTGAAACCCTAGATATTGGTGTGGGAAACTTTATTGATAATTTTGCCAGATATGCTGGAATTGGTTTTCCAGGAGGACCAAAAATACAAAAACTTGCAAAAGCAGGAACACCACAGGCGTATACCCAAAGGGCACAAGACCCTGAAAAATCTTCTACGAAAATTTTTACTGGGGGTAAAAAATATATTGAACTTCCTTATAAAGTTAAAGGAATGGATATTGCTCTCTCAGGGATACTTACTAATTTAAAACAAAAATTAGAAAAGAATGACGCCCAAGGGCGTACCCCGAAAAATATTCAAAAGAATATTTTTACTAAGGGTAAATATTCTTTAAATGATTTAGCTTATTCAATGCAGGAAACTGTTTTTGCGATGCTGGTTGAAACTGCTGAAAGAGCCCTAGCACATGTTGGAAAAAAAGAATTGCTTTTAGGGGGAGGGGTTGCTTGTAATTCTCGTTTGCAAGAAATGTGTAGAATAATGTGTAAGGAAAGAGGAGCAAAATTATTTGTTCCAGAAAATGAATTTTTAACAGATAATGGCGCGATGATAGCTTTTTTAGGAGAGATTATGTTTAATTCAGGAATAAATTTTTCTTATAAAGAATTAGATAAGATAGATATCAAACCCAGACAGCGAACAGATGATGTTGGGGTTAGCTGGAAGTAATTTTTTTAGTTATTTTCTTTATTATATAATATTAAATGCAGTTTTTTTAAATTTTTAAAGTTTATTTTTATTAATAATTATGCAAATGTTTTTTAATTTCTTTTGCTTTTTTTGTTATTATTGGGAAAATAAGGATAATTTTACTTAACCAAAAATTTATAAACTCATTTCAATCTTAATTTTTAACCAATGAGCGAAAGCGAGGTTATCTTTCGTTCTAATATAAATAAAAAAAATGGATATATACAATTTAATTGAAAAGGCAAGAAAGACTGGAAAAATAGAAAAAGGCACTAATGAAGTTACTAAGGCAATTGAAAGAGGAACTGCAAAACTTGTTGTTTATGCTACTGATGTAGAGCCTAAAGAGATTGTTCAGCATTTACCTGTTTTATGCAAGGAGAAATCAATTCCCTGCAAAGATGTGGATAATAAGCAAAAATTAGGCATTGCAGCAGGTTTGCCTGTAGCAGCATCTTCTATAGCAGTAATTGAATCTGGAGATGCAGACAAAGACATTGCTAGTTTAAAATAAGTTAATAATTAAAAAAATGGCTAAATCTAAAAAGTCCAAAAAGGAAAATAAAGCAAAAACACAGTCTTCTTCAGCAGGCAAGAAATCTCAAAAATCTGTGAAAGCAAGTGATAAACTTTTAGGAGACGTAGTTCCTGCAATTGTTCAGGAATTAATTGGAAGAACTGGTTTTAGAGGGGAAATTGCCCAGGTTAAGTGCTTAGTTCAAGAAGGAAGAGATAAAGGAAGAGTAATGAGAAGAAATGTTAAAGGACCTGTAAGAATAAATGATGTTTTAATGCTAAGGGAAACTGAAATTGAAGCCAGAAGAATTAAGTCAAAAGTAACAAAAGGAGCGTACACCTAATGGTGCACTTTTCCGCGACAGTTTGGGAAAAACACGCCGAAGGAGCGTATACTTAAAATGCCTAAATGTGTTTATTGCGGAAAAATGTATGAGGTTCCACAAGGATTAACTTTTATAAAAAAAGATGGGACTATTCTTTATTTTTGTTCTTCAAAATGCAGAAAAAATATGTTTATGAAAAGAAGAAAAGTCAACTGGGTGTTAAAAAAACAAAAAGTTAAGAGTTCTGAATAGATTTTTTTAAAAATATAAGAAAATATAGAAAATCTTCTTTATTTTTTAAAATAGGGTTTAATTATTGCCGATGTTTTTTGTTTTCCTGAATTTTAAATAATTCCAAGATATTTTCTGATAATAAAATAGTCATGTTTTTAGAAAGATTTAAGTATAATATTTTTTTAATTATCTTATGGAAAATAAAAAACTCGATGAAATAAAAAAGAAAATTGTTAAAATTCTAAAAAAGAATAATGTAGTCAGGGCCGGGATATTTGGAAGTTATGCTCGTGGTGAGCAAAAGAAAAACAGTGATATTGATATATTAGTTGAGATAAATGATAAAAAAATGAGTTTGCTTGGGTTCATTGCTATTAAACATAAAATAGAAGATGTTTTAAGAAAGAAAGTTGATTTAGTTGAATATAAAGTAATAAAACCAAGAATTAAACAAAGAATTTTAAATGAGGAAATAAGAATAATATGAGAAGAGATATAATTTTATTTATAGAAGATATTTTAGAAAATATTAATTTAATTGAAAATTCATTAGGGCAAATATCTAAAAATTTATTTCAAACTGACTTAGATAAAAAAGATGCAACCCTGAGAAGACTTGAGATTATTGGAGAAGCTGTTAAAAATCTTCCGGAAGATTTTAGAAAAAAATATCCAAAAGTTTTGTGGAAAGATATAGCAGGATTTAGAGATATTCTCACACATGCGTATTTTGGCGTTGATTTTGAAAGAGTATGGCAAGTTATTAAAAAAGATTTGCCGAAGTTAAAAAAAGATATTGAAGAAATATTGGATAAAGAAAAATTTAGTTAAAGTTTAGCAAGAAATCCGTCTCCTTTTCAGGGACAGATGAATTGTGTCTATTTACCGCTAAATATTTATTTCTACATTGATTAAAATCTGCAAAACAAACTTATGAAGATGTTATTATTGGGCTTGTTAAATTTGCTGAACAATGTAAAAGAAATCAAGAACAGATTTTAATAGAAGGGTGTAAGGAGATGGCTGAAGAAAGTCTGAAAATTGCAAAAGAGTTTGAAGCAATTGAAAATTTAAAAGATTGGGAGTGGCAATGAGATTAAAAAGAAGGAATATTCTTTTAGCAGATTTAGAGCCAGTAGAAGGATGTGAACAAGGAGGCATAAGGCTTGTGCTGATACTCTAAAATAATATGTAAAATAAGAACTTTTCTGTAACAATTGTTGCAGTAATAACCTCAAAAATTTTTAAAAAAGAATTTCCAACTAATGTTTTTTTATTAAAAAAAGATTCTAAATTAGATAAAAATTCAGATATATTATTAAATCAAATTAAGACTATTGATGTTTCTAGATTAATTAAAAAAATTAGTTCATTAGATGAATATTTAATGAAAAAAGTTGATTTGGCTATTAAAATAAGTCTGGATTTATCATAATTATTGCCTGAAATTAAGATATAATTAGATTTTTATTTAGATTATGAAAGTGTTAAAATTCCTAAAGTATTATTTTTGCTTTCCATAATATTTAAATAGTTACACTACCATTTTTTTATTAATTTTAAAGAGGGATTATGGCATATAAGAGGTATATAAAAAAGAACGGCAGAATTTACGGACCTTATACTTATCATAGCAAAAAAGAAAATGGAAAAGTAATCTCAACATATCTTGGAAAATCAAAACCAAAAAAAAATTACAACCAGATTATTTTTCTTGGAGCTATTTTTTTGTTTATTTTTTTATCTCTTTTGTTTGTAGTGAAACTTGGTTTAACAGGAAGGGTTTCTTTGTCTATTGAGGATAGTTATGAATTTGGAGAGCAAATTCTTGGTAGTGTAAAATTAAATTTAAAGCAAGGAGAGCTTGTTCCATTGTCAACAAAAATCTTGGTTGATAATGCTGGTGAGATAAAAGAGTTTTTGTTAAGTGATTTGATTTCTTATGATATTTCTGAAGGAAATTTTTATGTTGAAAATGTGGAAATTTCTGGAGCTGGAAAGGGGTATGGGGTTTTAGGTGAAAAAATAATTTATCCAGATGTTTCTTTTGTTTTAAATGTTTTACCTAAAGGTTTGGTGGCTAAGCCTGAGAAAACTGGGGAGCCAGAACAAGAATCAGTAGAAGAACCAGAAATAATTCCTGAAAATATAACTGAAGAAATAATTGAAGCAAATGAAACAGAAGAAGTAACTGAAGAAGAAATTCAAGAACTAGAAGAAGTTGTTGAAGAATTAGAAGAACAAGAGCAAGAAGAAAGCGAAGAAGAAGTAGTTGAACAGGAAGTAGTTGAACAAGAAGAAAATGAAGTTGAACCAGAAAAAGAATCTAAAGAAAAAGAAGAAAAAGTTAAAGAAGAAAAAGACACCACAGGCGTACCCCGAGAGCAAGGAATGCTCTACAAGGGGCAAGAACCAGCACCTGAAGAACCTGAACCTGAAGAATCTGCACCTGAACCAGAACCAGCAGAACCCTCCCCCCTAACAGGCGAGGTTGTTTCTGAGCAAATCCTGGAAGTTGAAGGTGTTGTTTCAAAAGATAAGGGGTTTTCTTATGAGTTGCCACAAGGAAAATCAGCAGAAATTAAATCTTCTTCTCAAGAAATAGAATTATTGATTATAGATGATACTGCAGTTGTTACAACAGAATATTCTGAAACAGAACAAGGATTTGGAGAAGATTATCTTATAGAAGAAATATCTGAGATTTTGATTGATTTAAATCAATTAAACCTGACTGCTTTTCAGGAAGGGGATTTAATTATTAGTTTGATTTACGATGGTGTTGAGATTGTTTCTGTGAGTGAAACAATTAATATTGAGGGGAAAGAGCTAGAAATTGAACCTGAAATTCCAGTTGAACAAAACATAACTGAATTAAATATTACAGAAATTATTGAAAATCAGACAATAATTAATGAAACTGTAATAATAACCAATATAACACAAGCAGAGATGAATCTTACAACAATCCAGTATGGGGCTGTCTTGAACAAGCCAGTTAAATGGAAAAAGAATATAAAATTAACCCAGCCTGTTGAAAATTTAAGCATTGAAGTTCCAATCCAGGCAGAAAATATTAGTGTTTATATAATTTCAAGTTTAGAAGAGGAAGTTGAAGAACAAGTAGAGGAACTTGAAACAGAGATAATAATTAATGAAACAACTGAGCAAGAGGAAATAGTTGAACAAGAAATAATCCCTGAAAATAAAACTGAAACTATTAATGAAACAGAAGAAATAATTGACACCACTGGCGTACCCCGAGAGCAAGGAACGCTCTACAAGGGGCAAGAAGAAACTTTTGTTATTAATGAATCCAGTCAATCGATGAGCAATAGCGAGGAGCAAATTAATAAGCCTGACAAATTAAAGCAAAAAATAAAAATAACAGCAGAAGTTATTTCAGGTGATGTTTCTGCAGAGATTGATTTAAAAGAAAAATCAATTTTTTCTGATTTTTTCAAAAAAGTATTTAGTTTTATGACTGGCAGGGTTATTGATGTTGAGGAAACAAAAGAAACAAAAGAAGTAACAATAGACTTGGATACCCTTTCAGGGCACGAGAACCTCTCACGAGGTGCCACTGAGTTTGAAATAGAATATGAAACACCTGCTCCGTATGCAATTGAGCAAAATATTTTAAATGGAAAAAGAATTACAATTGCTTCTGAAGTTTATTATGAAAATATTCTGGCTTATACTCTTGTTGAAGATAGTGTTTCAATAGATTCAAGTGATTTGAAATTATATTGGTATGCAAGTTATGAAGATGCCTTGGATTATAATTCTGCATTAGTTCAGAATATAATTGAGGAACCAATTATAGTAAATGAAAGTGAAGAACAAAATATAACTACTGAGATTAATGAGAGTTATTCAAGCATTCTTACTGGAAATGTAATTGAAAATGAAACATTGGAAAATATAATTGAAATAATAAATGAGAGTGTTGAAGAAATTATAAATGAAACAAGTGAGCAAGAAATTATAAATGAAACCAGCATTCCTGATATTAAAAATTATTCTGATAAAATAAAAATACAAGTGCCTTACACTGCTTATGATTTGGATAATGATGGTTATGTTGATTATATTGAATGGCTGGTTCCTCATTTAAGCAATCAGACTTATGAGTTAATTATTGAAATTACAAAAGCAGAGCATCTCGACGAGAACAGGAGTTTTATTTCAGATATTTATGATTATGTAAAAGCTCAGGACGGAAATTGGAGCGAGGTAATAAATGACAGCGAGTATGTTAGGGTAACTTTTGAGCAAGAATTAGACAGTACGAGGGATATCACTGTTTATGCTAGGAGTGCTTGTGCTGTTTCTGGGGATGGTTATGTTGTGATTAATGGGACACAAGTTCCTTGTGATATTTATCAAAAGAAGAAAAGAATTGAGGAGATAAGGAGGCTGTTGGATGGATAAAAAAACACTAAGTGGGTCTGAAAGAGGTTTTAAAGAAAAAGAATTTAAGAAATTAATTGAAAAAGGAGAATCAAGAACATTAGAATGTAAAGAGTCTTTGAGTTTGAAAAATGAAATAGGGGAAACTATTTCTGGGTTTTCTAATACTTGTAATGGAATTATTTTAATTGGGATAAAAGATTCAGGAGAAATTAAAGGAGTTCAAACAGGCAAAAAAACAATTGAAGAACTTGCTAATTATATTAAGCAAAATACAGACAATCAGGTTTATCCAGATATTAATGTGAATAAAGTTAATGATAAAAATATTATAATTATTAAGGTGAGTGAAGCTGATGAAAAGCCTGTATTTTTCAGAGGCAAAGTGTATATGAGAGTTGGCAAGTCAAATCATAAGCTTTCTGCTTCTGAAATAAGAAAGCTGGCAAAAGAGTCTGGGAAAAAAGTTTGTTGGGATGGGCAGGTTTGCGAGGGGGCTGGGCTGGAGGATGTTGATGGTGGGAAAATTAAAAAATATCTTGAATATAGGGAAAAATATAGAAATATTTCCAAGGATTTAAAAATTTCTCTTAATAAATTTTTGGAAAATGTTAAAGCAGTTAAGAATAAAAAACCAACTAATGCAGGGATTTTGTTTTTTGGAAAATATCCTCAGAAATTTATGACTAATGCAAGATTAAGAGTGATTAGATTTAAAGGAACAAAAATTATTCATCCAACTTTAGATAGTGCTAATTGCGAAGGAACGATTTGGGAGATGATTGATATTGCTGAAGATTTTATTAGAAAAAATATAAGGCTTTTTGGGACGAGAACAGAAAAAAGTTTTCAAAGAGAGGATAAGTTTGAGTATCCAATTAAAGCATTAAGGGAGGCGATGATTAATGCGCTGATTCATAGGAATTATTTAGAGACAGGAGATGTGAGGGTATTTATTTTTGACAATAGGGTTGAGATTATTAATCCGGGAACTTTTCCAAAAGGAGTTACTCCAAAAAAACCTAAACATAAACCTGTTAATGAAATTTTGTCACAGTTTGTTTATGATATTGGTTTTGTAGACAAATATGGCTCTGGAATTAATTTAATGAAGGATTTATGCAGGCAGCAAGGCAACAAAGAGCCCTTTTATAAATTGCATTCTCTTGAAACTAAAATAATTTTTGAATCTCCTGTTAAAGAATCAACTTTTATTGAAGAAAATGTATTGGAAGAACTAAATGAAAGGCAAAGAAAAGCAATAGATTATTTGAAGATTAATAAAACTATTACAAATAAAAGGTATTGTTCTATCTGCAGGACTGACCGTGCTACTGCATTTAGAGATTTGAGGGAATTAGAATATAAAGAGGTTGTTTTAAGACAGGGCAGGGGAAGAAGTTTGCATTATGTTCTTTGTGAAGCGAATAGTGAAGCGAATAGTGAAGCGAATAGTGAAGAGGTGAATAATAAAAATGAGTAATAAACTAAAACACATATTAATAATTTCAGCAGTTGTTTTAACAGTTGCTGTTTTTGTTGTTGCTTTGACAAATGAGGAGATTGGAGCTGAGCTTGCTCAGCCTGAGGGAGAATTGATTGATGCTAATTATCCCTCAATAAGTAAATCTTTATATATAAACTATTTGTTTATATATATAAACTTGGAGTTTAACTATGAAATTGAATAATGAAGAAAAAGTTGTTTTGAGGATTTTGAAAAATTGTAGTGTTGAATATAATGCAAATAGTATTTCTAAGGTGCTTGGTTTAACTCCGATGGGAAGCTTAAAGCTTTTGAGGCGACTTGAAGAACAAAAGATAATAATTCTTAGGCGGGTGTCAAATATTAAATTTTATAATTTTAATTTTGAAAATCAGTATGCTAAAGATTATGTCTCTTTAATTTTGAGAAAAGAGGCTGATAATTGTTCTGCTTTTGTTAAAAGATGGGTTGGTGAAATAAGAAAAATTGGGATTGCAGAGGGTGCAATAATTTTTGGCTCTGTTTTAAGAGATGATAAAAGTGCGAGAGACATTGATGTTTTGTTTGTTGTAGATAAAAAGAATTTTGGCAGATTGAGAAAAAAGATTGAGAAGATAAATACGATTAGTGAAAAGAAGATTCATCCTGTTTATCAGTCAGGGAAAGATTTATTGAAGAATCTTAAAAATAGGGATAAAGTTGTGCTGGAGATTATAAGAGGACTTGTTGTTTCTGGAGAAAAAAAGTTTGTTGATTTATTGGAGGTGGCGCGATGAGTCATGTGAAGAATAAGGTAGATTGGTGCTTAAAGAAGGCATCAAAAGAAAGGGATAAAAGGGGGAGGCATAGGGGTTTGATGCGAGTAAATCCGGATATTAAAAATGCGAGAAAGCATATTGAGAAGTCAGAGCATTATCTTAATGCGACTTTATTTTTGGAAAAAGAATTTTCAGATATTTCTATTAGTACTGTGTTTTATTCAGTTTATCATTCGTTGCTTGCGATAGTTTCCAAGTTTGGGTATGAATCAGGAAATCAAGAATGTACGTTTGCTTTAATTTATAGTCTTATTGAGGATGGGAAAATTGATTTGGAAAAGGAAATCCTTGATAAAATTTCTTCTTTGGAGTTAGGTGAGGAGAGTGTTATTAGTTTGAGAGAGAGATATCAGTACGGGGTTGAACTTTCTATGAAAAAGGAAATTTTTGAGGAGAATCTTAAAATTGCTAAAAAATTGCTTGGAAAAGTTAAGGAGATAATTGAAGATGAAAAATAAACTAAATCCCAAAGGGATCACCCTGAAGGGCGTAAACATATTAATAATTTTAGCAATTGTCTTGGCAATTGCTGTATTGGTTATTGCTCAGACAAATGAAGAGTTGGAAGCTGAAAAAGCCCTGCTTGAGCAGGAGCTCACTGATGCCAATTATTCTTGGCTGATTGATTATCCTGCTGATGAAAATCTGGATGTTGTGAGCATTGAGGTTTATGAGTCCCCAAGGGATACCCTAGGAGGGCACGAGAACCTGCAAGCAGGTGACTCTGGTGAGCCTGAAGATGGTGATGAGATTATTGCTGTTATTGAAAATATTAGTGAAGAAGGTTGGTATAAAACTTATCTGACAGGGTTGAATGGAACACAGGATGTTTTTGATTTAAGAGTTATTGGCGGGGGGGTAGAGTTTGATTATATTGTTGACCCCAGACTTGGAGAAGAAAGTTTTGAAGGCACAGGTTATGAATTATCTTGGAGTGAAAGTATTGATGCTGGTTGTACTCTTGACCCAAATTCAGCAATCCCTGGAACTGTTCCTCCAGGTTCAGGCTCGGAGTGCCTGAAGTCAATCGTTTTAGATGCTACTTATAATGATGCCTATGCAATAACTGGTCCTGGTGATAATAATATATGGTATGTCAGAGGTTATCTATATTTAAGTGAAGAAGGACTTAGTGATAATCAAGGATTCTTTACCCTAAGAACTGGGAATACTGCGGATAATTTAGTCGCTGCTATTCAATCACTTCAAAGTGGGGGTGTATTATATGTTAGATTTCAGTATTACAGCAGTAGTGCAGTGCAAAGCACTGATGTAGTAGCTTTATCTTTAAACACTTGGTATAGATTTGAGTATAAATATGATATTACAAATACTGCGTGGGAGTGGAGAATTAATGGGGATACTCAACACAGTGGAGCTTTATCTGCTGATACACGAACACCAAATAGATTGCAGATTGGTATTAGAGCAAATTCTGGAACAGCCCAGTCAACACTTTATACAGACCTTGTAGCTATTGATGATGCTGATTGGGTAGGAGCAGCAGCAGACACAACTCCCCCGTATTTCACAAATGGAACACCAGTAAACCAAACAATTTATAATAATCAAAGTTTATCTTACGACATAAATGCAACAGATGAAACAGCTTTTGATTGTTTTCGTGTAAATGATACAACAAATTTTCAAATAGATTGTAATGGACTTTTAACAAACAAAACAGCTCTTTCAGTTCAATTATATAATTTAAATATAACAATTAATGATTCTTCAAATAATTTAAATTCAACTTTAATGTGGGTTAATGTAACAGAATATACAGATTGGTACAACTCCTCTTGGCTTTACAAAAAAGATATAACAATAGACTATACAAAAGTAAACGGCTCTCAAGTTAATTTTCCTATTTTAATTAATATAACAGACACAGATTTAAGAGATGATGCACAGGCAGATGGAGATGATATTGTTTTTATTAATTCAACAGGAGATAAACTAGACCACGAAATTGAATTTTATAACAGTTCAACTGGTTGGCTGGTTGCATGGGTAAGGATGTCTACTCTTTCAAATACAACTAACACAACTATTTCAATGTATTACGGAAATGCAGATGCGAGTAATCAGGAGAATGCTAATGGTGTTTGGGATAATAATTTTGTGATGGTTCAGCATTTATCTGAAATTCCTGGAACTACAAATATAACTTATGATTCAACTTCTTATGCTAACAATGGGATAACTATAAATATGTCTTCTGAAAACCAAGTAGCAGGGCAGGTGGATGGGAGTTTGGATTTTGATGGGGTGGATGATCATGTGAGGGCAAATCTGGTGAATAATGATATTAATGTAAGTCAGGGAACAGCTAATTTCTGGTTATATCGTGGTTTTGCCGATAATACACCGACAGACAAGTTCTATCTTGAAATAGGCACCAATGCAGCCAATACTATTCAACTTAATTACAGAGCTGTAACAGATTTATGGACATTTTTGTACAAAGCAAATTCGGTAATTACGGTAGTAACCGCTCCACCTGCTAATATTTCGAGAGATACTTGGACTCAAGTAATATTTGTTTGGGATACTACTGCTGATGTCACAAGGGCGTATGTTAATGGGGTAGAGGTTGGAACACCCGCAACAGGATTGGGAGTATGGGCAGGGGCTGTTGCTGGCACAAACATTGGTTCAAACTTTGCGGGTCTTCTTAATTACAGAGGTCTCATAGACGAAGTCCGTATTTCCAATGTCGCCCGTTCGGCAGGGTGGATAACTACAGAGTATAATAATCAATTTTCTCCAAGTACATTTTATAGTGTTGGGAGTGAGGAGACAGGAACAGATACAACTCCCCCGTATTTCACAAATGGAACACCAGTAAACCAAACAATTTATAATAATCAAAGTTTATCTTATGACATAAATGCTTCAGACGAAACTTCTTTTGATTGCTTTGCTGTGAATGATACAATTAATTTTAAGATAAATTGTTCAGGTTATTTAGAAAATAATACAGCTTTGTCAGTTCAATTATACAACATTAATATAACAATTAATGATTCTTCAAATAATTTAAATTCTACTTTAATGTGGGTTAATGTTACTGAAGCAATAACCGGAGATACAACTCCGCCTTATTTCACAACAATTCCAAATGATGCTTCAGTAGAATATTTAACTGATTGGGCTGGTGTAGACTTTGATGCTACAGACGAAACAGGTTTTGATTCTTATACAATAAATGATTCAAGATTCACAATTAATTCTTCTGGTTTTTTAGATTGGACAGGACAATTGGCGGTAAGTAATTATTATTTAAATATCACAATAAATGATTCTTCAAATAATTTAAATTCAACAATTTATAATTTAGAAATAACAACAAACTCCTCTTTAGTGTTAGGATTAACTGCAACTACTCCAATCACTTATGGAACTACAACAGATTTTACAGAAAGTGGATGCCCAGACGAATTAACTTGTACTTTGAATATTTCAAATCAAGTTTATGAGGCTGGAACCATATCTGCAAACTATTCAACTTCTGGAAATACAAATTATACTGCAGCATCAGCAGTATTTACAGTTACTATTAATAAAGCAATTCCTCAAGGAAGTTTAACAAATACTGATACATGGACAGAACCTTATTTAGAATCAGTTACAATAGGTTTAAGTGAATCAAACACAGGAGATGCAGATGTAACTTATATTGTTTATAGAGATGGAGTGAGCAAAGGAACAGGGGAAACTGTAACATTGGGAGTTGGAACTTATGATTATGTTTTGAACACAACAGGGGGAACAAACTGGACCTCAAATATTTCAATGGATACTGAGACTTTAACAATTACTCAAATAGCTTCTCAAACTTCTTTAACTTTTGATGCAGCATCGCCACAAACTTATGGGACAGCAATTACTCCAACTTGCTCAGTTATTTCAGGAGAAGGTTCAGCAGTATTAAAAATGGACGGAGATATAATCACTTCTGGAAATCCATTAACTCTTGGAGCAGATACTTATTCATTTAATTGTTCTTTAGATTCTACTCAAAATTATACTTCGAGTTCAAATAGTTCAGACTATACAATAAGCAAAGCAGACCCTTCCACAAATATGCAAATAACTGGAACAACACCAATAGAATATTTAACAACCTCTGACTTTGCTGAATCAGAAACCAATACTGGAGACATAGGATGTTCTTATTCAATGGATTTAAGTAATCAAATTTATGGTGTTGGAGTTTGGACATTTAATTATTCAACTCCTGGGTGTGATAATTATACTGCTGGAAGTGTTACTAAAGATTTAACAGTAAATAAAAACTCTAGTTTAGTTTTGGGATTAAGTGCTAGTACTCCAATTATTTACGGAACTACAACAAATTTTGCAGGAAGTGGATGTCCGGCTGAATTATCCTGTGCATTAAATATTTCAAATGCAGTGTATGGTGGGGGAACAGTTTCTGCAAATTATTCAACTCCTGGAAATACAAATTATACTGCAGCATCAGCAGTATTTACAGTTACTATTAATAAAGCTCAAACTTTAACAACATTAGTAACAACTCCTGCTTCACCAATTGAATATCCAGCAACAAGTAATTTTTCTTGTAGTAATAATGAAAGTTTGACTTATATAATTTATATAGATGATATTGATAAAACATCAGAAAAAGATATTAATTTAATAAGAAGTGCAGGAGTATATAATGTTTCTTGCATAGCAACAGAGAATACAAATTATTCTTCAAGCAGTGATGAATTGAGTTATACAATAAATCAAAATTCTTCTTTAGTTTTAGGAATATCTGGAACAACACCAATTACTTATGGAGATACAACAGATGTAGCAGGTTCTGGATGTCCAGTGGAATTATCTTGTGCTTTGAATATTTCAAATATAGTTTATGAAGCTGGGATTACAAATTTTAATTATTCAACTGGTGGAAATGAAAACTATACTTCTCAAAGTGTAGTAAAAGCAATAACTATTAATCAAGCAATTCCACAAGGAAGTTTAACAAGTGATTTGGGATGGACTATTAATGAAACTCAAGAAGTAGTAATTGGATTATCTGAATCAAACACAGGAGATACAGATGTAACTTATATTGTTTATAGGGACGGGGTGAGCAAAACAACTGGTGAAACCTGGAGTCCTGCTTATGGAACTTATGATTATGTTTTGAACACAACAGGGGGAATAAACTGGACCTCAAATATTTCAATGGATACTGAGACTCTTACTGTTAATGATAATATTTATCCTCAAATAAATTTAACCTCGCCAAACAACATAACTTACTCAGCAAATAGAACTGAATTAAATTACACTTATACAGAAACAAACTGCGATAGTGTTTGGTGGTCTAATAATAGTGGGGTTTGGAATTCTACAAGAGAAGATTGCGGTGTTAATTGGACTGGCTTGTCTTCGGTAGAAGGAAGTAACACTTGGACTGTTTATATCAATGATACAAGTGGGAATGAGAATAGTTCTTCTGTAACATTCACTGTGGATGCTGTATCTCCTTATTATATTACTGACTGCCAAACATTAGATGAAGAAAATGCAGTTTATTATCTAACTAATTCAGTTTCTACAACAGGAACTTGTTTTAATGTAACTGCAAACAATGTGACTCTTGACTGCCAGAGCTGGGATAATCAGATTGTTTATGGAAATCAGAATTCAGGCAGTAATTATTATGGGGTTGTTTCTGATGCAAGCAATTGGACAACAGTCAAAAACTGTGAGATAAAAAGAGGCAGTTCTGCTTTATCAACTCAAAACAGATCTGGAATTTATTTGACAAATAATTATTATGGGGAAATAGAAAATGTTAATGCAAGTGTTAATCGTTTTGGAATCGATTTATCCTCAAGCTCAAACAA
>JAHIHG010000026.1 GCA_018898425.1 Nanobdellota archaeon | reverse complement strand
AATTAATATCTATAAATATTATTGAAGGTCTTTCTACTTCCCAGAAATACATACCTTTTGAAGGTGATTTTGTTTGGTAGATTTCTTTTGCTCCATAATACTCAGCATTCCGGCATACAACATCTAACCATTTTTGATCATTATCCACAATTAAAATTCTGTCATTATTAAGAACAAATGGCCTTTTTTCAGTTACTTGATTTATAACTTTTGTTTTCATTTTACTCTTTTTTATTTAATTTATACCAACTTACAAAATTATCAAATTCTTCAATAAAATCTTTTTTATTGATAAAAAAATCAGCTCCAAAATCAAATGTTTTTTGTTTTATATTTCCTGTTAAAGAGCTCATCGCAACGATGGGGTTTTGATATTTTTCATCTCTTAATTTTTTAATTAAATAACATCCTTGCACATCTTCTAAATTTTCTGTATCAAAATTAATATCTGTTAAAATTATTTCAGGTTTTTGTCTTGTATATTTTATATAAGCTGTTTCAGGATTTTCAGCAGTGATTATATCCTCGCAACCATAGTATTTTAAATTTTCTCTTGATACATCTAACCATTTTTGTATATCATCCACTACTAAAATTTTTTTATTCCTAAAAACAGGTTCCCCTATCTTGACTGTTTGTTCTATAGCTTTTGTTTTCATTTTATCTGCAATTATGGCAACTAGAACATTGTTTACATACTTGTCCTATGCCTAAATTATTTAATATGTCAATTGGAAATGTCATTTTTTCTTTTTTAATGATTTTGGGTGCTTCATATTTTCTTTCATTTAAAATTTTTTCTTCTCTTTCTAAGTATTCTAATACTCTTGCATGGTGATATCTTATGCTTTCCATAAAATAGCAGACAGCAAAAACTATTTAAATAAGAGTAGTTATGTAGCATAACAACAAAATGCTTGAAGAGTTTGGATTGACAATAACTGAGGAAAAAGTTTATTTGGCTTTGCTTAAAATTGGGGAGTCAGGGACAGCAGAAATAATAAAAAAAACTCAATTACACCGAACTACTGTTTATGATGTTCTTGAAAGATTAATTGAAAAAGGGCTTGCAAGTTATATACTTAAAAATAAAATCAAACATTATTCTCCTGCCAACCCTTCTAAATTCTTAGAGATTGCAACTGAAGAAAAAACTAAAGCTGAGAATAAGCAGGATTTAGCAAACAAAGTGATTAAAGAGATTAGTTTGATAAAAAAGAGTGCTAAGACAAAGTCTATTGCACAGGTTTTTGTGGGCAGTAAGGGGCAAAGAACAGTTATGAATGATATTATTGAAGTTGGAGAGGATTTTATGATACTTGGTTCTGAGGGAACTGTTCAGGAAACATTGCCAATATATGTAAAACAATGGGCAGATCAGCGAAGAAAAAAGAATATTAAAGCCAAAATAATTGCAACCCAGGGCACAAAGCCCCCTGTCTGGGAATTGAATAAAGTGAAATTTGTTCCAAAAGAATATCAATCTCCAACAGCAACAATGATTTATGGGGAGAAAGTTGCAATCTTCATAGATGAAGAGCCTTTTTTGATAATTGTTATAGAAAGCAAGAAATTAGCCAAGAGTTATAAGAATTTTTTTAATTTATTATGGAAGGTTGCGAAATAAATAACTTAACAATATTCCTTAATTTTTTTAAGAAAACCTTTTATCTCTATTTGTCCAATCTTGAACATGTGCATACGATGTTTTAGGAAATATATCTGCCCAAGCCTTATAAGGGTGAGCAGGGCAAGCAACAATAGTATACATCTTATCTATTGTGTTACCAATTAGGTGTCTTTCCAGAACTTTTCCACATCTTGGTTCAGGACATTTGTTATCTTCTAAGTTTTTAACAGAATTAATAAGTTCTACTGGTTTTCCACCATATTTTAGACCTTTAATCTTAGCCATTATTTAAATAAAAGAGAAAGAATATATAAATATTATTATGTTTGCGAGTTAGATTTAATTATCTCTTCACATCTTTCCAGCCAATTCCTTTTTTCTTTAATTCTTTTAGCTGTTCAAAATTATCCTCAAAAATTGTTTGTTCTTTTTGATAAAAAATTCCTAAGGGAATTTTTTTAACTTCATTATAATCAAATTCCTGGGCTCTTTT
>JAHIHG010000025.1 GCA_018898425.1 Nanobdellota archaeon | reverse complement strand
TTTATAGCAAAATCAGTAAGAAATGGAAAAAAAGTAATTCAAAAATCTATATTATACCTTGGCACAGCAGATACAATATATAAGAAGTTGTTAAAGGTAAAAAATTCTAAGAATTAATTATATCTGTCCCACACTCGATTTTTTACCTTGATGAAAGTAATGAAAAATTTTAAAACAATTTCACATCCTGTCTATTTTATCAATGCCTAAAAGATTCAAGGAGTTTCCAAGAACATGCTTAAATGCCTGAACTAAAGCTATTCTGAATGATTTTTGTTCTGATTTAATAACAGGGCAAGCATGATAAAATTCATTAAATAGTTTTGAAAGCTGGTAAGAATAATTAGCGATTAAAGACGGATTTAAATTTTTATAAGAATTTAAAACAATGTCTGGGAAAATTGAAAGTTTTTTTACTAAATCTAGCTCTTGTTTTTCCAGACTGAGCATTTCAATTTTTTTATTTTTGGGATTTTTTATTTTTTTTAAGATTGAATTTGCCCTTGCATAGCTATACAGGATATAAGGTCCTGTGTCCCCTTCAAAGTTTAGTGCTTTTTCTAAATCAAAATTAATAATTTTATTATTATTGTTTTTTAAGATTGCGTATTTAACAGCCCCGACTCCGATTTTTTTGGCATCTGCTTTTGTTTTTCTTTTATCTAATTCTTTTTGAGCTTTTTTTATTACTTCATCTAAAAAATCTTTAAGCAAAACAATATCCCCTTTACGGGTAGACATTTTTTTTGATTTTCCTTTTTTTTGAATAAGAACAAAAGAGTAATGTACAACTTCAGGGGAAGTTATGTTGATTGAATTTAAAATCTGTTTTATTTGCTGAAAATAAAGTTTTTGGTCTTCACCTAAAACAATTAGATTTTTTTCAGCAATTTTCATTTTATCAATTGTATAAAGAAGGTCTCTTAAAGGATATAATCCAGTTCCATCACTTCTGGTTAAAACAATGACTGGTGATTTCATCTGGTTTTCTATCGGAGTTCCCTTTAAATTAAAAATAATTCTTTTATCTTTATCCTTGAAAAGTTTTTTTGTTGCTTCAAGTTTAGATAAAATACCTTTATAATTTCTCAAATATTTTGATTCATAATCAAAAAAATCATAATGTATTCCCAGCTCTGCTAGGATTTTTTTCTGTCCATTAACACAAGTTTTTGTTATTTTCTTAAACTTGCCTGAAACTTTTTTATTTCCATTTTCAAATTCATAAAGCAAATCAAAAACCTGTTTTTCAGCTTTTTTTGAATTTTTAACTTTTGTTGAGATTGCTATGTATTTTTTCAACATTGATTCAAATTTCAAATTTTCTGCTTTTGCTAAAACAAGCATAGCAATTTGTTTTGACACATCATTAACATAATAGTGAACTTCTGGCTTAAAATTTAAAAAAGTCATGATTCTTACAATACTATCTGCAATAATTGCATTTCTTGTTCTTCCCACATGCGGGGATGCATTTGGATTAATGCTTGTGTGTTCTATTAGTGCTTTTTTTCTTTTTCCAATGTCAGTTTTCCCAAACTTATCCTTGCTTGTTAAAATTTGATTTACAACATTTTTTGCAAGTTCTTTTCTATTGATAAAAAAATTAATATAAGGCCCTGATGTCTGAATATCTTCAAAAAGTTCTGTGGAAAAATTACCAAGCTTTTCCCTGATTTCTACTGCAATTTCATGGGGATTTTTTTTAATTCTTGATGAAAGAAAAAAACAAGGAAAAGCATAATCTCCCATGTCAGATGTTGGAGGTATTTCCAAAAATTTGCTAATTTCTTCTTCCTTGATTTCAAAATTTAACTCATCTAATGCTTTTTTTAAAATTATTACAACCTCTGTTTTCATAAATAAACAAGAAGAAATTGATTAATAAAAGTTTTGATGATGATTTAAATAGTTTTAACCAAACCAAAATTATAAAAAGATGTTTTTAGATAATTTAATATGACGAGTTATTCAAAAGGGTTGCATCATTATCACATTAGAAAAAGGATTTATCAAAAACATGAACCTTTTCCTTCTAAAAATAAATTAAAAAGAAATTTTGATAAACTAATTTACATAGCAGTAATATTTGGACCAATTATGACTATCCCTCAATTATTAAAAATCTGGACTTCTAAAAATGCTGCAGGAGTTTCTTTTATTGCTTGGGCAAGTTTTTCTGTTATTTCAATTTTATGGTTAACATATGGGATATTGCACAAAGAGAAACCAATTATTTTTATGAATCTTGCCCTTATCATTCTTCAGGTTCTTATTGCAATAAGTGCTCTTATTTATGGTTGAAAAAAATTAAGTATCTTTAGAATTATATATTTTCTTTAATGATTTTAATGGATGAAAATATAAATATTTGTGTTCTTAAATAAATATAAAAAGATAAATTTATAAAAAATAATTTATCTCTGAATTATATGAAATATCAACATCTTAAATATGCTTCAGAACCAGAACTATTGCAAGCAGTGGTCGGGTTTTCTGAGTTAAAGACTGAAAGAATCAACAAACCATTTCATCATCAAAAAAGAGTAAGAATATATCCTGGAACTGAAATTGTAAAAAAATATAGAAGTAATAATCCAAGAGCTATTAATAAAACATATCGTGAAGCTAATGCTCATATTAGTTTAGATAAAATTGGAGTTAATGTGCCTAAATTATTTGGAATATTGCATTCAGATAAAGAATGCAGTTTATTTATGCAATATATTAAATATAATCCGCTGACAAGCTTAATAATATCTTCAGATTCAAATTTACCACAAAATTTGGTTTTAGCAGGCAGAGAATTGGGAAAAATGTTTGAATATGGATTTTTGCATGGAGATTTAACTTCTTATCATATTCTTGCAAGTAATCAAATTTATGTAATTGATTTAGAAGCAACAAGGCAATTTCAAAAAGATGAATTTCATAAAAAGTTGATTAAAGAATGGGAAAAATTTATTGACTCTACACAAGGCAAAAGATGGAGGATTTTATTTAGCAAAGAGCAAGAAGAAATGGTTTTTGAAGGTGTGCAACAAACCTTAAGTAATAGAAAAACTCGGGAAGTTCTTGAGAATATTATTTTGAGGAATGTAAAATAGTAAGAAGTAAATAAGAATAACCTTAATTTTACACAAACACATAATCACCAAACATTATAAATACTTAATTCCATAAAATTTATCATGAAAGCGTATGACTTGATTATTATTGGAACAGGTCCTGCAGGATTAACTGCTGCGATTTATGCAGCAAGATATAATCTGAAGACTTTAGTGATTGGAAAGCTTTTGGGCGGCACAGCAGGTGAGGCTTATAAAATTTGCAATTTTCCTTCTTATACAGAAACAACAGGTTTTGAATTAATGACTAAGATGATTAATCAGGTAAAAAAATTAGGTGTGGAGATAAAATCAGAAGAAGTGCTGAATATTGAAAAAAATTCTGATTTTAATGTTAAAACCAATAAAAAAGAATATTCTGCAAAAAAAATTATTATTGCTGCTGGTTTGAAAAGAAGAAAATTAAACATAGAACGGGAAAAAGAATTTGCTGGAAAAGGAATAAATTATTGTGCAACCTGTGATGCTGGTTTTTATAAGGACAAAATTGTGGGAATTGTGGGGGGTGGAAACTCTGCCCTGACTTCTGCATTGCTTTTAACAGAATTTGCAAAAAAAGTTTATATTATTTATAGAAAACCTAAATTTTTCAGGGCAGAACCTGCATGGGTAAAAGATGTTGAAAAAAATAAAAAAATTACTTGTATTTTTAATGCAAATATTGCAAAATTAAATGGAAAAGGTAGGTTAGAAAGTGTGAAATTGGATAATGAAAAAGAATTAAAATTAGATGGCTTGTTTGTTGAAATTGGAAGTGTTCCTGGAATTGGATTAGCAGAAAAATTAAAAATTAAAACAGACCAGAATTTCATCAAAGTTGACAAGAAGCAAAGAACAAATATTTCTGGTGTTTTTGCAGCAGGAGATATTACTGATAATCCTTTAAAACAGATAATAACTGCTTGCGGAGAAGGGGCTGTTGCTGCTAATACTGCTTATAATGAATTGGGAAAATAATTATCTTTGCAGTTTATCACAATATAATTTAAAAAACTAGCTTTTGTTTTTTAATAATGAAGAGAAAATATATTATTATTACTGGGGGTGTTCTTAGTGGATTGGGCAAAGGAATAGCAATTGCAAGCATTGGCAAGCTTCTTTCACATGATTACAAAGTTGTTCCAATTAAGTGCGATGGGTATCTTAATGTTGACCCTGGAACAATGAATCCAATTGAACATGGAGAGGTTTTTGTTTTAGATGATGGAGGAGAAGTAGACATGGATTTTGGGCATTATGAAAGATTTCTAAATGTTGATTGCAAAGTTGACTGGAATTTGACAATGGGAAAAGTATTCAATGAAATACGGGAAAAAGAAAGAAAAGGGGATTTTCTCGGGAAAACTGTGCAAATGGTTCCACATGTTTCTAATTTTATCAGAAATCGCTTTATTGAAATAGGAGAAGACAGCAAGGCAGATATTGAATTAATTGAAATAGGCGGAACAATAGGTGACATGGAAAACGAGCTTTACATAGATGCTGTTCGTTCTTTAGCAAGAAAAGTTGGAAAAGAAAATGTATTGTTTGTTCACCTTACTTATGTCCCAATTCCATTTGGGGTTGATGAGCAAAAATCAAAACCAACTCAGCAAAGCATTACTTTATTGAGAAAAAGAGGAATTGAACCTGAGATAATTATTGCAAGATGCAGTGAAATGTTAAATGGAAAAATTAAAAATAAAATCGCCTCTACAAGCAATTTAAATAATGAAGAAATAATAACTGGCATTGATGTTGATGATGTTTATAAGATTCCATTAGTGTTTGAAAATCAGGGATTATCCCAGTTATTGGCAAGAAAATTAAATATTCCTATTAAAGCAGATTTGACAAGATGGAATGAGCTTATAAAAAATAAAGAAGAAGCAAAAAAAGAAATTAATATTGCAATTGCCGGAAAATACACCTCATTAGAAGATTCATATGCAAGCATTATTGAAGCATTGCATCATTGTTCTGCTCATTTTTTAGTAAAGATTAATGTTAAGTGGATTGACACAAGTGAGGAAGATATTGACCTGACAGATGTTTCAGGAGTTATTGTTCCTGGAGGATTTGGCTCAAGAGGAACTGAAGGAAAAATAAAAATCATTCAAAAATGCAGGGAAAATAAAATTCCATTTTTAGGAATTTGTTATGGGCTGCAAATGGCTGTTATTGAATTTGCAAGAAATGTCTGCAATAAATCATCAGCAAATACAACTGAGGTTGATGAAAATTGTGAATATCCTGTGATAGATATTCTTCCTGAACAAAAAAAAATCATAAATAAAGGCGGGACAATGAGGCTGGGGGCTTATCCTGCAATAATAAAAAAAGACAGCCTTGTTTATTCTTTATATGGATTAGACCAGATTTCAGAAAGACACAGGCACAGATATGAGGTTAATCCAAAATATCATGATTTATTAGAAGAAAATGGCTTAATTTTATCTGGCTTATCTCCAGATGGTTCATTAGTTGAATTTATTGAACTTGAAAATCACCCGTATTTTGTTGCAACTCAGGCACATCCAGAATTAAAATCAAAACTTGAAAAACCTGCTCCGTTATTTAAGGGATTAATTAAGGCAGCTATAAAATATTCAGAGCAATCTGAGCTTCCTTATCAACCTCCTATTTTAGAAGAATTGAGAATTGATGAAGATTTTGTGAGGATTGATGAGAGTTTGGAGGAGGATGAGGGTTTTGGAGAAGCTGAGAATAGTTTTGAAGAATTTGAAAATGGTTTTAGAGAAAGTCATTTATGAAAATATTGGTTACCACATTAGCAATTTATAAAATATAATTAATAATCAAATTTATGAATGATGTTTGATTGAACTCTAAACAGTTTTTTATTAATAATTAAATATTGTTAGCCATTTATCATGACATCCTCCGCACCTTAAAAGGTGCGGTTTCTATGAAATAAGCTCAAATAAATTTAGTATTGTGATGAGTTGATTGATTTTTTACATATTCCTTAACAACATCCAGTTGAACAAAACCCACACTTGAAGCGAATTTTCCTCTACTCCATAAATGCCCTTTAAGATATCTAAGTCTTGCTTTTTCATTGAATTCAAAAAATAATTTTGAAGAGCCTCCTTTCAAAATTTGTAATGTCTTTGATACAGACATTGTAAAACTAACTTCCACAACACAATGAATATGTTCTGGCTGAACATCAAGTTCAATAATTTTTATATTGTGTCTCGAAGCTGATCTTCGAATGCATGCTGTTAATAAATTTTTATATTTAGTTTTTCTAAACATCTTATATCGATATTTAGTGCACCACTCAAGATGCAACATCATAACTCCAACGCTATGAACAGTCCTTTGATATTGATTAATAGTTAATTGTGGTTCCATTTTTACTCCATAGCATTTGCTAAGCGAATGCAAACATTTATCTATTTTAGAAAGTTACAACTAATGTAAACGTTCATTGAGCCGAGTATCTCGGCTCTTATAATCAACAATCCTAAGAATAAATAATTAGCGGAGAATTATCACTCCACCTTAAAAGATGGAGATTTCTTTTTAGTTAACAAAAAGTTTTATTAATGCCCTGATTTTTAAATTAAAATGAAAATAAATAAAGATAATCTTGAAAAAGCACTTGAAACCAAGAACCTGCCAAAGATTTCAAAAGAACAGGAAATCGGGCATCATCAGGGAGCACTAAGCACCTTGATTAATGAAAGAAATGAGTTAGTTAAGATGATTCAAAATGTTGAAGTAGTTATGCAGGCTCATATAAAAAGACTTGAAGAGCTTGGTGTTAAAATTCAAACTCAAAAATAAATAATTATTATTAAAAACATAAATATTTAAAAATTATATTTAAAGTTTAGATTTTATGAGTCGTGGAAAAAAATTTGGATTAATTGCAAAATTTAATAGTTATGCTCATAATGATTGTTTGAAAAAAAGTAAAATTCAAGAAAAAACTTCTTATGCAAGATTTAAATCATTACAACAAAAAAAAGAGAGGGATTATACCATTTATAGCAATCCTGATTTAAGCAAAAAACTTCGATATAGAAAATTTAATTAACTAACAATTTTATAAGCAGGATTTCAGAGTGTGGGACAGATATAATTAATTCTTAGAATTTTTTACCTTTAACAACTTCTTATATATTGTATCTGCTGTGCCAAGGTATAATATAGATTTTTGAATTACTTTTTTTCCATTTCTTACTGATTTTGCTATAAAG
>JAHIHG010000005.1 GCA_018898425.1 Nanobdellota archaeon | reverse complement strand
TATTCCAGATTTATTGTACCTCTTTCCCCTTTTTGAGATGTTTTCATTTTTGCATTTTGGGCATTTCATATGTTTTCACCTCCTTTTATCAAGGTAAAACATTTAAGATTTATATACTTATCCCTTTAAGTTGACAGTATCTTGTAATCCCAACCTTTTTATAAATATTATCATGTTAAAAATAATCCAAATTTTTTTAAACCTTTTATTTCTTCTATATCAATACTAAAATGTATCTAAACATAATTAAAACATATAGGGATGTTATTGCTATTTGTGATGCTGAACTGCTCGGCAAAGTATTTGAACAAGGAGATTTTCAATTAGATGTTAAAGAAAGCTTCTTTAAGGGAGATATAGTTTCAGAAGAAAAAGCAATAAAAATAATGCAGGATATGATACAAGAAGATGCAACATTTAATATTATTGGAGAAAAATCAGTAAGTGCAGCACTAAAGTCAGGTATTATTTCAGAAGAGGTAATAAAAAAAATCCAGGGCATTCCCTTTGCTTTGAAGTTATTGTAATTTATACTCTCTTTAATATTATATCATTATATTTATAATCAATACTATATTTTTCTAATGTAAATAATTCTTTATCTTTTATTTCATCTATTCTTCCATTTGCTTGTTTTTCTTTTTTATTGCAAAAAATAAAAGCAATATTTTCTAAACTCTTTTTTGCTTCATTTATAGAATCTAAACCAACTTCTACATAAATTGTGCTATTGTCTGAATAACAAAATCCATAAGCCATGCTTCTTAACAAAAAATTTAATTTAAAAGGTTTTGGATTGTGAAATATTTTTCCTAACAATTTATAAATCCTCTTTTCCCAGAATAATTATGGGTTATGATAAAAATAAAAATAATAATGAGGAAGAAGAAAAAGTTACAAGAGTAAAACTTCCAAGAGGCAAGGAAGTTTTAGGAATAATTGAACAACGGCTTGGAGGAAATAAAATGATGGTTCGTTGCTTAGATGGAAAATCAAGAAATTGCAGGGTTCCTGGAAGGTTAAAAAGAAAATTATGGCTTCGTCCAGATGATATAGTTATTATAGAGCCATGGGAATTAGATGCTGATAAAGGAGATGTTATTTTTAAATATCGGCCAAATCAGGTTGAATGGTTAAGAAAAAACGGGTATCTGGAAAAGGAAAAACTTGAGTTTTGAATTTTTAATAAGGAAAAAAGTTTTAATAATTTAAAGGGATTTGCCTAAAAAGTAGATATAATGTCTGGTAGGTCTAATTAAAATTACTTTTCTTCCCACCCTTTAGGACGCGCACTTTTTACGACAATTGCACAAAATCACTATAAAATTTATAAATGGCGATATATTAAATTAAATATGGAATATAGAATTAATAAATTTGAATATGAACTAATCTCTCCAGGAACTGTTGGTGTTGCCCAAAGAATTTCTTCAGGTTATGAAGGAAAAGGAATTGACGGAGCAATTGAAGAAACAAGTAAACTTGTTTTTTTAATGAAAAACGATGTAATGGCTTGTAAGCAGAATCAATATTAAAAACCGAAGAGATTTAATATTAAGATGGATGTAAGTAACGAAGTTTATGCTTCCCCTTATTCTTGTTATATAAATTTAACAAGTAAATGTAATCTACAATGTAAACATTGTTTTGGCAGTTATTCAAGAGAAATCGATAATGAATTGAATCTAAAGGAATGGAAAAATGTAATTGATGATTTAGCTAAATGTCAAATTTTTTATGTTGTATTATCTGGGGGGGAAGTCACTCAAAGCCCAATTTTCAAAGATTTTATTAATTATCTAATCAAAAAAGGAATGTACTTCATTTTAACAACAAATGGTGTCTTTTCTAAAAATATTAGGAATTTTATTGTAGAAAAGAGAGATTATTTAATAAGCATAAAAATAAGTTTAGATGGTCCAGATGAAAAGTCCCATGGTTTTGTAAGATTAGATTCTCAAGGAAAATATAATCCTAAAATTTTTAATTTGACTATAGACAATATATATTATTTTAAGAAAATGAATATTCCGTTAACAATCGCTACAGTATTACATAAAGAAAATATTAAAAAAATAAATGAATTTCAAAAGTTAATAAAAAAAATTAATCCAGTTAATTGGTTCATTTCTCCTATCATTCCTGTTGGGAGAGGAGAATCTAATAAATTTATTTCAGAATTTTATGAATATTTTGATAATAAATTTTGGGGATCTCTTGCTGAAGATGGAAAAAAGAAGAAAATTAATGTTAAATTAATTGACATGCCTGTTGAAATGGAAAAAAAGGGACTTTCCGCTTATAGTTGCGCCGCAGCCATTAATTTTTGTGAAATTCATTCAGATGGAACTGTTTCTCCTTGCACATTATGCAGGGTTATTATTCCCAAAAAATTTATGCAATTTGAAAATATTAGAGAAAAATCCCTTCAAGAAATTTGGGATGGGAAAATTTTTAAAGAATTTCGTTATTATATGGATATTGGCTGCGAAGGATGCAAAATGCTATCCAAATGTAATAAATGTGTTGCACAAAGTTTTAGATATTTTGGAGATGGGAAATCACCAACACCTTTTTGCATTAAAAATGGAAAAATTTTAGGATTAAGGAAATTTGATTATTATAAGAATAAGTTAGGCAAAGAATTTAATTTAAAAATAAAATGAGAAGAATATTAAAAAAACAGGTAAAATGGAGAAAAGATAAAAAAGCACTTTTTATTTGTGATTGTAAAAGATTAATTGATTTAAAACTTTCTTTCGAACATGAAGCTTTTTTAAAAAAATTATTTCAGGGATTAAATCCAAATAAATTAGTTGGAAAAGAAAATTTAATCTTTTTAGAATTTGAAAAAATGAATTTTTTAGACGATTTAAAAATTAATCAATTGCCTAAAGAAGATTTTTATTTAGCAATGAGTATTTTAGATAATGAGCTCGGAAAAAATAGAACAAGAGATTCAAATTTTTTAAAGGAAAAATTCAAGGAAAATACAGAATTTTTTATTGGGATTTATTTAGGTGAAGAATTGATTGGGGTTGTTTGTGGTTTTCCAAGAGAAGACTATTTGTTAATGAGCGAGATTGCTATTGATTCTAAATTTCAAAGAAGAAAATTTGGAGAAAAATTAGTTGAAGAATTTGAAAAAGTAGCTTTTAAAAAATATAATAAAATTCATGTTGGCGCCTTGGATAATGCTATAGAATTTTATAAATCATTAAATTATAAACCTTTTTTGCTTGTTCAATTTGCAAATGGCGTTTATAATAAGAATGATTTTTCTAATTTCGAGGTTTTAAGAATTAGGGATTATGGGATTGAATTAAATCCAAGTAATTGTAACTTAATAGAATTAAAAAGATTAAGTAAACTTTATCCAAAAGCAAAATTACAATATATTTTTACGAAAAACAAATAAATTTTTTCAAAAGTGCGCGTCAGATTAATTTTCCCGCTCAGAAAAGTGATTTTAATTCTGCGAAATTCTTTCGGAATTTCTTGTTACGCCTTGCAGGCTCTCGCTCCATTTTATTACGCTCGGGAAAATGAACAGCAATTAAAGAGAAAATCCTTGCAGGACTTCACCCAAATTCTTTACTACATTCAGAACTTCTCTTAATCCTGATGCTCTGTGAGTTAAATTATCTCTGTAAATAATCTTCTTTTAATTATCATGTTAAAATATATTCCAATTCTTTATCTGTTAAATGAGCTATTTTATCATAGTGGGTTATGAAAAGTTCTTTATTTTGTTCAATTAATTCTTGTAAACCTTTCGCATTTTGCTTAGCCATTAAACCACTTAATGATTCTTTATAGTTTTGTATTTGTTGCAATACCTCTCTTCTCTTATTTTGAGGAACTCCCCCAAACCTTGGAAAAATAGGTGGGCAATGTACTAAAGTTTTTTTTATTGATAATGTTGAATAATTATCTATTGATGTGAATATCATGAAACAAATAAAAGGTTGAAGTTTATAAAATTTTACTTATCCAAAACACTTTTAACCACTAATTCTATTTAATTATATGAAAAAAATCATTTGTGAGAAACTTATAAGAATTACAAAAAATAAAAAGAAATTAGAGAAAATTCTAAATGTCAAAATAAAAAACAGGGGAAAAGAAGTGTTTTTAGGGGGAAAATCTGAAAATGAATATGTTGCAGAAAAAGTTATTGATGCTCTTGAATTCGGTTTCCCGTTTTCAACAGCAATAATGATAAAAGAGCATAATTGTGTTTTTGAGATAGTAAACATCAAGGATTATACAAAAAGAAAAGACCTTTTCAGAGTAAGAGCAAGAATAATTGGAACAAAAGGAAAAACTCTTCAAACACTTCATCATTTAACAAATTGTTTTTTTGAAATAAAGGATAATTCTGTTGGAATAATAGGAGCCCCAGAATTTATAAAAAATAGTCAGGAAGCATTAATTTCAATAATTAAGGGTTCTAAACAAGCAAATGTGTATAGTTTTCTTGAAAAACATCAGGTAAGGCAAATTGATGACCTGGGTTTGAAATAATTAATATGTTGAAGCCATTAAACCAGAAAAGAATTTTTTTATTGGATTATATTTTATTTTTGAAGATTTGAACAAGTCATATCCTAATTGAGTTAATCTGGATGTTTCATGAACTTCCTTCCCCTTGTCATGGAAACCTGATGTTAGTTTCAATTGCAAATTCTCTAAATTGTTGAATTTAAAAAATAGGAGAGGACACTTTAAAACCCCCAACCACCCACCCCTAAATTGTAGAAATTGTTGTAAATAAAAAAGTGAGCTGCCTTTGTGCTTCGCACAGATAGTTTTTGTTTCACAAAATAATTTTATTGATAATATTTTCTCCACCCCAAAAATTTTGGTACCTGGTAACACTCATACATAAATCTTCATAGTTTCTAATAAAGGCTTACTTTGTTTTTTCCAAGTGGCAATCATTGTTGAAATAACTTCCAATGTTTCAGCACCTTTCTCAGACCTTAATCCACCCATTATCTTTCT
>JAHIHG010000024.1 GCA_018898425.1 Nanobdellota archaeon | reverse complement strand
TATTAATCAAACAAAGTGGGCAATACTCTAATGATGCGCATCATAAAAAAACCATCACAGATTATGAAAGTTTAAAAACATTAATTTTTTTATTAAACAATGGAAACAATTTTATTAATACCTGTTTTGGTAAGTTTTTTTGTCACATTATTTTCAATTCCAGTCTGGATAAAAAGAGCTAAAAGAGTCGGGCTTGAAGGAAAAGATATTCATAAAACTTCAAAAGAGAAAATTGCAGAAGCAGGGGGAATATGTGTTCTTTTTGGATTTGTATTAGGAACATTGATTTATGTTCAAATAATAACATTTTACTTTGAATCAACAGATTATTTAATTAAAATATTTTCTTTAATTTTATCATTATTAATTATTGGATTTATTGGATTTATAGATGATATTTTTGGATGGAAAATTGGACTTAATAAAAAAACAAGGATAATTCTTTTAATTTTTGCATCAATTCCTTTGATAGTTATTAATGCGGGAGAGTCTGTAATGATGGGAATAAATTTTGGATTATTTTATCCATTATTTTTAATTCCGCTGGGGATTATTGGAGCAGCAACCACTTTTAATTTTTTGGCAGGCTATAATGGGCTTGAAACAAGCCAGGGAATTTTAATTTTATCAGCATTAACAGTTGTAGTGTATTTTACGGGAAATAGCTGGCTGGGATTGGTTTCATTAATTATGGTTGCTTGCTTAATAGCATTTTATATTTTTAATAAATATCCTGCAAGTGTTTTTCCAGGAGATGTTCTTACTTATTCAATTGGGGGATTAATTGCAATTATTGCTATTTTAGGAAATATAGAAAAAATAGCAGTTTTCTTTTTTATCCCGTATATAATTGAGACAGGCTTAAAATTAAGAGGGGGTTTGAAAAAAGAAAGCTTTGCAACATTAAATGAGCGAGGGGGATTAAAAAATCAGTATAAAAAAATTTACGGATTAGAGCATCTTTCTATTTATTTATTGGAAAAGATAAAAAAAGATAAAAAAATTTCTGAAAAAGAAGTTGTGTGGTTCATAAATTTATTTCAAGTATTCATAATTATTATTGGTTTTTTAATATTCAGGAATAATATATTTATTTAAAATGAAGATAATGGACAAATTAAAAAATTGTAAAATTTATAAAAAATTTCCTTGTAAAAAATTCTGGAGATTTGTATGCTTTTGTTTTGTGGGGGGCACAAGTGCTTTAATTGATTTAGCAATATTTAATATTTTTTTTTGGGCAGGATTTAGTTTTATCTTATGCAGAATATTTGCAATTGGTTTTGCAATAATTTATAATTTTTCAATGAACAGAAATATAACTTTTTCTGCAAAAAACCATTCAATAAAACAACAAATCCCAAGATATATAATTATTTACGGAATAGCGATTGGGGTGAATCTTTCAGCTAGCCTGATAACAATATCTCTTCTTGGAAATGGCATTTTAAATGCAAACATTGCTTCAATCATAGGTATAGCTTTTAGTGTGCCGATAAGTTTTTTTGGCTCTTTATTTTGGGTTTTTAAAAAAAGAAATAAAGAAATTATTATATCATAATTTATAGATAATCAGCAAAGGTTGCTGTTGGGTTTTGTCTGCAAAATAAGCCTGAACTACTTCTAAATTCTTTTTTTGAGGATAAGAATAAGCCCATTCTGGATGATTTTCAAATGCAGAAACAATATAAAATTTAATATTTTCATTAGATAATAATAAAGATTCAAACTCTTCTTCTTGGGCAGGAAACTGGATTGTTTCTCTTTGAGCATAATATTTTATTTGGGGAACACTATTTGTCGCAATAATATCTGATTCATTGGAAATTCCTTGTAAAAATAATCCTGCTTCTCTTACTTCAGCATAAGAATTAAGTTTTAGTTTCATCAGAGAATCTGTAGATTTTAATTGAAAAGAAGCTGTAAAACCCAGCAACAATATTAAAAAAAGTATTGCAAAAAACTTGTTTTGTTTTTTAAGAAAATCATAAGAACGCATAATAAAAGAACCAGAAATTAAAAATACAATAGAAAGTGAATTTAGGATATATCTATTCTCATTATGGTTTATCATCAAGCTTACTAAAAATAAAGGAATTAAAAAAATCAATAAAAGAAATAAATCTCTTTTTAATTCTTTATGCCCTTGTTTTATTAAAACATCAAAACCCAGGAATAATTTATACATTGAAGCCAGCCCTAACAAAAATATGATTAAAAAAAACCAGGAAAAATAAATTGGAAAAAGTTTAAAATAATCTATAGAACCTCCAAATAGCCTTTGTGCATAATTCTCAGGAGCAACATGTGCACTTGCTTTTGTTAATACAAATGTATTGAACTCAAAATACCCCCAGATAAAATAAGGAGTTAGAATAAGCAGGAAAATCAGTGCTGCAATCCAAATTTCTTTTTTCTTTAAAAAATTAAGTTTTTCTGTTATTAAAACATAAATAAAAATTGCTGGAATAATAAATGCTGTGCTTAATTTAAATAAAGTTCCTATTGCTATTAAAGCAGATGCTAT
>JAHIHG010000023.1 GCA_018898425.1 Nanobdellota archaeon | reverse complement strand
GCCTTAAGAAATTTATAATTTAATTTTCTGTAATTAAAACCATTTCTTTTCAAAATTTTTCTAATTTGTTCATTTGATGCTTCAAGATTATACATTTTTTTCAACCAAATCCTAATTTCATTACAATCCCACGACGTTGCAAGGATGCCATGTTCTTGCGGATTGTTTTCATCAACAATCTGACAAATTCTTTGCTCAATTCCAGAAGTAATTTTTTTTGGTTTCCCGCTTCTTGATTTGTCATCAGTTGTTTTGTCCTGTTCCCATTTTTTTATCCAGTTTCGAATTGTATCTTCATCGACAAATAATAATTTAGCAATTTCAGAAATCTTATGTCCGTCTTTAAGAAGTAATATTGCGTGAGCTCTTCTACTTTCTTTTGATTGGTTTTTGTAAATGCTAAACAATGCCTCTTTTTCGTTTTGCATAATATTTCTAAGAAAAAAGAGTTGTTAGATTTTTCGGTTTTTTAACCGAAGAATTAAATTGGAGTGCTATAAGTGTTAATGGAATTTGTATATTAACTTCTTTCTCATTTTTCTTAAATAATATCACAAGCAAAACATACACATGATTTGTCTTATAATTAACAAACATCTTTATATTTTTAATATTCATTAAATTTTCTTTGCTAATACCTAAATTTTCGCTTGCATCCATTATTTCTATTCCACAAATAAAATCTTTATGACTTACATCTAAAATAAAATCCCCGATATCTAGGGAAGTTTTTACTGTTTCATCATCAGATATATAAAAAATATCATTGTCATAATCATAATCTATTGTTTTAATTTGTCTTGCCATTTTCTATTACTATTGATTCTTTTCCCAATTAAATCTAACATCTCCTACAACACCCATCTCCATTTATTTCAGAGCACATATTCTTATACTCGCACCAACCGCATAAGCCAGATTTATTTGCGGGAAATTCTGTTGTGGATTCAATTTTTTTGATAAGCTCCAAAATTTCTTTTTTTAAATCTTCTAATTGCTCATCTGTTCTCCTTGATGTTATTTTTTTATTATGTGCCAGATAATGCCAGACTAACTTAACATCTTTTCCAAATGTTTTTTTAATCGCAATAGAGTACAAAGCCAACTGCCTGTCTTTGTCTGCATGTTCCTGATTAGGAAGACTACTTGCAGTTTTATAGTCATGAATTTCATATTCATCTTTTTCAGGATTAAAAACTAACCTGTCAATATATCCCTGAATTTTATAATCTTCTAAATCAACAATTATTTTTTTCTCAACTTCAAGGGTATTGTCCCCAAATGGCTTATGCTTCATATAATAATCAATAATAAACTGAATTCCCTTACTAAAATAATCTTGAGCAGTCATATCAAACCTCACAATTTTAATATCATGTGTATAATTTTCATGCCATTCAGAAGTATAATGTAAAATAACATCATCCAGTTCAGGGACATTGTTTTTTTGTACCTGAAGATAAAGCCATTCTAGTGTATTATGAACAATGCTTCCTAAAAAAGATTCAACAGATTTTTCAATTTCAGGAATTATTTTATCAACATATCTTAATTTAAATTTAAAAGGACACTGTTCAAATGTGCTTAGTTTTGAATGAGAATAATAAATCACCATAAAGAATTAAAAAATTAGAGGTTATAAAGTTTTGTTATGAGTTTAGATTTAAAATAACTTTCTCTGGAAACAACCATTTATTCTTGCTCTTTCTCACTTTGATTTTTTTTATAATTTCTTCCATTTGTTCTCCATGAATTGGGATAAGTTTTTGTATTAATAGGTTATTTACATCATAAATTTCTTCTCCCATTAATTCAAGAAGTTTGTTAACTTTTTGTATTCCAAACAATGCACGATCTGTTTGACAGTGCAATTCACAATATCTTAAAAGTTCTTTATCCTCTTTAGTTAAAATTGTATCTGAATAATTCATTATCTAAAAATAAAATTATACTATTTAAGAATTTATATTATTAAAAGTAGATTTCTCATTCTTCAACATCCTTGAAAAAACTAGGAATTATAAAATTTTGTTAAAATAATATTTTTTCTATCAATATATGGCACCCCACAATCTTTACATCCCCCTAATTTTGCACCATCACTTCTTGCTCCATTATATTTAACATCTCCTCCACAAAACTCACAAATATATGTTCCTGAAAATTGTCCAGTTTCATGTAGTTTATTTTGTACCAAAAAAAGTTCTAATGATTGTTCTAAGGTTAATGGAATTTTTTCTAACATAAATAAAAATTGATTTCAAAGTATTTAAAAATTTATATTATCAAATAAATATTATTCACACTGAAGAGTTTCTGAGTTCCAAAACTCATATCCTTGATTTTGGCAACATTCATCATTCATTCCAGGGGTTACTGTGCCACATCCACCAATTAATTGTTCAATTTCATCTCTTGCTAAAAATCCCCACCAAGAAGTTCTCACTCTTATCACTTCACCTGTTTCAGAATTAATTTCCATTCTTACTCTTTCTCTTACAGGAAATAATCCTAAAAAGTTTGCCCTTTTTCTTACTTGAACCTGATAAACTCCTTCTTCATCTAATTCAATAATTTCACCTTCAATATTAGCATTAATTCTTGCTCTAATTCTTTCTTTAACCTCGTCTGGAAGAATGTTTATATTTCTAATTTGATTATTTTTAAATGCCCCATAAACTTCACCATCTAACTTATATAATTCAACATTTGTTGACATGTTTACTCCTTTAACCTGAACAATTATATTCCCTGATTTGCCTGCACTTATAGTCATTTCTCTTCCTCCATCCCCTAAATCACATTTTGTAACAGAACCAACACATGTACAATTATCCGGACATTCTTGAGTTTGTGTTTGAATTTTTAATTTATTTTTCTCTTGAGTTAATTCTTGAATTTCAGCCTGAGTCATAATTTTTGCTTTAATTTTTGTTTGTGTTTGAGTCTGATCTTGAGCTTGTGTTTGAGTCTGATCTTGATTTTGAGCTTGTGTTTGATCTTGCTGCAAAATACCATTACCATTAGCTGCAAAAGCAAAGCTCATTAAAAACATTCCAAGCACAATAAAAACTAATGCATTTTTCATATTATTTGAAAACATTAAGAGTTTATAAAAGTTTTTATGGTGGAAATTATTGGACAATTCCTTCTTTTAATGTATAAATTAATTTATCATGATAAAGAGATGTTTCGGCAATTTCAAGACTATTATCATCAGGCAAATCAGAAATAATTTCTTCCGATACTTTTTTTAAGTGCCCGATTGTTTCAGGATTTCCAATTTCATAATCAGTTCCCATAAATACTTTTACATAATAATCTTTCTTAATTAAGCTCATATCAATAAAATTATATTTTATACTTTTAAAAATTTAGTTAATGTAGTGTAATCTTGAAAAGTCGTTATTAATTGCTAAAACTTGTCTCTATTCAACAATTTCTCCCCAGCCAATTAATCTCCAATGCCCATTAATATTTCTTGCCAACCCCAAATTATCCCCCTTTAAGACCACAACAGGAATATTTAAATTCAATTCAACTTCATCACTTGTGCCCTTCTCGTGCCCTTTAGGGTATGGGGTATCTTTAATTTTTTCAATTGTTCCAACAGAAATAGTTGTATTAACACTTAACATCAACATTTCCTTTAATTTTAATGGCTCAACTTTTTTCTTTTCTTCTGCTCCTAAAACTTCCTTGAATAATTTTGCTTTAATTTTTATTTTATGACTTATGTCTGGAAGAGAATTTTTTGTTGAAACCAGGCATCCATTTAAAGAATCTGTTTTTGTAAAAAAAGGATCTAAAGAAGTCTCAATAGAAATGCTTGCTCCAGGAACAACCTCTTGCACAGATTCATTTCCTTTATGCAAGGAAAGAATTTTTGTAAATAAAGTTTGATATTCTTTTTTATTCTGCTTTGTTATACTTAATCCAGGTTTTATTTCAATCTCATCACCTATTTTTAATTTGCCTTTTTTTAATATCCCGCCTAAAACCCCGCCATGTAAATTGCCTATTTTTGTTCCAGGTTTATTAATATCAAAACTTCTTGCAATCAAAAAAATAGGTATTGTGTTTATTTCTTTTTTTGGAATATCTAGTTTGCAAATTTCTTCAAGTAATTTATCAATATTAACTCCTTGCTGTGCAGAAATAGGAATAATAGGAGAATCTTCAGCCAGAGTTCCCTTAACAAACTCTTTAATTTCTTTATAATTTTTTAATGCCTGCTCTTTAGTCACTAAATCAATTTTATTCTGAACAATTATAATATTCTTGACTTTTTTTGCCTGCAAAGCCATAAAATGTTCTTTTGTCTGAGGCTTTATACCCTCATTTGCAGCAATAACCAGAATAGCAGCATCAATAATTGCAGCCCCAGAAAGCATTGTTGCCATAAGCATTTCATGACCAGGTGCATCAATAAAACTAACATATCTTATTGGTGTGCCTTTACTTTGCCCACTCTTGGGCAATGATGTCAAATATTTCTCCCCAGCTTTGCAAATTGTAATATCAGCATAACCTAATTTAATAGTAATCCCCCTCTTTAATTCTTCTGAATGGGTATCTGTAAACTTTCCAGTAAGACTGTAAAGCAGGGTTGTTTTTCCATGGTCAATATGCCCCACTACCCCGACATTTATTTCAGGAAGATTTTGTTCTGACATAAAAATTTTAAAAGAAAAGAGATTAAAAAGTTTTGGGTATCACCTCATTACTCTGCTGATTATAATTCCCTGCACTAATGCAGCAATAGCCAGCACAAAATATAACACAATCATGTACTTGAAAGAAAAATAAAAAATCAACAAAGGTAAAAATGAGATAACAAGAGCCTTGCTATAAAGAAAAGTAGCAATTAAACCAGGATTTAATCCTTGTTTTTTTAATTTTGTAAGAAGAGGGTACCATAAAAAAGGCGGGCCTGTTGACAATATCCCTGATAAAACCATAAATAACCATTTTTTAATTCCCTTTTTCCTTGAAAAATTCAGTATTTTTTCAGGAGTTAGAAAATAATTTATAATAGTCATGATCATAAATACAAAAATAAAAGCCGGAATTATTTTAGCTAATGAATTAAAGAAAAATTTAGATGCAGATAAAAAAAGTTCTAAATTAAATAAAAGTAAAAAGAAGTATATTAAAAATACAATTATCAAAAACCATACTTTTCCTAATTTTATTTTGTGTTTCATATTAAATTAAATACAAATACAGCTATTATAGCAACAATAATTGAAAAAACAAATGATAAAATATTTCTAATTAAAGTAAATTTTTTTCCTAAAAAATGAGCCTCTACAGGAAATGAGAGAATGCCAACACTAACCCAGGAAATAATAAATGCTGTGATAGCAACTAAACTAACTCCCTGAGCCAGCATTTCTCCGCCTAAAATATAACTTATTGCAGGAGCACCCACAGATATGCTGCCAGCCAGACTTCCAATTAAAGGATCTAAAAAAATATTTCCCTTAAAAATTCCTGAATAAAATGATTTTGTAAAAAACTGAGAAAGAATACTAATAAGCAAAACAATTCCAATAAGAAAAGGCATTACTCTCCAGATATTTTGCCAGGATTGATAAGCAGCTTGTTTAAGATTCATATTTTTGAGCATAAAATATATAGAATTAAGCTTATTTAAATTTTAGTTTATTAATTACATAGAATTATACAAAAATACAAAAGCATAAAAATTCTCCATAAAAACAGTTTCAGTTATGTTTAAAAACTAAATTTTTCTCTGTTAATCAAGCA
The DNA here is from genome assembly GCA_018898425.1 of Nanobdellota archaeon. Classification (GTDB taxonomy): domain Archaea; phylum Nanobdellota; class Nanobdellia; order Pacearchaeales; family GW2011-AR1; genus JAHIHG01. The sequence continues at coordinate 9,453 of JAHIHG010000023.1, read as the reverse complement.
TAAAGTATTTTATTTCATGCCCTTATCAGGCTTGACTCCTAATTTAAAGGAGGGTTTGATAAAGGGAACTTTGGTGCCCTTTATGCCCCCATAGTTCAGAGGCCAAGAATGTTGCCCTTTCAAAAGTAAAGTGCTCTGCACTTTTCATTTCCTCCTTTTTCAGGAGAAAAAGAAGAAAGGCAGTGACCCGAGTTCGAATCTCGGTGGGGGCGTTAAACAAGTAGTGCATGTAGAAAGCTTTAAATAGTAGTTAGGCAATCGTACTATTTATATGAATCCCAAAGTTGATATTCACAACTATGATAGACGGTATGAAAATGCAAAGAAAGGAATAGAGAAGGCCAATATTTCTAAAAGGAATAAGGAACTTATTTTTAAATTTGATAGAGCATGCACTCTTGAGGGTCTTAGCATATCAAGACGAATCAGGATTATCGGGACTCTCATCTTATTTTCCAGACTGCTTGAGAAAAATTTTGATAAAGCAACAAAGGATGATTTAAAAGATGTTGTTTTGAAAATAGATTCAAGAAAAGAATGGTCAATTGCAACAAAGCATACCCATAAATCCATCCTGAAGAAATTCTATAAGTGGCTCACTTTCGGAGACGAATACAAAACAGTTCTGGGCTACCCAGAGATTATAAGCTGGCTAAGAGCAAGTATAAGTGCAAAAGACCAGCCCAGAATCAATGCTTCAGATATTTTGACAGAGCGTGAAATTGAAAAGATTACAGAAGCAGCAGAACATCCCCGTGATAAGGCGTTCATTTCTATGCTATATGAATTAGGTGCAAGAATAGGTGAGATAGGCGCATTACGAATAAAAGATATCTCAAGGGATAAATACAGTTTTATAATTGACCTCACTGGTAAGACAGGACACAGAACACCAAGAATTGTTATTTCTGATCCTTACCTTAGTTCCTGGCTAAACATGCACCCTTTAAAGAACAATCCCAGTGCTCCCTTATGGATAATGCTTGGAAATAGGAAAAAGAATGAGAGGATGAATTATGGTGCATTTAGAGCATTGGTTCTAAGATTAAAAGAGAGGGCTAAAATCAGGAAAAGAATATATCCCCATTTATTCAGGCATACAAGAGTTACACACCTGCTCAGCAATAAGCAGATAAATGAATCACAAGCAAAAGTTTACTTTGGTTGGATACCGAGCAGCAAGATGCTTTCTGAATATTCACATCTGGTGTCTGATGATGTCAACAGGACTATGCTTGAAATACATGGCATAAAAACGTCAGAGAAAAAACAGGAATCCAAAATAAAACAATGTCCAAGATGCAAGAGAATAAATCCATCCGGCCATCTATTCTGCAAGGATTGCGGAAGTATCCTCGATATAAAAACAGCAGTTGAACTTGATGAAAAAAGAAAAGGGTTTGATGATATTGCCACTCCCTTGTTAATGGATGAGGATGTCCAGGAGGCGCTTTTAAAAGCTATGTTGAAAAAAGGTCTTGGGAAAAAATTAATGGAGATGTGGAATAGGTGAGCCGCGTAATAGTGTTATTTATTCATATTAAAAATATCATATCAATATCGCAACCATCTGTGAATAAGGCTGAATGTTTGATGCAGATATCTGTAACGTGGAACCGGGAGGCGTGTAAAAGCTTGGCTGTATCTCATTAATTTTTTATTGCCTGTTGACACGGAAAGGCTCATATGTGTTAGATTGCGTCTACTCTCCATCCAAATGTAGTTCGTGCTCTTCTAGAAGGTGGATGTGGATTCTATCATCGAACGCCAAAGATAGGGCTTCCAACTGCGCATGCCGTTTGGTGTCATGACTGCCAACGAGAACGAGCCTGTAGCGATTGAACCCATTTTCGTCCCGCACGCGTCGACCCCGTTCGAGAATCCCGGGGATGTCGGAATCTGGATTCCCAACATTCTCGAATGGGACGACAGCGACAAGGAGCCTTTTACCCACCAGCATCTCAAGGCCACCTGCCACGTTGTGAGTATCGTAGAGCGTCGGGAGTCCTATCCTCACGTCGTCAAAGACGCTATCGGGACATCCACATTTCAGAGCATCCCGAACGAACGTCCTGACCCTCAATGTTGAGACGAACATGTTCTGAAGCATCATCCTGCGTCCTCCCGAAAATCTGGTAGTTTCAACACGTCGACGACTGTCAGTCCATGAACTGCAACGTAGGCACCCAACTGGCACGGGAGTTTGAGTGGGTTGAGTGAGTATCTTCTGCTGTCTTCGCCGAGACTCAGTTGGCATTGCAGCGGGGCCAAGGAGACGACTCGACCCACGAGTATTCTGCAGAGATCCACGACTTGGCGTGGGATGCCGTTGGCCAGCGCAGTGTTGAGGTGCATGTCGTGGTCGAATAGGAAGTACCTCTCAACTGCAGCCTGGGTCCACCTGTCCATTCGGAGTATCTTAGCCGCCTGACCAATCCCGCGATAGGCATCGGGGAAAACGTACCGTAGAAGGCTCCGGCGCGGACGCCCTCGCCCGCGGATTAGCTCCATAAGCTCGGCAATGTGGACTTTGGATACTTGCTGTCCGTGCCCAGCGCGGTTGTCGAGACAAGGCCACGCATAGTGGAGAAATTGCCTCTCTGGCAGCAAACCAAGAGTAGAGAGGTTCCCTACGTGTGTTGATAGACCAGTCATTTCGCCCTCTTCGAAATGAAGCTCCTGAATACAGTGTATATTGATACCAAAGATCCCAAGAATGCGATAGCCGCGACGAATCTCCCCACCGCACCGACACCTTGAGCCATCGATGGGTCGAACAACAGCATGAAGACGGCCACCGGAAGAAGGTAGAACACCGCCATACCGCCCATGGACACTGCTGGAAGAACAAACCCGAGAAGCCTCCGACGGCGATGCTTTGGAGTATTTTGCGCGGCCCATATAGCCCAGTTGACAATGTTCTCCAGCAAGTGGCCTGCCTTCCTGTGGGTTGTCTCAACATTCTCTTCAGCGGGTCCAGGTACCGGTGCAGAGGCATGATAGTCGGGATCTAGTGTGGTCACCAGGAGAACGCCACCCTCTGGCAACCGACGGAGTACTACAACTTTACGATCTTCATCGTCGCCAGCAAGAGCTTGGTCGCCTTGTGGGATGCTAACCGTGATACTTCCGTGCCCGACGTACTTGCTGTGATACTGGAGATACTGTGGGTCGGGTACACCCTTGAAAATGCGCTGGCCATCCTCTGTGCTGGTATCGAAATGAATGGACTGAGTGAACTTCTGCTCCCATTGGAACCGTGGCAGCCAGCGTCGGCCCTGCGTTGTAGCCCCAAGCAGAACGAGCACGCCACCAAGGCCGAGGTACCGGATGAAAGAACCCTTCAGCCGGTAAAGCATGGCCTGGTCCGTATGAGTTGGCACGATGAGCACATCGTAGCGGAGGATGGCGAAGGGCAGCGCTCGGATTGATCGGATCAGGGTAACGCCAGGAATCGCACTGAATGCATCCTCGGCCTGAATGCCGTTATGAATCACCCCGACTCGTACCGGCCTGCTCTTGCGAGTTTCGTTTGCGTTCGCGTTCATGTTTCTCCTTGGCGTATCGGCCGCGTTTCACGGCAATCCAAAACGTTTATTATTGTACTGGATTCTTGTTTTTGTTAAAAATAGCATATTATACGGAATGCGGTATAAGAATAAATATTGATTCTTTTCTTACCGCGGGATTAAGATTCCTTGCCATATATCTAACTTTGAACTTTTAGTACCCCTCGTTTTTTTACGATTACAGAATAAAATCATTAAAAATAGTCAATTTAGTTTATACCAAGTATCTTTAACTCTTCAGCGGGCGCGGCTTTTTGCACTCCGCTGAAAGAGCATGTTGGGCTAAAGGATTTTTTTCCTATCGACTTTAAAATGATCAACAACCAAACCAATATAAGCCTTCAAATTAGATTCGATTAAATCGGGGGGCTTAAGGCTCTTGGCTAAAGCCAGTGAATGAAATTGCTTAGATGTATCAAAAAGAGATTTAAGAATATCTGATCTGGAAAAATATGAAGCTAATCCTTCTGCAGGATATGCTGACAACTCTTTTTCTATTTCTTTTTGTAATAAACTGCGTGTAAATAGATTTTCTGCTGTAGATTGTTCAGCTAAAGTTATTGCTGTTTTAAGTATTTCATTTGCTCTTTGCCTACCAGATTCCCCGTATCTGAATCCATCAATCAAATTATTTTTCCTTTCATCAGAACTAAGCGAAGAAAATAATCGGCCTTTGTAATCAATACAAAGTATCAGATAAGATAATGCAAAGTACAGAATGCGAAGAGCTGCTTCAGATTTTTTGGAAGATACTAAAAAATCTTCTAATGAATCGTAGATGACATTAAGATATATGTTTGCGCCATTAAAATTTAGATTGTCTAACAAATATCTTTTGCATTTTTCATAAATCAACGACCACTTTTTTGTAGAATTTGTATATGTTTGCACATCCAGTATGTTAATTATTTCTTCTTCAGATATTTGACCATGTGCATCTGTATAGTTAGTAGTTAACCTATTCAAAAAATTACCATCAAGTATTGTAACGTTATGCATTTCACCGAATTCACGAGTAGCTGGCCTTTTGTCTGTAGTCACAACAATACAGCGATTAAATCCTAAAACTCTCTGTAAACCTTTAGCCCAGAATATCCTTTCAATAGCCTGTGGAGTTTTTTTGTTTTTTATATCAACATTTATTATGTCTCTCGTAAGAGTTGTTTCTTTGTGGTAAAGCCAAAGATCAATATCCGTTATTTCAAAATTTTGGAAATGAAACTTCACACCTCTGGATACGAAGAAACCTAATGATAGAAAATAATGTCTGAGCGCCTCTTCGGCCAAGGCTCCTTTGCTTGCTTTTTTTAATGCACTCATTTAATACCCCCAGTTCTCAAGTCATTGAGTAGTGTTGCGATGCCTTTTTTTAGCGGAACTGATTGTTTCTTTCTTTTTACAGTTCGATTCGGCTCTGGCCCAATGTACTTGGTTGCTGATACTGAAGGGAATTGAGCCATGCTACTTGTGCTTGCTTCCCCTTCCGAAATTACTTTATAGGCAAGTTCTCCGATATCTCTTTTCAATAATTTCATTGAGAACATGCCATTTTCTTCTGGTCGGACCTGGATGACACCTTTAAATTCAAGTATTTTGTAATCTTGACCGATTGCTGTTGCAGGGCCAACCCAATACCCTTGTATTAATTTATTCATCAAAGCTTCAATCATTTTTATTCTGCCACGGTAATATGAGCTTTTTGTCATTCCAAATGTTAAAGAGGTCAGAAATGCTTTAGCTAAATCAAAGGCATCATCAACTACTGGGTTCGAAAACTTCTTGAAAGCTGAGGGACGAGTAACATACATATAAGTGCCAATTTCGTTGCCAATGGTGTTGATATCAATAAAAGCTATTGATATTATCTTATCTATAATTTCTTGACTTGTTACCACCAGTGCCTCTTCAAGGCTAATACAACCTTTATTGTCAAGTATAGCAAGCAAGTTTCTAATTTTTCCCTCTTCAGCGGATGATAATGAGGATAAAACACCATTAATTTTTCGGATATTGTCTTTCCTAAATAGATTTCCATTAAAAAATATCTTATCATTTCCAATTGACTCTGAATCAACAAATCCGATGTCATTGAATTGACGAATAATATCTTTTGTATCAGAAGATTTAATTTTGAAAGAATCTGATATTTGCTCACTCACTATTTTTCCAGACAAGGGGCATTCTGAAACTGACTCTGCTATTTCTATCGAGGCTTGTTCAGTTGCAGTAGGTTTTGCTTCTTCATAAATTCTGGCTGCATGTGATAATGTATCTCCAGTTGAGAGACCTAATACCGTAATTTCGTTTGACGATTCATCTATTAATCTTTGCCGTTTAAGTTCTTCTATAATTACAGGCAGTTCAAGTCTGGTAGATATTCCTGCTGCGCTTGCGAGTACATTTACACGGCTTTTTGATAGAGTCGTTTGCTCAGAAGCTGCAACACCATTAAGAAGCATACCGCATTTCCCTGCAAAGGTAAGCTGTTCATATTCGGGGGAACTAATAGCGACAGAATTTAATTTATTGGTGTGATGAATTATCCATGCACCTTTAACTTTTGCTTCCATATTGTTTCCCTATTAAATTTATCTGCCCAACATCATCCCTGATGCAAGCCATCATTGCCTCCAGTTGACGTGCGTTCAGTTGCAACAGGAAACTCAGATCAACCTCTGTCTTCAACAGCCCTTGAATGATCCGGGCGAGCTTCTCTTTGGTCATAATTGATTTGAATAAGCCAAATCTACTGTTACGTCAATGATTTTCATAGGTTGTCTTCTGGTCAAGAATACTGTTTCATAATGAGCTGGCTTAAAAAACTGATGCGACTTACTTACTTCTTATTCTCATTAACCCAACCCACATTATCCAGAATCAATCTCCCCTTCTCGCTCATCCAGTAATATCTTTTCCTTTCAATCATTTCAGTCTCAATCAAGCCCTTGCTGATAAGCTCTTTGAGAATTCCCTTGGTACTTATTCTAGACAGATGAGGGTTTAACTGTGATGCTCTTTCCCTGATTTCCTCAGAAGTTCTTTTCGTTGAATCCACTACAATTGAAACAACTGCTCTTTGTTTTGGGCTCGCCATAATCCAACCTATCAAATCCCAATCTTTGTTGATCACTTTTTTACAATTTGATAATTTTAGTAATTTTCTGGCTTTATTAGTCAGGATATAAAATCTGCCTTTTTTTGCCTCGGGATTTAAGGATTTAACCAGATGTTTTTCCACAAACGGTTTCATTTTAAGTTTTCTGACACGAACCTCTTTTTCAACCTGTTTTGGTGTTTTGGGAACAGAAAATGAGACAAGAATCTGATTGATCTTAGACTGATGTATCCACTCTACCACCCCTCTCTTTTCCATTTACACCAAAGTTAGGAAAATATTATAGCCCTTGTACAAAGATAGGAACTTTTTTATTTTTATTTCTATTTCCATGTTTCCATTATACCCCTCTCCTACATTGAAATAAAACTATCTTACTCATAATATTAGATAAACCCCATAGAAACAAAACAGACCATAAGAAAAAAACCAACTACCTATAACTAAACAAAAAACCAGACATGCAATAATCAAAAACTTATAAAATAAAAAGAATCCATCCACCTTACCGGAGGCAATTAGATTCAACCACACTAAACTTAAACAAAAAACCATCCACAAAAAGCCAACGTTAGCCTATGCCCTCTGGGCGGCGAACAGCTTCAACTATAGTTCGCCGCTGTGCGGAGAAACACCCCAAAAAATTAATTATACCTTTGTAAAATATAATGAATAAATTAAATAAATCTTAAAATCCCTTACTTAATTCCATAATGAAAAACAAATAAATCACATAACATTAGATAAACCCCATAGAAACAAAACAAGCCTTAAGAAAAAAACCAACTACCTATAACTAAACAAAAAACCAGACATGTAATAATAAAACTTAAAAAATCCCTCTACACCTTACCGCAGGCAATTAGATTCAACCACACTAAACAAAAAGCTATCCACACACAAAAGAGCCTATGCCCTCTGGGCGGCGAACAGCTTCAACTATAGTTCGCCGCAGGGGATTCCGTACTTCAGGGCGGTGCATAATTAATAAACAGAACAATTTACGTAGGTTCGTCTATTCTATTTTATACACGAACATCGATATATTTTTCTGTGAAAGAATAAGAAGCATGTTTATATTTCGCAACAGTGACTGAAATTTAAAGATGCGTTTAAAACTATTTCGAATAATTTAACAATTCCGCAAGCACAAATGGAATTTCTTAATTTATGAGAAATCAGATACATAATGAAGAAACTAAAATCTTAAAATGTGTACATCTTGGTAACTTGATTTTTATGATTTTCGTTTATGAGTAAATTTTATCAATGCAATGGGTGGAATTTTTGTTCGTGCTCCTTCATTTCCAACAGCGGATTCATCCAAAAGATTTATTAAGTTTGTTGAAAACAATTAAAAATATTAATTCATTTATAATGGTAATTAGACAAATAATTATTTCAAAAAACCTTGAAAGAAAATTAGGCATTTTAGCTGAGTTAAATGAAGAGGTAAGTGGAATTCACTTATATAAGCAAGAATGTGGGAATTGTGTATTAGAAGGCTTTTTTCTGCTGGAGCCCGTACAAAGCAGGATTTGTTGATCCCCGACCAGAAAGAGTTCAAATTATAAATGAATTTTTGATATTAAATCCAGACTATAATTATGTTGAATTTCATACACATTCGAGAGGAACAATAGAGACATTTGGACAGTATTATGCGAGATCTTTTTCAAAAGGAGATCTCAAGGTTATCGAGGATAAATTAAAAAGGTCAAGAGATTATGTATCCATGTTAGTTATACCCCGGAGACAAAAATATTATATGGGAAGGATAACCCGAATCTGGTTACAATAGAAGGTCATAATAATTACGAAGAAAGAGAACAGGCCATAAATAAATCTCTTAATAATATCGCAAAAAATTTGGGCTATGGTATGGTTGTACAATATAAACATTTATAATTAAACTTGTAGTAAAAGCAGAAAGAAGCACTATAAATAACTAAAATAAAAAAATTAAGCCGCCAAATGAAACAAATAACATTAATCCTCGGAGGTTCTGTAAGACTTTATTTGAATTATATTATGTTATTTTCAACTATTGAAAAAAGATTTAATTGTAAAATTAAAAAAAAGAATAATTTTGAATTTCAAACTACATTTAATAACAATAAAATCCAAATCTTATTTGCTAAAAATCCTACTAGAGATAATATCTATATAAAGTATAAAAACTATCTTGAAAAAAATAGAATAGAATTGCTTCCTCCCCCTGGGGATGAAGTCGCAAAAAAAATTAAAAATTCAGATGTTGTATTGTTCTTTGGTCTTTGTGGAGGATTTAAGGGAAGAAAGGGTGATATCTATCTTCCAGAAAAATTACTAGAAATATCTTTAAACAGTCATTATTTAAAAAAAGAATATATCTCCCATATTAATGCGATCAATCAAATTAAAATAAATAACATTTTTATTGGAAAAATAAATGGTAAGAAATCAAAAATAATAACCTCGAATGTTGCTTTATGTGCAGATTCTATCGAGGAAGAAGAAAGTTTAATAGAACTTTGCAGGAAACTTTCAGATCAAGGAGATATTGTTGACAAAGAAAGTTATTCCATTGCAAAGAATATTAAAAATATTCCTTTAGGAATAATGGTTATGTCATCAGATTTATTATATAACAAAAAAACTATGCTAAGAAATAAAAGACCGTTTATAATTGATACTAAAAAATTTAATAAATTTTGTCTAAAATGTATAGAATCAGTATTATAATTTTTATAAAATTTCCTTGAGAATACCACTTTCATGTAAGAGGGG
>JAHIHG010000022.1 GCA_018898425.1 Nanobdellota archaeon | reverse complement strand
TATTCCAAAACTTTAGATTTACTTTTGAAGTACAATTTAATCTCAATGGATAAAAGAGGAATAAATATTGTTATAGAAATAAACCCTGAAGGCATAATCGAATTATTAATGAATATTTTAAGTCAAGAAGGATTTAAACCCAAGATTTTGAATCCTCCTAGTATTTTTGGAATTGATGAAAGATTGATAACCTTCGAGTTAGATAAATTGGGACAAAAGATAATTTTCCCAATTTTTATAAAATCCCCCACAGAAAATATGATTAAAAATTTGAAAGCTAAATGGTTATATGGAATTTCATTCCCTTTATTTTCCATAGTAAAAGAATCTGATTTTAGAAAATTAAATTCTTTTGGAGATTTTCCTCATTTGACTGTGTCAGAATTAATATCTTCAATATTTGAAGGACGATTTACCGAAACATTAAGCAGTAAATTAAGTGAAATAAGCAAGAAATATTCTGAAGAAAGAATAAAAGATTCTAGAAAAATAATTTCTGAAATGGAAGAGATAATATCTAATAAGCAAAGTAAAAAAAAATTTAGAGAATTCGAGACTAATATTTATTATCTTCAAAGATATTTGTTTACTGGAACTCAAAAAATTGGGGGAGGTTATTTGCCAGATGGAATAAGATTGCCTGAAAGAGAAAAAGTAGTAAAAAATAGTTTAAATTCAGGGGTTGCAATTTGGGATGCAAAAATATGGTTTTCTGATTTTAATATAGATGAAGAAAAAGAAAAGATTGCTAGGTATATTTTAGCATCTCTAAAAAATGAGGAGATATATGAAAAAGGGGATTTAAGTTATGACTTCATTATAGGGCATTTAGAATGTGGTGACAAGACACTCAAGAAAATATTTAATGAATCTAAAAAAATTGCATTGAAAAAAGCAAATAGGTATAAAGATATTTCAAAAGTATCAATAAAGAAAATTAAGCTAATTTATTTTGACTTTGAAGCAATTAAATCAATTATTGAATGGATAAATTCTAAGGATTCCGTTAAATTAAATGAAGCAAGATTTTATCAATATCTTAACGAATTTGTGGTATCTAAAGATATTATTAAAAAACAAGAAACTGAAGAGTTTTTAGAAGATGTTAATAAAAGGATGAAGAATAATGAAAAGGAAATAGATTTAAAAAAGTTTAGAGAAATTGGAAAGAAAATCAAAATAGAATTTGATAATAATTAAAATAATACAAAAAATATATAAAACATCACTCTCTTTAACTTAATAATTCAAAATTATGTTGGATATTTAACTGCATGAGGAATGTAGCCCTTCTAATATAACCCTAGTTGGGACATTCTAACAAAATGTCCACTTTGACAATTTTCAAATTTTTCCGTCACCCCCCCGACAAGATTTAAAAACTCCAACACCCTCAATAAAAAATACTAAACTAAACGTATAAGCAAAAAATTTCACGACTCCTCCAACTCTGCTCCAAGAGCGAGGTCGACGGTGGGAACGTTAACTTTTTTGACCAACAGAGGTTATTGTTTTTTTCATTGTTCAAGTATTTCTTCTGTTTTATTAATAAACCCAATTACTTCTCTCTGATAATTCTTAACAGTTTTTTTTGTAAATTTTGTTTCCGTTGAGTAACTCGCATCGTGCCTATCTTTTTTCAAGTTAGTATACATTTGAGCTTCGCTTTGACTTATTGAAAGTTCGTTAATTAGTTCTGCTTCATCTTTTGAGATAGAATATTCCTTAATCAATAAAATAATCGTCGCATAATGATTTTTTGAGGAATAGCCCCTATTCGTTATTAAAGCCAAAGAAGCATGGTATAAAGAATAGTATAAAGCCACTATTTGCCAATCTTTATATTCTTCGTACTTTTCGTTTAATTTGAAAAACCCCAAATTATGTTTCGCCTTCTGTATGTGCGAAGCGACTAACTCTGGATTTGGTTCAATTTTTTTAATTTGCTTATTATTCATAAAAAATTTAATCTGACTTTCTAAATAAGAGTTATCTGAAAATAGTCTGTTAATATTCATCCAACAAAACCTCATAAAAATTTTGTTCTTTGTATATCGGGAAGCCCGTTTTTTTTGCCTGAATTATTACCGGGTCTTTATTTTTGCGAAATTGTCCCGTCGAACACTTGAAGATTGATAGAGGATGATTTGACAAATTGTTTATTTCTTTTCTTAGAGATTCCAAGTCCGTTTTTTTATCTTCTATTATTAAGACATCTATGTCGCTTCCTTTTTGTTCCTCTTTCTTTGATGCCGAGCCGAAGAGAACTATTGAGAATATATGATTTGGAATTTCTTTTAGAAAGTTTCGTAACGGGGATTTTACTTCGAGATTAAGAGCTTCAAATTTATTTAGGGCAATTTCGGAAAATTTTAAAGAGAATATCTTTTTGTTTTTGATTTGATAAAATGTATTAGATTTTGTTTTATTTAATTTTAAGATTCCATTTTTCATAAGTTTGTCGAGGACATTTTGCAAAGAGCTATTGGATAAACCAGTATGTTCCTTTATCTGATTAAAATAAAGTTTGCTTTGCCTTAACTCCAGATATACTTCATAGACTTTTTCATCTGCTTTCATAAAAGATAGATAAAAACAGATTATTTAAACTTTGCCATTTTTTGGCAAGATGTTGCCAAATTTTGGGGTTATAAAGAATTTTATTTTATAATTTTTCTTTAATAAATTCAAAGCTTTTTTTTCAAAACCAAGACTTGCTCCGTTATTGTGATTTTCCATCAATATTAAGCCCAACTTAGATATAAAAACCTTATCTTAAAATGCCTTAGAGTTTCATTTGAAATCTATCTACACATTACTCCCACCCCGACAATATTTATAAATCAAGCCAGGCACACAACAGCGATGGAAAACAAAAACAATAAACATAATTTTCTGACGATAAAAAAGTTCAGCAAAACCCACTACCCTGCGAAATGCCACAAGAGCCCAGTAGACGGCTGGGGCGTAGACTCCTTTTAGGATAATAGGGTGATGGAGATTTGTTTTGTAGTACATAACCAAAACCTTTAAATAAGAGTAGTACATAACTTCTTCATGGTAACTGAAAGGCAAATTAAAGTTAAGGGAAAAGAATACTGGATATTGATCCACTCAGTTAGAAAAGGAAAGAAAATTATTCAAAAGAAAAAATATATTGGCAAATCTCTTCCACCTAAACTAAGATTAGAACAATTAAAAAAAGAATTTTTAAGAGAACTTTCTGGGGATAAATACAAATATCTTTCTAAAGAAGATTTAGAAAAAATTGAAGATAAAAAGAAAAAATACAAACAAGAATTAAGAAAACTAAGCAAATTAGAGAAAGAGAAGAAGTTAAATGAATTTATGATAAGATATACTTATGATAGTAGTAAACTTTCTGGAGTTAATATTACCTTAAGGCAAACTTTCTTGATATTAAAAGAAGGAATAATCCCAAAAGATTTTAAAAATTTAAGAATCGCTAAAGAACTAGAAAATCACGAAAAGGGTTTTATTGCTATTACAAAATACAAGGGAAAGTTTGATATAATATTTGTTAAAAAATTGCATGCAATTCTTTTTTATGGAATTGATGATAACATAGCAGGAAAATTAAGAAATGAATTAAAAAGAGATGTAAAAATAGCTGGAACTGCCTATGTGCCCCCAAAATGGCAAGAAATGAATAAAGAATTAGATAATTTCTTTAATTGGTATAAAGCAAACAATAGGAAACTGCATCCTTTGGAGTTAGCATCATTAATTCATTTAAAATTAATTTCAATACAGCCTTTTGTCGATGGCAATAGCAGATTATCCAGACTATTAATGAATTGGATTTTATGGAAAAAATCATATCCTTTAGTTGATATTCCCATAGAAGATTTGGAAAAATATTATGATGTTCTGGACAAGTATCAGATTGAAAAGGATGAAAAACCTTTTGTAGATTATATTCGGAAAAAGTATTTGAGTTAAAAGAATGTAATAAATTATTGATTGTTTTCTTTATTGAAAAAATCTTTTTCAATCCATCCACTTCACCCCGATAATATTTATAAATCAAGGCAGGCACACAACAGCGATGGAAAATAAAAACAAAAAAAAACGCCCACGAGGATAACATTTTACTCGCTTGCACGGTCAGAGAGTTGTCAAGAACTTATAAAAGGCCCTTCTATACAAGTCCTTCTTCCCTTTTCATCTGCACAACTTCCACAAATTCCAACACCACATCTTGTCATATAATCTACAGAGGAGTAAATTTTATCAGGAGTAGAAACTTTTAGTTCTAAAGGAAGAACTGCATCAACCATTGCTTTAGGACCACAATTAAAAAAATAAGTTCCTGAATTAATATAAGTATTGTCAAACAATCCTGTTACAAGACCTTTTCTTCCTAAACTTCCATTTTCTGTAGCTACTTTAACTTCTCCATATTTTTCAAACTCTTTTAAATAAGGCAAATGGTCTGAATCTTTAGCTGCCAATAAACTAGTTATATTTGCTCTTTTGGATAATTCTTTAGCATGTAAATAAACTCCCGCAATTCCACAGCCTCCCCCAACCAGGACAACATTAGATCCTTCTGGAATGTCTGTAGATTGTCCATAAGGACCCCTTACATAAAAAGAATCTCCTTTTCCTAATGAATTAATACTTCTTGTAAATTCTCCTCTTTCTAATATTCCTAATGTTAAAGGATTATCATCCATAATTGAAAAGGGTTTTTCTCCAATTCCGGGAATCCATGCAAATACAAATTGTCCTGGGCCTGCTTGTATTTGTTGGTTAGTTTTAATAACCTTAAAATCACAATTAGGATTTATTATGTTTTCAACTCTAACCTTTCTATAATGCATATCAACTTCTTGCAAAAACCTAGAAGCATTATCAGTTTCTCCATTATTATTTATATCTTCTATAAGAGCCTTAAAATAATTATTAAGATGTTGATCCGTCATCCCTACCAAAGAACTTCCTATTCCAAAGATATTAGCTCCTGCTTTAGCATATTCTTGGATGTCTCTAATAGTTCTCATTCCACCCATACCAATTATTGGTATTTCCTCTCCAACTGCTTGCCTTATTTCTTTAACACATTTTAATCCAATAGGAATTATTCCAGTTCCAGATAGGCCCCCAACTTTATTTGTTAAAACAGGATTTCCATTAACAGAATGATATCCAGGACCAACTGTATTTATTGCAACAATCCCATAAGCACCAGCATTAACTGCTGATTTAGCAATTTCTCCAATATTCCCTGCATTTGGCGTTAATTTTGCAAAAACAAGTTTTCTTGTTCCATTGACAACCGCTTTAGTTATTTCATGGACAATTGCAGGGTCTTGTCCTAATTGCATTCCATAACCTTTTGCATGAGGACAGGATAAATTTAATTCAAAACCATCTACTTGATATTCTAATGTTCTAGCAACATAAACAAATTCTTTAGTATCTTTACCCTAGTTTATGCCTCTTGGAATTATCTTGCATTTTCTTTCTCTTACCCGGTGATTATTAATGGTTTATTGCTCTCAATGAACCC
>JAHIHG010000021.1 GCA_018898425.1 Nanobdellota archaeon | reverse complement strand
TCCTTTTTGATTCTATACAAAAGTTAGGTGGCTTTTACTTTTAAGAATTATGTGGCGAAGTCAGGTTATTACTCTCATTTAAAAATTCATTAACTTCTTCTTGAAGTTTGTCTTTTAGTTTATTCCAATATTCTAAATCTCCTGCAATATGAGTAATTGATTGGGCACCTCTTTTAGTTATTTCTTCTGGGATTTTATCTCTCACCAACTTTTCATATTTCATCTTCTTTTACTTCCCCTTATGCTAACAACAAATGCCATCGTAAACCAAATTAATATAATTGTTACCATCACATATGGATTCTCAACAGCTGATTTCAAGGAAGATTTAAAGAAATATAGTATATAGGCAAAAATTAATCCATAAGGAATCATGATTAAGGGTACAAATATAATTTTTAGAAAATTCTGTTTTTTTATTCCCAAATTGAAAAAATAAAATGCTAAAGAGTTTGGATGGAGCATAGATAAAAAAAGTCCTTTGGAAGCAACTTGACGTTTATTAAAAAACTCATCATCTTTTCTTTTTCTTGAAACAATATGTCTCCCTAAAACATAATTGATTATAGAAGTTATTGTCAAGGCAAATGCAACAATTAAACTAATAGAGATGAGACTAAAAAAAGTTCCATTTGATAAAAACACTGCAATAGCAATTATGAATGAACCAGGAAAATATAATCCCAGGTAAACTATTCCTTCTAAGAAAGATGCTGCAAACAATCCCAATAAACCATAATTTGCATATAATTTTTCCAAGAACAAAAAGATTTCTGTTGGAGAAGGAATAAAACCTAAGTTCCAAAGAACAAAAGCTGTTAAATAAAAAATTAGGGCAGTTAAGGGTAGTTTTGGGATTTTGTTTATTATTTCTTTAATTTTCATCTTCTTTGATATTTTCTATAACCTCTTGATTCAAGCTCTTGATTCAGCAATTCATCTGCTATTTGCTGAAATTTATTCCATCTGCTAACTCTTAAATATCTTATTTGATTAAAATTATCCTGAAGTTTTTGGACTTTTAAAAATAATTTTAACAAAGTGGGATTTTTAACTTTATATTCTCCTAGCAATTGTTTGACAACTAATTCAGAATCTAATATGCAGGTTACTGTGTCTTTTGTATATTTTGAGGCAAGTTCCAATGCTTTAATCAATGCTTCATATTCTGCAATATTATTTGTTACTTGCTTTCCAATAAAACTTCTGTGTTGAGCAAGTATTTCTCCGTCTTTTCTAACTATCACCCCAATTGCTCCAGGACCTGGATTTCCTCTTGCACCTCCATCTGAGTTAGTATAAATCATATTAGATGTTTGTCAAATTATTTTTACTTTTCATAATTTTTGTGATTTAATCTATTAAAATACTCGCTTGTAAATTTATCCCTTTGTTTATAGGGTAGGTTTTTTAAGAATTTTTTACTTTCATCAAAACCCATTGGTTTTATAGCAGCAATTATCTCTTCATTTGAAATTCCCCCCGCAAGAAAGATTATATCTTGAACATATTTTGGGCTCATTTTTTCCCTATTAATTATTTGTCCAATAATTCCTGGGTTGTTTTTTCTCTCAGCTTGTATTTTAGCAATTATTACTTTTTCTTCAGCATCTCTATTTTGTAAAATTTCTGCAACTTTCTTGTTTCTTCCTTTTTTAATGTGATTCATAAAATTACCTGTTCAAAAAACTTTTTATATTTTTCGGATTTTTTTTAATTCTTTTTCTCCTTGTTTTTCCATTTTTTCAAGTCTGTCATAATAATCTGGTATCTCATTTAAATGAGCTAAAGCAATCTTTCCAGTCATTAAATCATCATCATTTGTAATATTTGTATGTGGGTCAATTAATCCGTGTTCAAGCTCAACTTCCATTCCCATCCTAAATTGTTCAACATCAAATTTATCCCATTTTATCCCAAGCTGTTCACCAATTTCTTTTGCCTCTAGTAAACATTTTTTTTGAAAATGTTTCGGGGTCTTGTGCCCTTTGGGTATACACCTGTGGTGTGCTTGTTTTTTTGTAAATTTTTTCTTTGCCATTTTAATTAAATATGAAGTACTTTGAAAACTTTAAACTCCTGGAATTTTTCTGGCTTTATTTCCACATGTCTTATTTGAGAGTGTTTTGGACCTTTTTTGCAAATTTCAATCATTTTATTTACATTATTTACATCTCCTTCTAAAAAAATTTCTATTCTTCCATCTTCCAGATTTCTTACAAACCCTTTAACATTATATCTTTCAGCATTTTCTTTAATAAACATTCTAAAAAAAACACCCTGTACTGTTCCTGTAATGTATAATCTTGTTGATTTTTTCATATTATATTATTTAAAGCATAGTTTATATTTTTATTTATTTTAGTGGTAGACAAAGCTCATTACGTTTAGTTGAAAGTGAGCATAATATGCGTTATGCAAAATTTGCCCCTTCGCCCTAAAGAACAAAACATTTATTAATTCTTAAATAAAAATATAATTATGAGCAAACGTAAAAAAATATTTTTATTGGTTTTATTAATCATCGTGATCACCATAACATGGTTTTTTGTGTTCAAGTTTAATCCAAACAAAAACGGCTCAGATAGAACCATGACCTGTTATGATCATCCAGAAAACCT
>JAHIHG010000020.1 GCA_018898425.1 Nanobdellota archaeon | reverse complement strand
CTTTCTTCATCTACATTAAGAGTTTTATATTCACCAACCATTCTATTAATAACATCATTATAGCTTTCCCTAGCATGAACTTTAATTAAATCGAGTTTTTCTTTTACAGAATTATTTAGTCTAATTGTTGTTTCCATATACCTATGTATACATAAGTATACTTTATAAATCTTCCCTCTTAGTAGACATAACATGCTCACGCCGAGATGACTGGGAGTTTTATTTTACTACTCCTTTTTTATAGGAGTTATTACTTTTTCTTTAAAAACAATTCAGGAATTAGTGTTCCTAAAATTATAGCCCCAATTATAGCTCCAACAATTCTATAAACGACTTCTTGCACAATTAATCCTCCGATGTAAGAGCCGATTACACCACCAAAAACTGCTGAGATGAAACCAACCAAAATTCCTTTATTTCTCAATTTTTTATCTTTCATTTTTTATCTTAACAGAAATAGTAAATAGAAGTATATATATTTTTCTAAGCGTCCACGTCGTTACTTTAACCTAAGGTTAAGGTTAGTTGTTTTGAATAACGCCCACTCCTTTTGCCTAACCCAAAATTCTTCTCTGGTCTTTTTTTTCTTTATACGTTCTAGGAACATAAATCGGCTTTTTTGTTTTAGGATTTAATCCAGTATAATACATACAGGTTGAGATAGTCATAGGTGTCGGAGTAAATATCTGGACAGATTCTGTATTCTTTAGTTTCTTTGTTTTTTCAGCCAACTCTTTCGCATCTTTCATAGTAGAACCAGGATGCGCAACCATAAAGTAAAACACAAGCTCTCCACACCCAAGTTTTTTAAATCGTTTAATAAAATCATCTAAATTGCCTTTATTCTTATTCATCATCTCGAGGACATCCGGACTTATATGTTCTGGAGCAATTTTTAGTTTACCCGGAATGTGGTGCTTTAACTCTTCTAAATATTCGTCATTTGCTAAATCATATCTAACCCCGCTTCTAACATAAACATTCTTAATTCCTTTCACTTTTTTTATCTGCCTAAGTAAATGTATAATTCTTGAATGAGATTTATCGAGTTTTTTACAATCAATACAATTATTATTACATTTATCACAATCCATCCCATACATATTCGCAGACGGTCCTCCTAAATCGTCTATGTTTCCCTTAAAATAGGGAAGTTTGGTGAGATATTCCACTTCTTTAAGAATAGATTCTTCTGACCTTGAGATTATCCTTCCAGAAGACATTAATTTTAACGAACAAAAGTTACAATTCCCAATACAACCCCTATGAGTAACCACACTAAATTCAAAACCCTTTAGATAATCAATTGAAATTTTTCTTGTAAATGGAAGCTCGTAATATTCATCTAAATCTTTTGAAGAATATTTTGGGAATTTGTATTGTAAAATATAGAAGTTTCCTGTTTTCTGCGCGAGGTCTTTATTATTGTCTAACAAATTTTGCATCTCGCAGAATTTTCCTTTAGAACCAGAAACCTCTTCGTGACTTGGAAGTTCAATAAATCCTTTAGGAAGCTCTCTGCTCTTAATACACGTTCCCTCAATTCCAAAAAGAGGCTCTTTATTTGAAATTCTTTTTGCAATCTCCAAGCACTGTTTCTCCCCATAACCATAAACAAGAATATCTGCCCTTGAATCAAAAATTATTGACTTCCTTAAACTATCTTGCCAATAATCATAATGAGTAAATCTCCTAAGAGAACTTTCAATTCCTCCAAGAACAATTAAAGAATCCTTGAATTTCTTTCTTATCCAATTACTATAAACAATCGCTGCCCTGTCTGGAACTTCTTGAGTGTAATTTAAAACCTCTTTTTCTTCTCTTTTTTTCTTCAAAGCAGTATAATTTCTTAGCATAGAATCAATACTTCCAGAACTCACCCCAAAGAAAAGGTTAGGCTTACCTAATTTGGTTATATCTTTCTCTGTTTTAGGAATCTCTATAATTCCAACGCTGTAATTGTTCTTCTCAAGAAGTCGTTTGAGAATCGCCACCCCGCAGAGGGGATGATCGCAGAATCTCTCTCCCAGGACAAAAATAACATCATATACCATTCTTTTATCTGAAGAATTTAAAATATAAATCTTTGTAAGAAACGCCTACGCCAGGCCCATATTAAAAGTGATACAATTTGGGAACTAAAAAATAGAAAGAGGTTTTTTTAACCAAGGAATTAATTTACATAAATAACTTTCCGATTTATCTAAAGATTGTGCATCTGTTTTTTCAGTAGGTTTTGAACGCACCCTTACCGAAGCAACATCTATAAATGCGTAATTATTTGATTCTTTTTCAGGGGAAGATACAATCCACTCGATAAGATTTTCAGTTAACATGGAAGGTTCTACTAAATCTGGTCTAGCTTTAATAACTTTTGGTTCATATTTAGAAAAATATCTTTCCGAAATTCTCCCTGCAAAATATGCCAGAGGAATTTCTTTTCCAATAAAATCTTTTGGTAAAGTAATTTCATACCCCCTAGTGAGCCTAACATCAAAACCTCCCCCAGCAGGAAAATTTTGAAATTCAATTCCCACTTCATCTAAAACTTCCTCAATAACTTCTGCTATTGGAAATGATTTTGAATCCATTATGGCTTTATATTGGCCAACTTTTGATTCTAACAATGTATTTAATCCTTTCATGAAATTTTTGTAACTTTTTTTCTTTATAAATCTTTCTCTAATGTATTAACTTGAAAGTAACAATACGCCTACGCCAGACTCCATACCTTTTTGGCTAGTTCCTGGGAGTTATTTATTTAATTCCTTTGAGTTTGATATAAGACAAAAGATAAAACCTCTAGCCAAACATTTTAAATAATTAATTTTATTATTTATTTATGGATAAAAAAAAGGTGGTGAAGCTTTGGATTTGGATTTTAAATATTTTCTTTATTTTATTATTAGTCTGGAGCTTGATTAATTATAAATTTCTTGATAAAGAAGTTACAGGATTGGTCATGACCGGAGGGTTGATTGCAATGATTTTCTTAGTTATTTTTTTAGAAGGAGCACCAATTTTTGTCGGCCCAAGTGTTGCTGTTGCATCAATATTGGTTATGAATGTGTTTAATCCCTGGTTTATTCTTTTTTTATTTCTCTCTTCAGCAATTATTGGAAATATTTTTTATTTTTGTTTAGGTTATTTTGTAGGAGCAAAAATCTTAAAATACTTTCCTAAAAAAGATATAAAAAAATACAAAGAGCTTTTTAAAAAATATGGCAGATATGCCTTATTAATCATGGCAGTTTCTCCAATTCCATATATTCCTACTTTAGCAGGTGTTTTTAAAATGGATTCAAAAAAGCATCTCTTAGAAACACTGGCAGTAAGATTAATCAGGCATGTATTTGTTTTTTTCGTTTGGTTTTTTGTTCTTTTTGGATTTTAATCTGATTTTTTTAAATGATTCTGCCATAAGGTGCTTTTCTGCTCATAAATTTTTAATAATTAATCAGTATCTCCGAAGCTTAAAACTAACTCTAAAATACTCACAAAAAGTTTAAATACATAAGATATCTAATAGATATATGAAGATTATTAAATTAAAGACTAAACCAGAACTTAAAATTAAAAATATGATTGGTTTTCTAAAGAGAAAAGTTACTAAATTTGGCACCTCTGCCAAAGTTGATTGTCCAAAAGAGTATTTAGATAAAACAGTTTATTTAGTAATAACCAATGATTAAAGAAAAATTATGTTTTAATTTAGGAATCTTAAAGCATTTTATCAACAATGCTTTAGTTGTTTCAAGAGATAAACAAGAAATTTCTGGATATGAATTACTAAACCCCCTATTAGAAGCAGCTTCACATCATACTTATGTTGAAACAATAAGCAATAAAACAGATACATTATACAAGCGCATAAAAGAATCTGAAAAAGGAATAATTTGTTATGCTTATTTGGATTATATTGAAAGAGTTTCCAGGAAATTAAAATTAAACGAGAAAAAAGTTATGCTTGCATTTGATTATACCGACGAGGATTTTTATGGAGATGTTCAGGGATTTAATATTCATGGTTGGACAAAAAAAGATGCTGTAACTAGAAAATTCAAATTTATTACGTGTAGCATAGTCTCCGACGATATACCTGAAAAAATACCTCTGATAAGTTTACCTATCAGGGTTGGGCATTACAAAAGTAGCATTATTATTGATTGTTTATCGAAGATAAAGAATTTCATAGGGGATATTGAGTTAATATTATTTGATAGAGGATTTTATGATAAGGATTTGATGTATGAATTGACAAAGATGAATTATCCAT
>JAHIHG010000019.1 GCA_018898425.1 Nanobdellota archaeon | reverse complement strand
CCCATTATAATAAAAACACATAAAGCCAGAAGAGTGTAAAGTAATCTATTTATTGAACCATCTCTTTTTTTCATAAATAAACTAAGAACTTTAGGTTTTTAAAATTATCCCCCATAGTTTTGGGGAACTAGAATAAATAATTATTAATGTTTAACAAAAATTAGAAACTTACTTTGCTCGTTTATTTATATTTCATGGTTGATTAAATGCACATTCAATTAAATAATAGCTTTTTTATTACACATAAAATTAAGATACACAATTATCAATACAAATTAGATTATTTCAGAGGTTTTACTTTTAGAATTAATAAGTTAAATTAAAATTACTTTTGTCAATTAGAAATTGTAGTTAAAAAAACCGGGTTGTTAGGAATAGGGTAAGGTAAATATATTAATAATAGATTTTGTAAATTTTTTTATATGGGTGGACTAAAAAATATGATTTATCCCCTCTGGTTCGGTGACTTAAAAGCTGTTATTAGTTTATTAAAATTAGCACTGTTAAATCACCTCAACCTTAAAGTTTCAAGAGCCCTTGGAACACTTGTTTCTACTCTGTTAAGTTTGTACAATGCTGAAGCTAAATCCATTGATTTTGAAACCTCACCATGATTGATAATTATTCTTTTTGGACGGGGTTTTATATTATTGAAAAAAGAAAGCAATTCATTTCTTCCTGCATGAGCAGTTAATCCATCAATTGTATGGACCTCTAAATTTACATCAACTATTTCTTCTTTTCCATCTACCATCATTTTTGTCTGAGTTATGCCATCTTGAACCTGTCTTCCTAAAGAGCCAATTCCCTGATAACAAACAAAAACTATTGCATTATTTTTATTTCCTGCAAATTCCCTGAAATACTCCACAGAAGCACCTCCAACAAGCATACCTGATGTTGCAAGAACAATGCAAGGACCACCTTCAAAAACCAGCCTTCTTTCCTGGGGAGAACCAACTCTTAAAAAAATATCTGAAACAAAAGGATTATTATCCTGAAAAATTAATGCTCGGACTTTATTGCTTAAAAAATCAGGGTAAGCAGTATGAATAGCATTAATGTCCCAAATCATTCCATCAATATAAATTGGAACTTTTGGCAATTTTCCTGTGCTCATAGCATCTTCAAGAATAAGCATTGTTTCCTGAGCCCTGCCCAAACCTAATTCAGGAATTAAAACTTTTCCATTTCTTGAAATTGCTTTATTAATTGTTTCTAAAAGATCTTCTTCTGCCTTAATTCTTGGAGGAAGTATGTCATTTTTTGAACCATAAGTAGATTCTGTGATTACAGATTCTATTCTTGGAAAATTTATTATTGCGGGGTCTAAAAGTCTTGACTTGCCATATTTAAAATCACCTGTATAAAGTAAATTATGAGAACCATTGCCAATATTTAAGTGAACCATTGCACTTCCAAGAGCATGCCCTGCATTGTAAAAAGTTAATCGAACATCAGAAGTAATGTCTGTAACTTCATTATAATTCAGGCAAATACTATGTTTTACCATTTCTTTAATATCTGTAGAATCAAACAAAGGTTTTGCTGCTTGTTTATAGGCAACTCCAATAAAATCAAGAGCAAGCAATGCTGCAATATCTAATGAAGGATGAGTTAAATAAACAGGTCCTTTATATCCCATTTTATACAAATAAGGAAGCAATCCAACATGATCTAAATGTGCATGGCTTATAACAACAGCGTCTAATTGATTTATGTCAAATTCAGGAATATCAAAACAAGGAAATTTATCTTTATCTTGTGCAGCCACATCAACCCCGCAATCAAGGAGAATTTTTGAAGTTGGTGTTTGAAGCAAAATACAGCTTCTTCCAACCTGTCTTGCACCTCCTAAAAAAGTTAATCTTACCCACTCATCTGTTTTTTCAGGATTCCACTCATTGTAAATTTTTTTTCCAACTGAATTAAGAAATTTTCTTCTGTAATTATTATTTGCATAAAGCACTTCCCTTATATTTTCTGTTATTTTGCTTTTTATTGCAGGAGAACGCTTAATCTGAGGTGTCCATAAAGTTGTTTTTCTTATGTCTTCCAGAATAGAACCCTGCTTTCCAATAACAAGTCCTGGCTTTTTTGCCTCAATTACAACTATGCTTCTCTGAACATCAAAAATTATATTTGTTATTTCGGCTTCTTCTGGAACAATTTGTTTGATTTCTTTTTCCACTTTTGCCTGTTCTGGGAGAATTTTTTTATCTGCTCTTAATTCTATTCTTTTTTTTATTTCATCAACAATTCTTTTTACTCGTGATTCTCCTGTTTTAAAAAAATTCTCATTATCAGTATATAGGACTATGTTTGCCCCTTCAAATTTTGCTTCAGTTATGTCTCCGTGAAGTTTTTCTTGTATGCTTTTAAGAATGTCCATTTTTTAAAAATATTAAATAAGATTACTCTTTTTTATCCCTATATTCAGAAATAATCTCTTGATCCACCACTTTTTTTATTCCTTGTTTTGTGATTGTAAATACATCAATACCATATCCAGAGCCAACATCTCTTTGTATTGAGGATTTTAATGCTTCTTTTGCTAATTCTACTCCTTCTTTAATAGTCATGTCTTTTTTATATTGTCTTTCTAAAAGTCCAAGAACATAAGGCATACCGCTTCCAAAATTAGCATCATAATCTTCAACCTGATAAACACTTCCAGAAGGTTCAATTGTGTATAATTCAGCAGAACTATCTTCATTAAATCCAGCTATTAATGTTCCAACAATAGAAGGAATCATTGAGGGCTGTCTTATTTGAGAATAAGTTATTGTTGCAGTAAGATTTGCTGCTTGTTTTATTGTTGGTCTTGATTTTGATTTTAATTCTTTTAACTTTAATTCAGCTGCAATTAATTTTGAAGTTCTTAAGGCATCTGCAACTCCGCCTGTCCAAGACACAACCAAATATTCATTTATTTTATTTACTTTGGGAAAATTTTTATTCATAACAATTGTTCCTGCAGTAACCTGCCTGTCTGCAGCCATTACAACTCCATCTTTGCAGACAATTCCCAGAATAGTTGTTCCTGTTTTCAAAATCGAGTTTTTTAATTCGTCATCCATTTTAATTCATAAAGAATAATTTTAGAATTTTATAAAAAAAGAGAGAAAAAACATTATTTAAATGTTTCGGATGTAAAAATTTGTTGTAGTATCCGAAAATTAGTTCGCTTAGAAAAACTAAGCGAAGATATGTCAAAATTAAATAATAAAAGAGTAAAATATATCATTGATCAGAAGCGAACTAATAAGCGGAAAAGTAGTGAGCTTGCAGGTATTTATGGGGT
>JAHIHG010000018.1 GCA_018898425.1 Nanobdellota archaeon | reverse complement strand
ATACTTTTAAAATGTATTCCTTTAAAAAACAAATGCCAATTTATGAATATGCATGTGAAGAGTGTAGAAAACAATATACTCAAGCACCTGAAAAAAACACGTGCTATGAATGCGGGGGATTAATTAATAAACTATCTGGACTTGATACAATAATAAAAACTTCAACATTAGAAGAAGAGCTTAAAAAATCAGGGATAAACAATTATCTATATAAAAACCTGGTTGAAATAAATATTTATACATCGTAATCATATGAAATTTCAATATCCAAAAACAAAATTAAGAGATGTGATAGATTTTTATAAGGCGAGAAAAGCTGAATTTAATCTAGCCCATATTAGAATAGAAATTGGTCAAAACCAAAAACAAACTCTTGAACATTATGAAAAAAGAATAAAACACATTAATGAGGAATATTTTCCCTTTTTTGATTTTAAAGATTTTCATATATTTAAAAAATTAAATGACTTGGAAAATTTTCTTTTAAATCTTAATATTTTTACTCCAACAAAAATAAAAAAATCCATTCAGCATGAAAAAGAGCATCTTAAAAAAATAATAGAATTAGGCTATAGTGCAAATTTTGGATGTATTTTCACATTAACTGAAAAACAAAAACCAAGTTATGTCTTGATGGTAGTCACCCCTTTGGATTCATTAATGTCTAAAGAACATAGAAAAAAAATAGACTTAGCTCCTAAAAAACCCTCTCTTATTGATTTATGTTAATTTTAATCCATCCCTATTGGGTTTTCAAATTCTTTTTTTATTTTTTCAAGCCTTTGCTTTGATTCATCATCCAGCTCTTTTACTTGCTCATTAATCTGCTCTTTTAAATCAGCAAAAGGGTCAGGATTATATTTAAAATATGTTTTTTTCAACCAGATATAAATTTCTGCAAAATGAGATTCTTGTTCAAGCCATATTTTTTTTTGATTTTCCAGATGCAACAAAGGTGAGAAAAAAATAATTCTTTCTGCACTCTCTTTTCCAACAAAATCAGTAAAAGAAATTTTCTTGTTTTGTTTGTTTTTATCAAAATAATCAGATAAATTATCATAAATTTCCCTTATTTTATTTTTTATACTAAAATTTTTTTTAGGAAGAGACATAGAGCTTTCTCTGAGAGCATTTGTATTTAATATTTCTTTTTTAATTCTTCTATTTTCAGTATTAATAGCCTTATTTAAAGATTCCATCAATTCTTTTAAAGTAACTTTTCTAAATCTTGGCATAGGACTTCTGGGAATTAGCTCAGGTATTTCGTCATCTAATTCAATTCTTTCTAAAATTCTTTTTTGTTCTTGTTTTTTTCCAAAAAGAATTTCATCTATGCTTTTAAGGTACTTATTTAATAAAATTTCAGATTTAATTCTTAAAAGAAGTGATGCAGCCAATAAAATTTTGCTTGAAACAAAAAAATCAGTTTCTTCTAATTCTCCTATTTTTTTAAGATACCTATCAGTTAAAATAATTAAATTAATGTCCCAGGGATCTAATTGTTCTGTATTAATCAAGTCATAAATAATGTCTTGCCAACCTATTTCTTTCCCAAACAATAAATCATGAATTTGCTCTTGTTTTGAATTTGTTGCCTCTTTTTCCATATTTTTAAAGATTAATTTAGTTTATATTATTTATGCCTGAATATGTAGTGATTAAACTATAAAATGTAGTAGTTAAATTATTAAAAAATGTTCTTTCATAGGAGTAAACCAAATTACTACTTAACACTAATTACCTCCTGTCATTCTCAAAGGGTAACATAACCGAAAGGTTTATATATTAGTATATGTTCAGTATTCTATCACCTCTTTTTCCCCAGGAGAGGCTTCAGGTCATACTTTTTGTTCGACTTGGATACTCTCCCAGGGTTATAATCATTAATCAAATTTTATTTATTACATAAAAAGCGGGCTTATTAATATTAACTTATTGCCCAAATATATTCAAAAAATTATTTATTAACTTTATTCAAGATGTTTTTAAGAATCTCATATTTTCTTTTATATACTATCTTATATAAAAATTTAAAATCTCAAAAAAACATACTTTATGTGAGTAAAAACTTAAAGAGGTTGATTGAACAAGAAGTTTATGATGCAATAGATGAAATTGCAGACGAATTTAAATTAAATGTTCCAATTTATCCAGAAGTATATTATGTTCATAAAAATTTGAAATTTGAATCCCTGGGATATGTTAAAGAGCATAAGGAAAGTTTTCAAATATCTAAATATGAAAATGAAAGTTTTTCCTCTTTCAAACCCTCTTTTATTTTTATAGGGACATGGAACACCTGGCATATATTTGAAGAAGCTGGACATTTTTTACATATCTCGCAATCTAACTTAAAAATTGGTAAAAGAAGCCAACATGATGTTTTGGCAACACATGTCCTGGATGAAATGATAGGCTATTTCTGCAGTAAAATAGGAAATTCAAGTAGAAAACCAATGTTTAGAAATTTACCAGATGCTATTCATGAAAGAGAAAAATGTATAAAAATAACAGAAAAAAACGGATGGGATTTTTATGAATTTTTAGTTTATCAACAAGGATATGGGCTTGGAGAAAAATTATTTAATTATTATATTTCAAATATCATCTCACGAAAAAAAATAAAAAAATTATTTACAAACCCTTTAGAAAAAAAGAATGAAGCTTTGCTAACTTTTCATAAATTAAAAAATAACATTTTAGAATAATTTTAAATAAAATATCAATAAAGGAAATTTACAATTCGGTATAATTTCCCAATAATTATAGTTATTAATTATCATTTAAGATTTATTTATTAATATTAATTTATTGCCCAAATATATTCAACAAATTATTTTATTTCTTTTTTTAATCCATACTTCTTCAAAATATATCTAAATCTATAATTTTTCTTTATTTCATCCAATGTTCCTTCTGCAATTATTTTTCCTTTATCAAAAAGATAAACATAATCAAATTTATCAAGTAAATGAAGCCTGTGAATAGAGGAGATTATTGTTTTTCCCTTAAAATTCTTAAATACTTTTTCGTGAATTTTCATTTCATTTAAACTATCCACACTGCTTGTAGGTTCATCTAATAAAACAATGTCACTATTTTTTGCTGCTAATAAGCCTCTTGCCAAAGCTAATCTTTGTTTTTCTCCTCCGCTCAATGAAACTCCTTTTTCAAGAACATTTGTATTCAAGCCGTTTTTTAATCTTGCCACAACTTTCTCAAACTGAGCCATTTCAACAGCCTTATCCAAATCTTCTTTTTTAAATGGCAAATCCATTGTTATGTTATACTTTATTGTATTATTAAAAATCTCAGGGTCTTGGGGAATAAGGGTAAGATTTCTTTTTAATTTTTCAAAACCATTTATTAATTTCTTTTTATCACAATAAATTTCACCTTTTTGCAAAGGATATAATCCTCTTAAAATTGCCAGAATTGTGCTTTTACCAGAACCACTTTCTCCTATCAATGCAATTCTTTGCCCTCTTTTGAATTTCATATTAATATTTTGAAGGTGATTCTTTTTCCAAGACTCATCATATGTAAAATTAAGATTTTTCAATTCAATTTCTTTCCAGTCTAATGGAAGCTTGCCTTTTATCTTTTCTTTTATTTTATCAAATTCTTCATCAATAGTGTAAGCTCCTTCAATTTTTGCATTAATTACCACTACATCTCCATATAATTCTCCAAATGCGAAAAAAGCCTCCCCCACTCTATCAAGATAACTATAAAGAATATAAAGAGTACCAATTAAAAGTATTCCTGAAGTAGAATAATCTATATAGACTTTATATGCTAAAACAAGCACAGTCATCAGAGTAATCATTATGCTACCAAAAGCCCATTTAAACTCATCTATTAATACAACTTTCTTATGAGTAGGCCAGCTTACCATTAATTTTGCATCAATTTCTTTTGAAACTACTTTTTTAAGACGAAGAGTAATAACTGTGAGTATATTACTCAAATAATCAAAAACAGATGCTCCAAGTTTATTACTAAATTTATTCAATTCTTTGTAATACTTTTTTAAACGCCTATCAACACTCATTACTCCAATCAAAATCATTAAAGAAAATATCAATGCAAAAGATGCAATTTTAATATCTACAAAAAACAAAATTGCGAGAGATACAAAAATTCTTAAAACTACATAAACTAATTTATATGTAAAATCTTGAGAAAATCTATCTAAAGAATTTCTTCCCCTATTAATTTTATCTATAGTATCTCCTGAATGATTGTCTTTATGCCATTTTACAGGGAGCTCTAAAACCTTGAACATTTTATCATTAGCATAATTTCTATGAACATAAAATCCAGTTCTTTGCTCCAATACTCTCGCTATTCCATGAAAAAGCCAGAAAACTATTTTAATTCCCAATAATAAAAAGATTAGAAAAATTAATTTTTTAAATTCTTGAGGAGAAGTGATTGATTCCTGAATATAATTAAATATCTGGCCGACGACCAATGGAGCCATCAAACCAACTGTTCCTGATATTAAAAACAAAAACACATATAGTAGGAAAGTCTTCCTCTGGCTACCAAGATGCTCCCATTCAGTCCTTAGAACATTGATTAAAGGATTCCTCTTCTTCTCTTTCTTTTTTTCTTTGATTTCTTCTTGTTTTGACATTTTTACATAATTAATATAATTTTTAATAAATATAAGCAGAAATTATTCGCCCATGTATTGGCAAGACATACTTAACCAGTAACTGGCGTCTTTACAAACTAATATCTAACCATACATGTAATTTAATAAAACTTCATTTTTAAATTTTTTGGAAAATAAATCCAATTGTAGTATCCGAAAATTAGTTCGCTTAGAAAAACTAAGCGAAGATATGTCAAAATTAAATAATAAAAGAGTAAAATATATCATTGATCAGAAGCGAACTAATAAGCGGAAAAGTAGTGAGCTTGCAGGTATTTATGGGGT
>JAHIHG010000004.1 GCA_018898425.1 Nanobdellota archaeon | reverse complement strand
GTTATACTGAATAATATTTTTTGCCATAAAATTTACAATTAAATCCCATCTCCCTCCGCATTCAACAAGCCATAAAACATTTGAGTGATTCATTAAGTAGGAAATAATTTC
Source organism: Nanobdellota archaeon (assembly GCA_018898425.1). Classification (GTDB taxonomy): domain Archaea; phylum Nanobdellota; class Nanobdellia; order Pacearchaeales; family GW2011-AR1; genus JAHIHG01. Next base: position 18,452 of record JAHIHG010000004.1, on the reverse strand, counting down.
TTTATGTTTTTGCTCTGTAATGTTTGTAAAATGTATCATCGTCCTATAGCTTGTATAACCAAGCAAACTAAAATTTATTATGGCATAAGAACCGTATAATATATTTCTCCTAAACAAAGAATTTATCCTATGGTTGACAACTTGCTGTGAAGTCTTTAATTTTTTAGCTATTTGAGAAAAGGCTTGTCTACTATCATTTTCTAATTCTCCAATCAATTTCAAATCAACTTTATCTATTTTTACCATATATTTGTATAATTGTTATTAAACTTATAAATATTGCGGTTTTACAAAGAATTGCTATGATAAGTTTTAAATACTCTAATTTGTATTAATTAAATAGTGATTAAAATGAAAAGTAAAATGGAAGAAAAGTTATTAGAAGACATGCGTCTTGCTTTTCCCACTCATCGTGGGGAGAAAGAGATGATAATCGAAAGAATAAATGCAAAAGTAGCTTTGCGGGGTTTACCTAAAGAATTGATGGAGTTAATTGATTCAGATTTTAGGATAATACAAACTAGATTTAAAGAATATTCTCCTGGAGAAAGAGCACTATATGAAAAATCTGGAGAAACCCATATTAAATTTGAATGCAATCAATTTGACAGAATTAGTCTACCTGATGAATGTACAGACATTATAATCAATAAATTCTACGGGTCTCCAAATCTTATTTTAGGGTTATCATTTGATTATAAAAGCAGACGGATGGATGTGGCGTATTTTAAAAAAGAATATCTGGTTGGAAAACAAAATGAGGATGTCTAATAAATTTTCTATATTTCTTTAACCATCCAAGTTGGCATTTTGAGGATTAATCCAAGTGATTTCAAATCATAAATATTTCTTGAGTGCTTTATTGATATGAATTTCATTTTTAATTTATTCTTGTTGCAAAGCTTTATGTTTTGGGCAATTCTGCTGATTATTTCTGATTTTTCCTTGGGTTTTGCTTCAATTATTTCATCTAAATTTATTCCTATTACAATGTTATTTTTTTTGGCAATTGTGGCAAGAACATGATTTAGTCCAGAATTTCTTTGTTTTTGAAAATCTTTTCTTTTTGATTGATTTAATAGAAGAATATTTATTTTTAATTTTTCAAGAACTTTTCTGTTTAATTCATCATTATTGCTTGAAAAAATTATGATTTTTTCTTTTGATTTGTTAATTGCTTTTCTTGTTTTTTCAAAAGTAGTTTCTTGAACTAAAATAGTCTCTTGCATATTTAATCAAATATACTTGTACCTTTAAACTTTTTGTTATTCAATAAATTATCTAGGTTTTTTAGGTTTTTCCCCAAGATATATGTTTTTATTTTGTTTTGCAAAATTATTTTAGATGCTGTCTGGTCTAACACAAAATGCTGCCCTGGTTTGAATTTTGTTTTATTTGCCATTTTATCAAATTCTTTCCAGGATATTTCTTGGATAAATTTTGCATTTTTATGTTTTAATGGATTTTTATCATATAATCCGGCAATATTAGTAAGATTAATAAAATCTGATTTGAATTTTTGAGCAATGTCTGCTGCTGTTGAATCAGATGTCTGGTGTGGTTTGTATTCAAGAGCCCCGCAAAAAACAATGTCTTGTTTTCTAATGTATTTTTTCAGGGTTTTTAATTTATGAGGAATTCCTTTTTCAGGATTTATATCAAAAATATAATTCATAAATCTTGCATTCATTCTTGTTGCTGAAATTCCTGCAAAGCTCTGGAGTTTTTCATTTATGTTTAAATTCCTTAATCCATAAATATATTTTCTTGCTACACTTCCTCCCCCGCATATAATTATGAATTTGTATTTTTTTGTATTTTTTTGTATTATTTTTTTAAACTCTTTAAGAAATTTAATATCTATTTTGTCTGGAACAATCAGGCTTCCTCCAAGACTTATGACTATCACCTTTTTTTGCATATTATTTTTAATAGATTAATATTTATAAATAGTTTGTTTTGTATTTTTTATCTCATATGAAACTTGTGGCTAAGTATTATTTTATAGTAAACAATTTATCATCATTCACATTAAAAACATCCAGCCTGACTCCAGAATCAAGCCAGCCATGAGCATAATTAATTGCAGCAAATGAATTTACAAAGTCCTTGTTTTTTTCAAAATGTCTGGCGTCTGAAAGATAATTTTCAACCATATCAATGATTTCTTTTGCATAATTTTCTTTTCCTTTGATTATATTTTTTTTTGTTATTTTTAATGCCTTGGTTGTGAGATTAAAATATTTTTCTAATTTTTGTTTTGTGATTGTATTTTTCATCTTCTTAAAACTGGAGCAGGTTGATAGGCCATTTTATTTATTATGAATTTTGAACTTATTACCTCTGAAATTATTGCAGAAAAAATTAGTTTGCCTATTGCTACCTTGAATACCCCTCCTTGCACAGGTATTCTTGTTTCTTCTGAAAATTTCTTTATCACATTATCTATTTCTATTTTATTTAAAATTATATTTGTTTTTTTTGTTCCCATGTTTCCTTTAACAATAATATTTTGATCTACTCCATTGCATTCTATGATTTTTACCTGAGGGTCTTTTATTAAAGGATTTAATTTAGATAAGTCAATTTGTTTTTGAGTTGGAATTGGCTTTAAATATTGAAATTGCGGGGGAATTTTTGGTTGCGGAATTTTTAAGATATATTGAATGGGTTTTCCAGTGATATTGGTTGATTGAGGAATTATGTTCTTTTTTTTAGGAAAGATTTCTGTTATTATTTTTGGTTTTAACAGAGGTAATCCTTTTATGTCCCGGGCGATTTCATGGTTTATTTCTTTTTTTTGGATAATTTCTTTTATTTTATCTTCTTTTTCTTTTAGTCTTTCTTTCAAAAGGTTTTTTAATTCAAGTATTTCAGTGCCTCCAGAATTATTTATTAATTCTTTTGTGAATTGCAATAGAAAAAAAGTTTTGAATTCTGTTGATTTTAATTCAAGCATTTTTATGGTACTGAAGATATTGATTTTTCATATTTTTCAGCATCCGGGCTTTTTAATTGATTAGTTTCTGGATTTATTGGCGGCATTAAAGGGGTTTGTTGAGGAATTTTACCAGAAGATGTTTCATGTATTAATGTTAGTCCTCTTGCAATTGTTTTGTTCTGTTCTGCTATGTTATTTAGTTTTTCAGAAATTTGCTCATTTTCTTTGTTTTGTTGCTCTAGATTAAAATCTTTTTCTGCTAATGATTTTGCCGATATTTCAAATAATTCCAGAAGCTTGGAAATTTGTTGTGTGAGATTATCAAATTTTATAGAAACATTAGTAAGAACTTTTTGCAAGGATATAAAATTTTCAATCATTAATCTTTCAACTTTTATTTCTCCTGTTGTTCTTATTATATTAGTTTTTCTTGGATTTCTCTTGCGTGATGCAGTTTTTCTTTTAGTAATTTTTTTTGATGAAGATTTCTTTTTTACCATGTATTAGTTAGTCTTTTTTTATTTATAAAACTTTTCTGGATTTTTATTTTTAAAAAATATCCAAAACCTTGCCAGTTTCAGGTAATTTTTCCTCTTTTTTTGATTTTAATTCTCCAGTATTTTTGTCCTTAACAACTTCTCTTATTTGTTCAACAATTTCTTCAATAGCTTGCTTTCCTTTTTCCACACCCTCTTGGATTGAATTTATTGTCTGAGATTTGGAAATTTTATCTAAATCTCCTTTTATTTCACTGACTAAATTTATCCCGGAGTTGTCTAAATTTTGCTCTGATTCTTTTTTTAATTGATATTGTCTTGGCTCTTTATCAGTTCCTTTTATTTTTTCTTTTTCTATTTCTTCAACATAATCTGCTATTTCTTTTGCTGCATCAGCATTTACACTAATACTATCAATTTCTTTTTCAACAAGAAATTTAACCATTTCTTTTTGACTTGCTGCTTGCCCGCATATGCTTGTCTCAACTTTATATCTTTTACAAACCCGGATTACATATTCTAATTGATGCAAAACTGCTGGATGCATTTCATTGTAAAATTCCTGCACCTGAGAATTTCCCCTGTCAACTGCTAATATGTATTGGGTTAAATCATTTGTTCCAAAAGAAATAAAATCTATGCCTTCATTGCACAATTCTCTTATTAATTGAACTGCAGCAGGAGTTTCAATCATCACTCCTAATTTTGCCTGAAGAAAATTTATTTTTTTTAATATTTCTTTTACTTTTTGAACCTCTTCTACAGATATTATCTGAGGCATTAATATTCCTATTTTTTTATTTTTTTCTGCAATTCTTTTTAGTGCTTTTAATTCTGATTCAAGAATTATTGGATTTTTGAGGCCATATCTTATCCCATGCATTCCTAGCATCGGGTTTGCTTCTTTTTCCTTTGGGGCACCTTCTAAATTTTGAAATTCATCACTTCTAATATCTGATGTTCTAACCCAGAGTTCATCAAAATACCTGGATATTTTTTCAATTCCATTGAAGATTGTATTTTCATATTCTTGCGTATTATTTTTTTGTATGAAATAATTTGGATGTTTTCCAGATTCAGCGATTATGCCTTCTATGCGAATTAATCCTGCTTGTTTTATGTTTGTTTTAGATGCATGTTCTGCAAAACTAGGCAAATCAACTATTACTTTTATTTTAGTTTTAGTTTTAGCAGTAACTGGAAGAATCTCTTTTTTAATTGTTTCAGATGTTTTTCCCTTATATATATTGCCTGTAAATCCATCTACTGTAATTATTTCGCCTTCTTTTAATTTAGTGGTTGCTGTTTGTGTTCCAACTATGCAGGGAATTCCCATTTCTCTCGACACTATTGAGGCATGCGCAGTAAGTCCCCCCTGGTCTGTTACAATTGCAGCTGATTTTTGCATAGTTACAACCATGTCTGGATTAGTCATTTTTGTTACAAGCACATCTCCCTTGTTTATTTTTTTCAAATCTTCTAAATTTTCTATGATTTTTATTTTTCCAGAAGCAATTCCTGGAGAAGCAGCAATTCCGGATAATATTATTTCTCCTTTAATTTCTTTTCTTGATTCTATTCTATTTCCCATTGTAGTTATAGGTCTTGTCTGGACAATAAAAATTTCATCTTTTTCTATTGCAAATTCAATGTCCTGCGGTTTTTGATAGTGTTCTTCTAATTGAATTGCAAATTCTGCCAGTTTTTTAATTTCATTATCTTTTAAAACAGGATGATTTGATTTTTCTTCTCTTAATTTTATTATTGTTTTCTCTCCTCCTGAATTTCTTGTTATGGCAATTTTTTTATCGGCAATTTTTTTATCTAAAATTTTTAAATCTGTTTTTGAAACAATGTGCTTGTCTGGAGTAATGCTTCCAGAAACAATTCCTTCTCCCAGCCCCCAAACAGATTCAATAATAATATTGTCATTTTTATATGAGGGGTCTTTTGAAAATATGACTCCTGATTTTTCAGAATCAACCATTTTTTGAATTACAACTGCCAGGCTTGCTTGCACGTCTTTAAAACCCTGCTTATTACGATAGTATGTTGCTCTTGATGTATATAATGATGCAAAACATTTTTTGATATGTTTTATTAATGACTCTTCTCCTTTGATATTTACAAAAGAATCCTGTTGTCCTGCAAAACTTGCTTCTGCAAGGTCTTCTGTGGTGGCAGAACTTCTTACTGCAACAAATGTTGGTTCTGAAGAATTTTTTAAAATATCATGGGCGCACCCTTTTTCAATTTCAATTTTTTTTACACTTAATGTTTCATATGATTCAATAATTTCTTCTTGCATTTCTTTTGGAAATTCAGAGTCCATGATAAAAACTCTTATTTGCTTTGTTATTTCATCTAATTTTTCTGTATCTTCATATTTAATTCTTTCAAGAAGTTCTTTAATTTTATTTTTTAATCCTGCTTTTTTTATAAAATAATCATAGGCCTGGGCTGTTATGACAAATCCTGGGGGGACAGGAATTTTCAGATTATAAATTTCAGCAAGATTAGCTCCTTTGCCTCCTGCTATGTTTCCTGAACTTTTATTTAATTCAGAAAACCATTTTACAAATTCTATTTTTTTATTTTCCTCTTTTTGTTCTTGCATATTATTTTTATTGATTTGTTTTTGTTTGGTAATCTTGTTTTTTAGGCGACCTGAGAATAGCATGTTTTAAAACATTATAAAATGCTTCTGCTTCAGGACTTTCAGGATTAATAAAAGGTTCTTTTCTTTCTCTTAGTGCATAATATTCCAAAGGTTTGTCTTTACCCATTTTATTGATTTATTTTTTATTTGCTTATTGCATCAACAGGGCAATTATCAATTGCTTCTTTTACACAAGGCAAGTTTTTTTGCTGTTTTATTTTTGCTTTGCTGTCATCACCTAATTCAAAAACCTCTCCACAAATTGAAGCACACAAGCCGCATCCAATGCATTTTTCTGTGTTTATTTTTACCATATATTCTTTTAATTAGTTAAGTTTATAAATTTACTTTTTTTAATTAAATCATGTGGGAATGGATATTAATCGGGGTTTTAGCATTAGTGGGATTTATTTTTTTTATATATTACAATAGATTTGTTATTTTAGGAAACAGAATTGATAATTCATTATCTCAAATTGATGTTCAGTTAAAAAGAAGAGCTGATTTAATTCCTAATTTAATTGAAACTGTGAAGGCATTTGCCAAGCATGAAAAAGCTGCTATAAAGGCTGTTACAGATGCCCGTAAAGCTCTTGTTGGTGCTAAGGGAATTGAGAAAAAAGTTAAGGCAGATAATCAGCTGGAAAGTGCATTAAAATCTATTTTTGCTATTGCAGAGAATTATCCTGATTTAAAGGCAAATACAAATTTTATTGAATTGCAAAGAGAATTATCCTCAACAGAAGACAGGGTTGCTTATGCAAGGCAGTTTTACAATGACAGCATACTTGCTTATAATAATCTGTGTAAGGCATTGCCAGGGGCATTTTTTGCAAAACTTTACGGAAAAACTGAGAAAGAGTATCTTAAGATAACAGAGGCTGAAAGAAAAGTTGTGAAAGTGAAGTTTTGAAATTTATAATAATCCTTATAAATAAAATTAATCTTATTATAATATGAGTCTTGAATTAAAATTTAATACTGCAATTCAAAATTGGATTGAACATTGCGATTCTCCAAAAGTTCAAGTTAGTTGTTCTAAAAAAAATATGTTTGATTGCGAGGCATATGGTTCTTTAGTTCAAATGGGCAAACCAATTTTACCTTTGATTAGAAATGCATATGATTTTCTTAAAAAAGGAGGGGGTGAAATAAATCTTCTTTATCATGGTTTTCCGCATTTAGTTAGTGAAATTACCCAGGGAAAATTTAATATTCCAGAAGAAATGAGGAAAGATATTAGAAAAAGAAAGAAATTTACCATGTTATATTTAGATAATTTAAATCCCAAATCTTAAAAACTATGATTAGTTATTTTTTAAATGAAAGATGAATACAAGCGAATAGATTTTAGAGACCAGATTTCAAGAAATAAGAATAAGTCAGTTTTTTTAATGATAATTATTTTTTGTGTTTTTGTCTTGTTTGGTTATGTGATTTCACTGGCATTTGAACCAGGATTCTTTTTTTTAATAATGATAATTTCAATTATTTTTTCTGTAAGTTATATCTGGATAAGTTTTTATAATTCGCATAAAATTGCTATTGCAAGTGTTGGGGCTAAAAAAGCATCAAGAACTCAGCACAAGCAGTTTTATAGTCTTGTCGAGGGATTGACTATTGCTTCTGGAATGCCAATGCCTGAACTTTATATTATGCCTTCTGAGCAAATAAATGCATTTGCTTCTGGAAGAGACCCAAAAAATGCTGTTATATGTGTTACAGATGGTGCTTTGGAAAAACTTGATAAAAGAGAGCTTGAAGCAGTGCTTGCTCATGAACTTGGGCATGTTGCAAATTATGACATAAGATATATGACTCTGACAGCTGTAATGGTGGGAATGATTGCAATTGTGTCTCAGATTTTTTTAAGGAGTTTGTGGTTCAGAGGCGGAAATGACAAGGATAAGGGAATTTTTATTGTAATTGGAATAATCATGGCTATTCTTGCTCCAATTGTTGTGTCTCTTGTTCAGATGGCTATTTCAAGAAAAAGGGAGTTTGTTGCAGATGCTTCTGCTGTTAAATTTACAAGATATCCCTTGGCTTTGATAAATGCATTAAAAAAAATCCAGGCAGATAATTTTCCTCCTGAAAAGCTAGTAAGCAAGGTAGTGGCTCCTTTGTTTTTTGCAAATCCTTTTAAAAAATTAGGAAGCACACATCCCCCCATAGCAAAGAGAATAGAGGCTTTGGAAAGGATGTAAGTGTTAATTTTATAAACCACATCTTCTTTTTCATTTTATGGGATTAATAAGAGGTGGTTTAGTTGTTATTGTAAGTGTGTTGTTGCTTTTGTCTTTTATCCTGGTAAATATTTTTTTAACTCTGAATTTATCTTTGGAGTATGATGTGATTAAATTAGAACTTACTCCCATTATCAAAGAATTAGCTTTAAATGAAATGAATCTGGATGATGAAATAAATAATGACTTAGATATTATGAATTTATATTGTGAAAATAATTCTGAATATGTTTTTAGTTATGAGGAGGAGGTTTTTGTAATTCCATGTGAGATTATTTCACAAGGTTCTGAAGTTATAATTGATTATGGGATTGATAGTTTAGTAAGTAATGTTTATTATCAGAATTATGATTGCAAATTTTGGGATTGTTTCAAAGAAAACCCGAGTTCTCTATTTTTTTTAGTTTCTGAAAAATCAAAAAATTACTGGAAAAACAAATTTTATCTTTGCCTGGTTTTTTCAGTATTTTTAGTTGTTGTTTTGTTTTTTTTAGTTGAACAAAAGCCAAATTCATTAATTATTCCAGGAAGCATGATGATTATCGCATCACTGCCTTTTATGAAGCTTAATTGGTTATTGTCATTTTTTACAGATAATGCATTTTTGCAGTTTTTTACATTTATGTTTTCACAAGCTTATACTGTGTTTTTAATATTTTTTATACTTGGGATTATTATTTTAATAGCAGGAGGGGTGTTTAAGCTTTTTTCAATTGGATTTAAGGTTTCTAATTTTTTCCAGAAAAAAAATGTTATTTCTAAAGATGAAGTTAAGCAGGTTGTAAAACAAGAGATTTCTGATTCTAAGAAAAAGAAATAGTTTTTTTGAATCTAAGTTCTCTTCATATATATCTTGTCGTGGTGGTCAAAATCAGTAAAATAAATTAATTTTTCTTTTTTATCAAATCTAAAAACTAAAACAAATTTTCCCGTATGAACTCTTTTAAAGTCCTTTAAATCATGCTTTAAATTTTTATAATGCTCAATATCATAAGAATTAGCTATTTCATGAATTTTTTTCAAAATTTGTTCATAAAGTTTCTTGTCTTTTTTAGATAATTTTAAGAGTATTTTATCAAGATTTGTGCTTGTTTTATAATCAAACATTTTACTTTTTTTCTATACTCTTTCTTAATTCTTCTATAGAAGAGAAAGTTTTCCCATAACCCTTTTTTTCAATTTTTTTCAATTTTTCCAAATACTCTGGTCTTATTTCTGGTTCAAGTTGCTTTTCATATTCTTTTAACAAAAAAATTATAGTTTGTTCTTTATTTTTAAAACCATACTTAGCTTTAATTATATTTAAAATTCTATCTTCATGTTCTGGAATTGAAATTGTTGCAGTTGTCATTTTACTATATTTTATAGTAAAACATAGTATTTAAATCTTTATCCTTAATTTGATAAATTCTTTTTCTTATTATAATAAAATTTTATCTCTGAAAGTACAATAGAGAATAATCTTAAAAACTTCTTTTGTTTTTCTTTGTTATGATAAAAAAAGCAATTGTTTTATTTTCAAATGGCTTGGATAGCAGGCTTGCTGTGAAGATTATGCAAGAACAGGGTTTTGATGTTTTAGGTGTTTATTTTAAACTGCCTTTTAATAAAGATGCTGAAAAAGAAGTTATGAAGTTTGCTAATGAAAATAAAATAAAATTAAAGATTTTTGACTACACATCTGATGATTTATTAAAAGATTACTTGAAGATTATTAAAAAGCCTGAATTTTGCAGGGGGGCTGGATTAAATCCCTGCATTGATTGCAGGATTTTTTTATTGAAAAAAATAAAAAAATATGCCAAAGAAAAAAATATTGAGATTATTGTTACCGGAGAGGTTTTAGGTGAAAGGCCAATGTCACAGACACTAAAATCAATGAAGTTAATTGAAAAAAAAGCAGGATTAAAAGGCAAAATATTAAGACCTCTTTCTGCCAAACTTCTTGACAAAACAAATGCAGAGAAAAAAAGATCAATTAATAGAAATTCTTTTTATGATATTTGCGGAAGAAGAAGGGAAATGCAAATGCAACTGGCTAAAAAATTTAAAATTAATTATCCTGCTCCTGCCGGGGGATGTTTGCTTTGTGAAAAAGAATTAAAAAAACGATTTAAAACTTTATTAAAAAAAAGAATGAATCATGACAAAGTAAGATTATTGGAAATTGGAAGGCATTTTTTAATTGACAATGTTTGGATTGTTTTAGGAAGAAATGAGCAGGAGAACAATATAATTGAGGGTTTAAAAAATAAATATCCAGTTATTACGCCTGATTTTATTGGTCCAAGTGCAATTATTTTAGATAAGTGCAATAAAAAAATAAGGCAAGAGGTTGATGAATTAGTCAGGGTATATTCTAAACAAGGCGAATTAGAAGACAGGGATAAGTTCGAGAAGTGGAGGTTGTGAAAATATGAGAGCATTATTTGGTGCAACTGGATTAAGTATAAATGTAGGGGATGAAGATAAACAAAAAAATAAACTTGAATGTGTTATTGAGGATTATAAAAATCCAAAAATATTTTTATATATTATTGATAGTGTTGATAAAAATGATGGGCTTGAAGAATTGGGATTTCATATGCAATGTTGGCCACCAAATGTTAGTGCAAGGAACAGTACAAAAATTTATATTTATTTAAGTAAAGAAAGGTGGCATAAATTAACTAATGAATATGATTCTGAAGCAAGAGGAGGATTTTTTGCTAGTAGATGCAAATATGATAGGTGTCATTTTAACTATTGGAGCGGATTTCTTTAATTATAAACTTAATTTTAATTAAATTTTACAAATATTTATAATCTTCTTTTAATATTGAATTTTATGTGCAAGATATGCGAATTAAAACCAGTGTATGAATTTACAAATAAAAGAAAATTATGTAAGAGTTGTTTTATTAAATATTTTCAGAAAAAAGTTTTATATATTATTCGAAAATTTTCAATGATTAAATCTGGTGATGTGATTGGATATGAAACTGGAAAAGATTTTAGAAGCGTGGTTTTAAAAGATGTTATGGAAATGTTTGCAGAAAAATCACCAATTCAATTAGTTAAACTGCCCTCTAAAAAAAAGAATCTAAAAATAGCAATTAATTCCAATATTGATTTAGAAGCAGAAAAAATAATTAATGCTTTAATATATGAAAAATCAAGTAAATTAAAAGAGTTTTTTCCTGTTGTGAAAAAAGGCAATAAGATTATCATTAAGCCATTATACTTGTTTTTAGATAAAGAAATTTTATTATATGCTAAATTAAAAAATTTAAAGTTCATAAAAATCAAAGATAATAAATCCAAACTTGTAAAATTTATTAATGATTTAGAACAAAATCACCCAGAAGTAAAAAGGGCTGTTGTTAATAGTTATTTGAAATTAATGAGATAAAATTATTTCTTATTATCTTTCTCTTTTTCAATGCTGCTTAAAAAATTTGTAAGAAATTTCTTATGTTCATCCTTATTTTTACTTTCCCCTAATACATACATGATGGTGTTTTTGTCTTGTTTTTTTTCAGTTTTAAAATTAGATTTTATTTTTTCATTTGCTTCTTCACTTATCAGAATTTCATTTTCATAAAAAGAAGCAAGTTTTTTAGCAGTTAATGCCAGTGTCCCAAGACTCATGAATTGCAATGTATTTCCTTCTTGTTTTATTACTGCATAACCATTATTGATAGATATTCCAAATTCTAGTTTTTGCTTAAATAGTTTATTGTGGTGATTCAATATTATTCTTGCTTGATGTGCTATGTTTATTGCTGCTTTTTCGTTTTTGAATGTCTTTGTTTTTGTTGGACTTAGAATAAAAAATAAAGTTTCCCCAGATTCATATGTTGCTGCTTTTTCCTTTTCTGTCAAATTAATTATTTTTTGTAATGTATCTCCAACATTTGTTTTTTTAGATTTAATTTCATCAAAATTTTTTATTTTTAAGCAAACAACACTCACATTCTGCTTATGTCCTTTCAAAGAAAGAGAGAGTTCTGCCTTATTTTTCACATCTATTAAAGATGTTTTATTGAAGGGTGTGTGTTTCACATTTTCTTTTTTTTTAGAGTGTATATATCCAAAAAAACTTCTTTTATATCCTTTTTTGAATACAATAAATACTACAAACCCCAAGATAAATATCATAAACATCCAGACAACTGAATATTTAACTATACTAAAAACTTTTACTGAGTTTTCCCTAACTTCAATTGTTTTTCCAGTAAGGGTAGCCATGCCAGTTATTATGCTTCCCTCTTCTGTAAATATCTCAACTTTATATTCTCCATCTGGGGCAGTTAACAAGTATTTTTGGGTTTCATCTACTTTTAAACTAGTATTAATATTTAATGAATCATTACCAACTTTTATCAAAACTATTTTGTTATACGGCACATTACCTATATTTGTTAAGATAATTGTTTTATTTATTAATTCTATTTTTACATCTTGTTTTTCATTTATCTTAAATTTAGCTTCACTAGTTAGTTTGTTTGAAACAGCTACTACGCTCCATTCTAGTGGAGGTTCATTATATGATATTGGAAATTCAAAAAATTCATCTGTTTGAATATCAGTTTGTTCTAAAATTTTGTTATTTTCATCTTTAACTGTTATAATTGCTATGGAATTTATGTTTTCCCCTGTCTGGTCATGGAGTATTGTTTTGAATTTTACATTTGTTCCTGGTTCTACTTTATTGTTTTCAAATAAGATTTCTATGTTTGTGGGAATTTGATTGATTAGTATTTCATATTCTGCAGTGCCAGTATTAGTTATTTCCTCTAAATAATCTTTTTCATAAGCATTTAGTTTTATCAGATGTGAGCCTGCTCTTATATTTTTTGATAATGTAATGTTTATTGCAAAATATCCATTTTTTATTGTGCTTAATTGATTTATGTTTTCAGTAGAATTGTCAGATACAATGTTTAATTCTATAAATCCTTCTGCTGATTTTCCATTTAATTTTATTGCATCTCCTTCAATTATTATATTTTCTCCAGGATTAAATACTATTTTTTCATTTTTTATTTTTAAATCAATTAAGTTCACAATTTCAAATTCATTTGTTAAAGTATATTCTTCTAAGAAAATTCCTTTTATTTTACATATTCCTTTTGATTCCCCAATTAAATTTTTCGTTAAAATTATAAATGGCTCCATTTTTCTTTCTTCTCCACTTAGAAGACTTACACCATTTTTGTAAAAATTTATTTCCTGCCCGCCGCAAATTAAATTCATTTGAAAAATTCCTGTCACTTCTGTAACTGATTTTATTGTAATTGGTATTAAAAATGAATCCCCAAGATTGTAAATCTGATTAGGTTGTTTATCTATTATGATGTCTGCTGATACTAAATTAATTAACAAAATTCCCAAAAGTAGTGAAAATATTATTGTCCTCATTTTATTAAATATTAGTTAAAACTTGTTTATAAATATTTGGTGGGTTTTTAAGATATTGTAGTAAAATGTAGAAATATTTAAATAGTTGGCTAGGGTAAATTTATTATGAAGATTAATTATCTCTGGCAATAGAAATGGTGTTTTTTTCTTAGATGAATCTTTATTTTTTGTTTCTCATGGTCTTTTTGAATTAAATTTAGGTTTTTTAACCAGGAGGAAAAAATGAAATCAAAAAACAGGCATGTAAAATTAAATTTAGCAGATTGTGGTCTTTGGCGTTACAAAACTTAACCAACCCAAGGATTTTTTTGATTCAAATTATTGTGTAGACATTGTTCTTAATAGAATTGTTTTGCAAAATTGTTTAAAAAAGATTTATTATAATTCAGTTTTTACAGAAGTAAATTTCATTAAAAAGAGGTTATGTTGAGATGACTATTACAAGAAAACCCGTTTATGCCCCCGAGGATTTAAGGAAATTTACCTTAAATTTTGATTTGAATAAAAATATTTTGAAGAATCATGGTTATCAAAATATTCCTTTAAGTTTTGAAGATGCATATAAGCTTGGACTTTATACTCTTTTTCCTTTTAGAGAAGAATTAAATGATTTATTTAGTGATCAACCTGGAAATCTTGAGGAAAGAAAAACAGCAGCTGCAAAAAGAAGTTTAGCTGCTCTTTGTGTATTACATAATAAGAAAACTTATAGTCATCCAAAAGCTGCTGAACAAATTGCAGGCATATGTTCTGCAGTATTTGATTATGATATAGGCATATCTAGAAATGGGTTTGTAAATCCTAATGTTCCATATGCAATTGATAATTGTGGTATGGGGGGAGATATCAAAGCTACACCAAATGTGAGTACGGCTGCTCTTTTAATTGCTGCTGCATCCGGAATACCTGTTTGTAAACATGGTTCGCCATCTAATGCAGATGAAGGTCATCATGGTAGTAGTGATTTTATAGCATTAGTATTTGGAAAAAATAGTTTTGTGGAATTAATCGGAATTTCAAAGGAAAAAGTTGAGGAATCTATTGAAAAATTTAATTTTGGATTTATAGAAGCATGCGATGTAGCATATAAAGTAATTCATACCCAGACACATAATTATGCAGATCTTTCTCATATGAATGATATTATTGGACCTATTACCACTCCTCTTAATCCTTGTCTTGGCATTAAAAAGATAATTGGAATAAATCAACTTATTGAACCAAGAGTTGTTGCAGAAGCTTATAAAATAATGAACAAAAAAAAGGTTACAAATCTTGAAGATGGAATATTTGTGAGAGGGTATATTTTTCCTGAAAAAGTAAGACCAGAAAATGATGGAATAGATGAGTTATCTACTATGGCGGGGGGAACTAAAATTGTCAGATTGAAAAAAGGGAAGATTACTGAAGAAGAAGTAATGCCAAGAGAGTTTGGGCTTGAACCAGGTCATTATAGGAGTATTAATCCTAAATTATATAATCGGGGGGGAAAAGGGAAGTTTACTATGGGTATTCTTGAAGGTAAAGTCAAAGGTTCTGCTAAAGAAATGATACTTGCAAATGCAGCATTGATTGAAAATCTTGCAAGAGGCACTAGTTTATTTCATGCTTATAAAAAAATGGAATATACACTTGAAAGTGGAGCAGTTATTGATTTGATGTCTAAACTTAGGGGGTTTTTTAAATAAGAAACATTAATTATTAAAGGAAGTAAGTTTAAAAAAATTAAAGGAATAATATTAAAATGAGAATTAAAAAAAATTTTGTAATTGGAGCATTGCATTTTTCTCCTTTAATTGGATATAAAGGTTTTACTTTTTATGAAGAGGTTTTAGAAAAAGCTAAGCAGGATTTAAAATCATTAGAAGATGGGGGGGTGGATGCGATTATAGTAGAAAATAATTATAATTTTCCTCATAAAATAAAAGAAACACATGAAGTAATAGAAATGATAATCAAATTAGCTAAAGAGATAATCAAATTATCCCCACTTCCAGTTGGGATAAGTGTTTTATGGAATGATTACGGGGGAGCTTTTAAAATTGCAAAAGAAACTGGGGCTAAATTTATTAGAGTGCCTGTTTTTGTAGATAGTGTTAAAACTGATTTTGGAGAAATAAATGCAAATCCTGAAAAAGTTATTTTCACTAGAAAAAAAATGAATATTGAAGATATTTTAATTTTTGCAGATATTCAAGTTAAACATGCTGAAATGATTGATAAAAATAAATCATTATTCAAATCAGCTAAAGAAGCTAAAGACAAGGGAGCCGATGTAATAATTATTACTGGTAAATGGACCGGGGATGCTCCCATATTCGAGGATTTGCATCAAGCACGGAAAGGTGTGGGCAAAGATTTTCCTATTATTATTGGTAGTGGAGCAGATAAGCATAATATAAATAAATTATTTGAAATTGCTGATGCTGTTATTATTAGCACTTCATTAAAAGAAGGAGAAATAAATAACTTAAGTCAGGAAAGAAATTTAAAACATTATGATGCGAAAATTGATGTGAATAAAGTTAAAGAATTTATGGAGAGTATAAAAAATGAATCAAGCTGAAATTGCAATTCTTGTTAATGAAGAATCTTATGGAGATGTTTTATGTTTAGCAGGCAAACAAATAAATTTTAAAACTAAGAATTGTTAGAATGGTTATGATAAAAAAAGCAAGCAAAGTAACTCCATGGGAAGTTGAGGGTAAAGTCGATTATGACAAGCTGATTAAGGAGTTTGGAGTTTCAAGACTTGATGATAAATTACTTGAAAGAATTAAGAAACATGCAAAAGATTTACATCCCATGTTAAGGAGAAAGATATTTTTTGCTCACAGGGATTTGAAATGGTTGTTAGATGAATATGACAAGGGAAATAAATTTTTTCTTTATACTGGTTGTGGACCTTCTGGCCCTATTCATTTAGGACATTTAGGTACATGGGTTTTTACAAAATGGCTGCAAGATGTTTTTGATGTGGAATTGTATTTTCAATTTACTGATGATGAGAAATTTTTATTTAAAGATAAATCTTATGATGAAATCCAGAAATGGACATATGATAACATGTTAGATGTAATTGCTCTTGGTTTTAATCCGAAAAAAACATTTTTTATTGTTGATACTAAGCATGCTAATTTAATGTACCCTGAAGCAATCAAGGTTGCGAAAAAAATTACTTATTCTACTGTGAAGGCAGCTTTTGGCTTTGATGATTCAAAGAACATTGGGGAGATTTTTTATACATCAATGCAGGCAGTTCCTGTTTTTTTACCCTGTGTTTTAAAAAAGAGAAAAATACCTTGTTTAATTCCTCTTGCTATTGATCAAGACCCTCATTTTAGGATTGCTAGGGATGTGTATCCAAAGCTTGGTTATGATAAACCTGCAATAATTCATTCTATTTTTCTTCCTCCTTTAACAGGAACAGAAGGAAAAATGTCTTCTTCAAATTCAGACAAAGCTATTTTAACAACAGACTCTCCAAATCAGGTTAAAAAGAAAATTAATAAGTATGCTTTTTCAGGAGGACAGGCAAGTATTGAAGAGCATAGAAAAAAAGGCGGAAATCCTGATGTTGATGTGAGTTTTCAGTATTTAAAGTTCTTTTTTGAACAAGATGATGCAAAACTTCAGCAGATTTATGATGATTACAAGTCAGGAAAAATGCTTACATCTGAATTAAAGAATTATTTGATTGACAAGATAAATGCTTTTTTAAAAGAGCATCAGAAAAAAAGAGAGCTTGCTAAAAAGCAGATTAATGATTTTATGTTGAAGAATTAAAAGTATTTAAAATTATAAAAATAAGCACTTTTATTTTCATCTATTTTTACTATGTAAGTAGGTTTTACAGGAATTCTTTTTTTATTTTCATCTAGAACAAAATTTCCATTTTCCATTTTAAAAGCCCAAGAGGGAATTTTCATTTTTTCTGCCTGTTTTTTTGTTTTATGTTTTTGAGGATTTTTTCCTACAAAATAATTTGTAACTTTAGGCAAATCCAATTCATTGTTTAATGCTTTTTCTGCAAGTAAATAACATTTGTCCCAAATTTCATTTTCTTGTGTGTTGGATAATTCTTTTATTTTTTTATAATTCACATTAGTTGGGTCAAAACATGTATAATGATGAGTTTTTCCTTTTTTTTCATTTACCCTTTTTTCTAAAATTATTTCTCTAATGCTTTTTCCTGTTTTTTTAGCTCTGGTTTTAATTGAACCTATAACCCCTTTAAGATATTTAAGATTATCTAATTCTCCTCTTGCTTCTCCATAAATTGCTTTGGCTAATAATTCTATTTCAGAGTTTGCTATCTCCGGAGCATAATCATTATTCTGAATGCAGATTGCAGGTGTTGAAATAGGATGTGAAATTATTTTTTCCAGACCATTTCTAATCAGAGGTCCTCCTAAAATTAGAGCTGTCACTATGGGAATTGCAAATAAGTTTCTAACATCTTTTATTGCTGATTGTAGATAATTCATTAAATTACTACTCAATAATGACTATTTAAAGATTGTGTTTAGGGGAAACTATAAAGCCCCCCCCCTATAAAATCAAACAATACACTCCACAGGATTTTTTAAGAAATTAATTAACTTATTATAAGGCGATTTACTCTGTATTTTCCATGTTTGTCTATGCGTTTCAATAATAGCATAGTTTCTAGTTCCCTCTCTTGTCCTGTGACCCCCCAACATTTT
>JAHIHG010000017.1 GCA_018898425.1 Nanobdellota archaeon | reverse complement strand
TAATTTTAAATACAAATGCTACATTAATAACAGAAAAAAATAAAAATATTTTTGATTATGTGGATTTAGCCTTATTTTCATTACATTATTCGCAAAATTTCCCAGTAATAACAGAAAAAATAAACCTTTTGAAGAATAAAACCACAAAGATTATGCTTGCAACAATTACAACTGCTCAAAACATAAAAAATCTTAATTTATTTTATGACTTTGTTTCTAAACTTGATAAAACTAATTTTTTTGAATGGTTTTTATTAAGACAAATTCCAAATAAATTAAATAACAGCCCACTATCAAAAGAAAATTTGTATAAACTCTATAAAAAAATAAAAAAATATAATTCTAAGTATAATTTAAATGTTAAAATTGCAAACGCCCTGCCTTTTTGTGCAATAAAAAAAGATTTGTATCTAATTTGCAAAGGTGGAGCATTTGATTCAGGTTATACTCGATTAATAATAAATTCTGAAGGAAATTATAAACTAGATTATTCTTCAAAAAATTCACTTGGAAATATTAAAAATAAAAAAGTAATGGAAGTTTGGAATTCAAAACAAGCAAAAGAAGTTAGAAATTATAAAAAAATAAAAAAAAATTGTGAAAAATGCTATTATCTTCAAACCTGTAAAGGCGGACTTTTGGAAAAGGAATATTTGCAGAATTTTGAAAATAAATCCTGCCTTGCCAGTGTGATTATCCCCACATTTAATGATTCAAAAAGGTTGTTATTATTAATTAAAAGTCTTGAAAATCAAACATGCAACAATTTTGAAATAATAGTGGTGGATGATGGAAGCATAGACAACACAAAAGAAACAGTAATGAATCTGCAAAAAACATCTAGCATTAAAATTAAATATTTGTATCTGGATAATAAAAATATTTTTGGAACTGGTTTAGCCAGAAACTTCGGTGCCAAACATGCAAAATCAAATATCTTGATTTTTCTGGATCAAGATAATGTAACCCATCAAAAATTAATTGAAAATTACATACACTGGCATGAAACAAATGATATTTTATTGGGGTATTATGCAGGATATGGCAATAAAAAAAATTATTATAATTTTCAAAAACTAAAAATATATGTTGAAAAAAATAAAATAATTAAAACCATAATTCCTGAATTTAGAACAAAAATTTTTAATAATCCTGAAAATTATTTTGACCAAGAATGGAAATATTTTGTATCTGCAAATTTTTCCATTAAAAAAAATTTAT
Source organism: Nanobdellota archaeon (assembly GCA_018898425.1). GTDB lineage: Archaea > Nanobdellota > Nanobdellia > Pacearchaeales > GW2011-AR1 > JAHIHG01. Next base: position 22,655 of record JAHIHG010000017.1, on the reverse strand, counting down.
TTTTAAAATTCCAATTTGATGAGAATATTATTCAGTGGGGAGGGCAAGATATAGAATTAGGTTATAGGTTAGTAAAAAACAAGCACCGCCCAATTTTCTGCAAAAATTGTATTTCATATAATAACTCTGACAAAAAAATATTTGATAAGAAAAAATTTATCTCTTCCATGGAAGTATTGAGTTATATATTTGATAAACATAAAACAGAAGAATTAAAACAATATTGTTTTGAAAGATTTGATCATACACCTCAAAACATTAGAGAAGATTCAACACTTACTTGTAAAAAAGGAAAATTAATTTTTGCAAAACCAAATAATTACTGTTTTATAAGAATTGATGATGTTTATCATAAAAATAAAAATTTTCTAAATATAATAAATTTCACAATAAAAAATTCAATTCCAGTAAATTTGCAAATTATCCCAAATCTAATAAAACTAGATTTCATTAACTTTTTAAAAAATTTAAAACAAAAATATCCTTGTTTGATGTCATTTAATCAACATGGCTATAATCATAAAAACTATAATCCGAAACAGTTTCCAAAATATGAATTTGGAGATGGTAGGTCATATGAAAATCAAAAAAAAGATATAGTGACTGGGGTGAATATTCTAAACAATGCATTTAATAGTGATTTTGTTAAAATATTCACTCCCCCATTTCACAAATATAATAAGGATACACTGAAAATATTAAAAGAACTAAATTTTGATTTTATTTCTTTAAAAAACACCTCTGATTATAAAGATAAAAAATTATTAAATTTACCAGTAAATTTTGATATCATTAAATCTTATAATCCGGATATTTTTTTAGATAAAAAAGAGTTATTTGATAAAGTGAAAAAAATATATGATTATGAAAATTACATGGGAATTGTATTACACCCCAAAAAAATGAACTCAAAAGAATTTAAAAAATTTAAAGAATTGATTTTAATTATAAAATCCCTTGATTTTAATTTTATTTTGGCTGAAAATCTCAAAAATAAGATATATCCCGATGCTAAAAATAAATCCATATTGGGGGGAATTTAATATGCTAAAAATAATGTTTTATATAAGTGATGGAGTAGGGCTAGGTCATACATCAAGGACTCTGAATATAGCAAAAGCACTAAGGAAATTAATAAATTGCAAAATTTTATTTGTAACTCAAAACAAATTTAAAGAATTACTTGAAAAAGAAGGATTTGAGTATATATTTAAAGATGAAAAAGAAAAAGAACTCAAAAATTTAGAAAAATTAAAAAAAGGGGGCATTACACGGGAAGAATACTGCAATATAAGAGATTTATTTGTCTTAGAACAAATTAAAAAATTTAGACCAGATATGCTTTTTTTTGATCAAACAATCCTGCCAGGAATTATTGAATATGCTAAATCAAAAAATATTTTTTTAACTTATATTTTAAGAGAAATGAAATCGCAAAATTACTTCCTTGATCTGGGTAAAAACAGGGCAAATTTATTATCTCTTTTTGACTTAGTGTTAATTCCGCATGAAAAAGAAGAAGTTAACAATGAATTCAAAAAATTGCTTAATCTTGGATTTAAAAAAGAAAAAATATTTTTTGTGGGAAATATTTTTCGTGCACTAAACTTAAGCAAAATTCCAGAAATTGAAAAAAAATATAAACAAAACAAGGCAGAAATTTTAATTACAGTGGTGGGAGGAGGAGGTGGGATTATACAAGATACAAAAAAATTTTTCAACCATGTTGCCAATTTAGCAAAAAAAATAAATCTGACTCACAAAAATATAAAATGGTTATTTGTAAAAGGTCCATTATTCACAGACTCCCTTTCATTCAAAGAATTTGATATAATTGATTATGAATTAAATATGCCAGAATTATTTGCAGTTTCTGATTTAATTATCTCGCGTGGGGGTTATAATTCAGTAAATGAGATAATCACTGCCAAAACCCCTGCATTAATAAATCCGGGTTTTTGTTTTTATGATGATCAAAAAACAAGAATACAGAGATATGTAAATAAAGGGTTTATAAAATTATTTAATCCTTCCAAAGAAACTGAATCTCTTCACACTCTAAACCAAATACTTCAAAAAAATAAACTTAAGGAAATAAAATCAAAATATAATCATTATACACATAAAAACAATAATATTCTCGCAGCATCATTAGCACTTAAAGAATATTTTGAAAATTCTGTTAAAAAAAACAACATAGCTTTTTTGAGATATAGAATTGACACAGTTGGTGAAAATTTTATATATGAAGAAACAGAAAATCTCAAAAAATATAAACCTTTTTATTTTTGTGGAAAAATAATAAAAACAGATAAAACATTGCAAACTGTTTGCTTTCCTTCTTTTGAAAAAATTTCTTTTAAATGGCCAAAATTCCAAAAAAAATATCTCCAAATATATCGCAAAGGCATGAATTTATTTTACGATTTTATTAAATCAGCAGATATAAAAATATTACATGCACAATTTGCTACTGATGCTTTATTTTACCATGGTTTAATTAAAAAAACTAATTATCCCTTAGTTATTAGTGTCAGGGGGTATGATTTATTTACCCATGATATGCGCTCATCACTTCCTTTGCTTTTTCCCATCACTTCAAAATTTATTGTGAAATCAAAAAATATGAAAAAAGAACTGATTGAATTAGGATGTGATCCATCAAAAATTGAAATAATTTATGGGGGGATTAACCTGGACAAAATTCCATTTAAATTCAGGAAAATAAAACAAGATAGATTAAAAATCATTTCTGCAGGAAGATTTGTAGAAAAAAAAGGGTTTGACATAACACTCAAATCTTTTAAAAAAATATTACAAACATTTCCAAATGCAAGATTAACAATAATTGGTGAAGGGGAATTAAAAACTAATTTAGAACATATTGTTAAAAAACTTAAACTAACTGAAAAAGTTAATATTAAACCATATTTGCCACATAATAAATTTATCAAGGAATTATATGCACATGATATTTTTCTGTTGCTTTCAAAAACTGCTAAAAATAATGATAAAGAAGGCATACCTAATGTATTAAAAGAAGCCATGGCATCTGGAATGCCTGTAATCTCGACTAAACATTCTGGGATCCCAGAATTAATAAAAGACAATGATACAGGATACCTAATAAGTGAAAATGATTCTGAAACAGCAATTGATAAGATAAAAAAAATTACAAATGATTTAAATAAAACTTTTGAGATATGTTTAAAGGCGAGATTTTGGGTGGAAAAAAAATTTAACAAATTAAATACTATTCAAAAAACAGAAGCAATTTATGATGATTTATTATTGCCAGATTATATCAAAAATATTTTAGTTGCAAAAGAAAATAAAAATCCTATAGAATTCAGAGCAGACCTTCACCTCATTTCAGGCTGCAACTCTAGATGCATTATGTGTGATAATTGGAAAAATAAAATAAAAACTAAATTTTCCACCAAAGATGCATTAAAACTCTTGGATAATCTTAAAAATTTTGGAGTAAATCATATAAGATTTCATGGCCAAGAACCGACATTAAGAAAAGACTTGCCAATGCTAATCAAAGAATCAAAAAAAAGAGGTTTTAGAGTTGGATTAAAATCAAATGCTTTAAATTTAAATGAAAAAAATATAACAGAAATTGCAAAATTTATTGATGATATTTATTTATCAATTGATTCTTATTTTGAGGAGATTCATAATAATTTAAGGGGGAATGATATTTCCTTCAACCAAAATATAATCACGGCAAAATTATTTAAAAAAATAAACCCCTCAATTAAACTCTATTTTAATTCAATCATAACTAATGTTAATTATAAAACTCTTGATAAATTATTAGACCTTGGGAAAAAATTAAATGCAGATAAAATTTCTTTTGTTAATTTAAATTCAAAAAACAAAAATGAGATAAACGACTTAGTTTTAACTGAACAACAACTTAAAGAATTTTATTTTGACATATTTCCAAACATCCTAACAAAAAGCATGAAATACAATCTCCAGGTTAGTGTGGATCCTTATTTTTATGCATTATTAGGTTTGTCAAAAACAAAACAAATATCAATGTTAGAAAATAATCCTGAACAATTTGAAGAAGAAATACAAAACTATTCAAAAGGAAATTATGGTAAATTTTTTTATGAAAAATGTAAATGCTATGGGGTTTTGGATCACATAACTATAGATTGGGAGGGAAATGTTTATCCTTGTTGTGCTATGCCAAGATTACCTGGATTAGAAATAGGAAACATTTATCAAACAGAGCTTTCTGAACTTTGGAAAAATAAAAAATATATCCAGTATAGAAAAGATATTTTAAAAGGAAAATGCAAGTTTAAAAATGAGTGTACAAGAAATCTCGTTCAAACCAAAGATATCAATAAAACCATATTAAATTTAGAGCAATCAAATAAACCTGATTCAAATAAATTTATCTTGGAATCTTACTTAAATCAATATACCTATAACAATGCCCGTATGAAAAGAAAATTAATGCAAATGTTTTATTTTTCTCTTTTAAATTATGAATTTTATATGAATAAATTTACTGGCAAAATTTCAGAACATACAACATTAAACCAATTACCAATCACTTCAAGAGATGAATTAAAAATAGCTTTTTTTAACATGGTGAATAATTATTTTGAACAACCATATGGAGTTTTTAGAACATCTTCAACTGGAAAAGATACATTTTTGTTTGCTAAACCCTTAAAATATGTTGATTTTCCCAGAATGGCTGTGGCTTTTATAAATACTAATAAATGGGAAATTGGAAACCCCTGGGTAAAAATAACTTCACCTAACTGTATTAACACTGGTTGCATTCCACAAAAAACTCCAGATAAAATAAAAAATTTGACAATAATGGGCACAAATTTTCTTGCAGAATCAAAAGAACAAATTCTTAAAAAATATAATCTAATAAAAAATTCAAAAAGTAGATTAATCCATTCAAATCCAACATATTTAAAACTTTTATTATTTATGTTTAATAAATATAGTTTAAAACTAGAAGAAAACTATGCAATTAACTCTACTTATGAACTTCTCTTGCCCACCACTAAAAAATTAATTAAAAAATATCTTAAATGTGATATTTATAATCAATATGGTTGCTCTGAATTAGGTCCTGTAAGTTTTAGTTGCAAACATGATAAAAATCATATATTCACAGAAGCAGTTTATGTGGAAGTTATTCCAGATAAATTATTTGGCAGAAAAGACATTGGCAGGGTAGTTGTAACAGACTTAAGAAATACAGTAATGCCATTTGTGAGATATTATTCAGGAGATATGGCATATATAATTGATAATGAAAAATGTAATTGCGAACTTGCAACACCAATAATGGGGGAGATTGTTGGAAGAGAAAAAGAATTAATATACAATAATGGAAAAGCAATACCCCCTTTAGAAATTGATTCAATATTTAACAAGATAAATAACATTCTTATGTATCAGTTAATTTCAGAAAAAGAAAAATTTACCTTAGAATTAGTGTTAGAAGAAAAATCTAAAAAATGTGATCTTAATGGAATTAAAGAAAATTTCAAGAAGATATTTGGGAATTCAGAATTAGAAATTAAAATTAAGGACATTATCTTTCCAGATCAAGGAAAAGAAATATGCCAAGGAAAATATAAAACAGTAGCCATAAAATAAAAATAAAAAATTAACAAATGGAATCTAACTTAGACAACTTAACATTGCAACTTACAAAAAAATGTAACCTTAATTGCATGTTTTGTGGGCAAGCAGAATCTCGTTTGATAAAAAAACAAGAATTTAAATTAAACCGTAAAAAAATATCTGATATTTTAAAAGATGCAAAAAAATTAGGTGTAAAAAAAATAAGTTTAACTGGTGGAGAATCCACATTAAGAAAAGATTTATTTGATATAATTAAAGAAATAAATTCATTAGGAATATCTACTCACCTTTTAACAAATGGGTATCTCTTAAATGATTCATACTGTGACAATTTAATTAATGCAGGATTAAATAGTATAGGAGTATCTTTTCATAGCCCAACTCCAGAAATTCATGATAATATTTGCGGGATTAAAGGAAGTTTCCACAAGCTAATAAAAGGCATAAAATACTTAAAAAATAAAAAACCAGAAATAGAAATTAATATAACATACACACTTCATTCACTAAATTATTTAGATTCTAATAAAATGCTTTTTTTAGCAAATAAATTAAAAATAAACAAAATAAATTATTCTCTTACAATTTTTTTAGATAATTCTATTGATGAAAAATTAAAAATGTCTAAAATACAATTAGAGGATTTTTATTTTAAAATAGTCCCGAATTTATTAAAACAAGAAAAATTATTCAAAATCAATATCTCAATTGAGCCCATTTTTCCAGTTTTGTGGGGCAAATCCTCTGACTACAAAATTAATCAATTAACCAGCAACCAGAATTCTTTTAATAAATACATTAATTACTATATTAAAGGGAATAATAATTGTGATATTTACAAAAAAAGACCTTGTACCTATGTCTTAAAATCATCAAGAATCCTTGCCAATGGAGAGGTCGCATTATGCTGCGATTCTGAAGATGCAAATTTCAATCTAGGTAATATAAATAATAAAAAATTTTTTGATATATGGAATTCAGAAAAATATGAAAAATTGAGAAACTTAAAAAATTTTCCAAAAACAAATCTTTGCAGAGTATGCAAGCGTGAATTTAAGGAAAATCTAAAACAACAAAAATCTAAAACAATTTTATTTTATTATCATCATTTTGGAGGGTTGGGACATGGCAATAGGATTTTATCAATATGTAAGGCACTGGCAAAAGAAAACCGAGATTACAAAGTCATTGTAATTAATAGTGGAAGCCCTCAACCAGAATTAAGAATAAATAAATATGCAATTCTGATAAATTTGCCTCCATTTAGAGCAAACAAAGGACTGTTTTCAGGATTAACTTCAACTGAAAAAACTAATCTAAGATTTAGTAAAAGAAAAAAAATTCTCAATCAAGCGATAATCAGATTTAACCCAGATATTGCTGTTTTTGAGCATTTTCCATTTGGGAGAAATTCTTTGAAAAAGGAATTAGTTGAATTTATCCAAAAACTAAAAACGCATAACTGCAAGATATATTCTTCAGTAAGAGATATAATTGAACAAAAAGTAAATTTGCAAAAATTAAAAAAACACTTGGAATTATTTGAGGGAATATTAGTTCATTCAAGCAAGGATATGGGTTTTATAACTAGTTTTGAAAAACCAGGAATATTAAAAGAAAAAATTTTTTTTACAGGCCCAATAATCTCAAAAGAGCACTCAGAATTAATAAGTAAAAAAGAAATTAATCGACAATTTAAAATTAAAAACAAAAAAATAATTACAATAAGTTTAGGTGGAGGAATTGATGGGGATGAAATACTGGATAAACTTATCAATATAAAGGATAAATTAGATAATAAAATTGATTCTGTGATGTTAATTACTACTGGACCATCAATAAATCCTAAAATTTATTCAGAATTTAAAAATAAAATTAAAGACAAAAAAAATATTCTTATCACCAAATTCAATCCTAATTACCTGGACTTTGTCAATGCTGCAGATTTGTCTATTTCCATGGGCGGGTATAATTCAATAAATAATGCCTTATTTACCAGAACTCCAACAATAATTTTTCCAAGGCAATCAGATAAAGAACAGATCATAAGAGCAAAACATTTTGCTGGAGATTTAGATATTTTAAATTACAAAACCATTTCTGAAAAAGACTTAATTAAAAGCATATTAAAAAATTTGGGGAAAAATACTAAAACAAAACCACCAGTTACAATGAATGGAGCTGCAATAACTTCAAGATTTTTAACATTAGCATTAACCCTAACTGACTTAAAAATAAGATTGACAACCTCCTGTAATCTTAATTGTGAAATGTGTAGTTGGAAAAAGAAAAAAGAAAATCTTGGATTTGAAAAAGTAAAAGAAATAATAAATCAGGCAAAAATCCTTGGAATTAAGGTAATAAATTTTACAGGAGGAGAACCGACTACATATAATAACTTTGAGAAATTAATAAAATATGTGAAAGAACAAGGGTTTAAAATTTCTTTATCAACAAATGGAGTAATTGACAAATCTAAGCTAAATGCAATAATTGAATTTATTGATTATATAGACATTTCTTTAGATTCCCATAACCAGATTATTCACGACAATATACGAGGAGTCAAAGGTACATTTAATAAAACTATTGAAACAATAAAAATATTAAAAAAGAATAATCTTAAACCACATATTAATGTTACTATATGTCCAGATAATTTTAAATCAATTCACAAAATAATTCCACTATTATCTAATTTGATAAAATCCATATCTTTTACACTGGTTGATACCAGCATTAATAATTCAAATAAATTAAAATTCAAAAAAGAAGAATTAGAATCTTTTTATTTTAATGAACTGCTTTTAATCTTAAAAGAAAGTTTAAAAGAAAATATTCGTGTTGAAATAAATCCTTTTTTTAAAAACCTGAAAAACATGAATAATCAAGAATTATTAGCCGAATTATTATTTAATAAAGAAAAATACATAAATAATCTTGTTTCAGTTTTTAAAAATTCAGATAAATCCTGTGATGCTCCAAAACATAAAATAAGAATAAATAGTAATGGAAATTTAAGTCCTTGCTGTTTTCTTGATGATTATTCTATAGGAATAGGAAATATAAACAATCAAAGCCTATTAAATGCACTTTTATCAGACAAATTTTCAAATTTCACAAATAATTTAATTAAAAGAGAGGATAAATGTTCTATTTGCCAAAAAGGTTATGCGATTTATGCAGACTACTTCAAAGAATAAAATGGAATCTAGCAACTTAATAAAAAGCATCAATTGGATAATCACAAATAAATGTAATTTAAAATGTACTCATTGCGATATTTGGAATTGTAAAGACAAAAATGAATTTAATTTAAAAACAATAGAGAAAATTTTAAATAAAAATATTATAAAAAAAAGTTATGAAAAATACAAAAATAATTTTGATATATCATTAGGAGGGGGGGAACCTTTCTTAAAAAAAGATTTACAAGAAATCGTGGATTTGATTGAAAAAAAATTTCCAGGAAGCCTTAAAACAATTTCAACAAATGGGCTATTAACTGAAAAAATTCTCAAATTTGTTAAAAAAAATTATCATTTGAAGTTCAAGTTAAATATAAGTCTTGACGGGATTGGAAACACGCATGATAAAATCAGAGGATTAAATGGAGCATTTAAAAAAACTCTTAAAACTACCTATCAGATAAGGAAATTATTCCCAAAACAAAAAATTGAATTAAAATTAACATTATTGCCAGAGAATTATAATCAAATATTAAAAGTTTATTTATTAGCTTCAAAACTTAATTGTGATTTTTCTTTTAAACCAGCAGAAAATATGAAAAATTATACCAATCAAATTAGAAATATCCCTACCCAGTTTACAAAAGAACAATTATGCATAATTAGAAATCAGTGTTTTAAATTAGCAGATATTATGTATGAAGAGAAAAAATATTCAAAAGCTAAATTTTTTCAAGATATTCCGTTTTACCTGGCAAATAAAAAAAAGCCAACTTCTTGTTCAGTAATTCCGCACCATATCACAATAATGCCAGACCAAAATTATTTCTTTTGCATTAAAGAACCAACAAAAGGAAATATTTTTGAAAATTCAATCAAGAGTAATCTCAAAATAGATTCAAATTTCAAATGCAAATCTTGTATGTTGATGTGTGGAGCATATAAAGATTATTCAAATAATTTTTTTAATAAAAAAACAGCAAATATGGAAATTACCCTAAAATGTAATTTAAATTGTGAGATGTGCACTCAAAAAGAATTTAAAAAAAATCCAGAAAAAGACATGTCTCTTATCACATTTAAAGAAATAGTAAATAAAAACAATATTATCCATGTTTCTTTTATGGGAGGAGAATCATTTTTAAATAATGATTTTTTTAAAATAATGAATTATCTTGATTCTTCAGGAATCACTTATGAAATCACAACCAATGGAACACTAATAACCGGAAATATACTGGAAAAATTAAAAAATTGTATTGGCTTAAAAAAAATAAATTTCTCACTAGATGGTTTAAAAGAATATCACAATAAAGAACGTGGAAAAAATGTATTTGAAAAATGTATTCAGGCATTAAAAACAGCCAAAAATATATTCAATATTAATGTTTGCACAATTATAAAAAATGACAACATAAATGACATCCCGAGATTAACTGAATATTTAATTAAACTAGGCATTAAAAATCAAAAAATTATTTATGGAATGAATTTGTCAAAACAAGCAAGAGAACATAGCATTAAAAAAATTCCAAAATTAAATCTTCGGGGACCGCAATTCAACAACCAATTAAAAAATCCCAAAATTATTAATAATCTTTTTAAAAAACTAGACAAAATTCAACAAAATTTTCCAATTAAAATCTCTTATGAACCAGAAATAATTAGAAAAAATCTTTCATCATTCTTAGAGGGAAATCTAATTTATAATAAAAATATCTATTGCAAACAAATGAACCAAGCAAGATTTAATATAAAAGGAGATAGAATTCTTTGCGAATTTATAAGAAACAAATTCACTCAAAAAAGAGCAAATTACCTTTCCAACCATTTGCTTCCAATATGCGAAAATTGTTGTAAATTAGAAATGCAAGATTTGATTAAATATAAGACAAAAATTGTAAATAAAATAATGCAAAAAAATCATAAAATTTCATTAATGATTGAACCCACAAACAGATGCAATTTAAAATGCCCTACTTGTTTTTCCCACCAGGATGGAAGAACAAAAAAAGACATGTCACTTAAAGAATTCAAAAAAATCATAGATGAAAATATCCAACTTATCAAAAATTTAAGCCTATATAATTATGGAGAGCCCCTATTAAACCCCGAAATTTATGATATGATTAAATATGCAAAAAATAAAGGAGTAAAATCTGTTAAACTGGCAACCAATGGAATGCTATTAAATGACAAAAATATAAATTTATTATTAGAGTCAAGTCTTGATTATTTAAGTATCTCTTTGGATGGAGCAACTCCTGAAACATATTCAAAATTCAGAATTGGAGGAAATTTTGATAAAATTATAAGCAATATAAAAAAATTAGTTAATCAAAGAAATAAAAAAAATTCAAATACAAAAATAGAAATACAATTCATTATTATGAGCCATAATCAACATGAAATCAAAGATATAAAAAATTTATCAAAAAAATTAGGAGCAGATTTTTTAAGATTAAAAAAAGTTTTAATTAAAAATCCCAAATGGAGTGCACTTTTACCATTAAAAGAAAAATATGATAGATATTCTGAAAAAAAGAATTTTTCAAAATGTGATAAACCCCTCAAAGAACTAGTAATTAATTGCGATGGCACTATTATTCCCTGCTGTTATATTGTTGGAAAAAATATTTTAAAATTTAATTTAGGAAATATAACTAATCACTCATTATTGAATATTTTAAACTCAAAAAAATATAATCATTTCATAAAAAATTGTTTAAATGAAAAAAATAAAAATTCCTGTTGTATTGGATGTAATGAAGGAAATTTAAAATTAGATTATAAAATTATTAATTTAAATGACAAATAAAATAAAAAAAATCAACATTGCAGTAACAAATAAGTGTAATTTAAAATGTATTATGTGCGATATATGGAAAGAAAATCCAAAATTAGATTTTCCATTAAATTTATTAGAAAAAGTGTTGCAATCAAAAAGTTTGGATAAAGATGTAGATATATCGTTAACCGGAGGAGAACCATTTCTAAATAAAGATTTATTTAAAATTACTAAAAAAATATTAATCACGCATGCAAAAAATTTCAAAGCAATATCCACAAACGGCACATTAAATCAAGAAATAACAAACTTTTTACAACAATTCAAAAATCTATTACCAAAAGATTTCTCATTATATATTAGCTTAGACGGAATTAATATGCATAATAAACAAAGAGGAAAATCCCTAAAAAAAATAATAAACACCATTAATAATTTAAAACACAATTACCCAGAAATTGACATTAAAATAAAATTTACAATAACCCCTCTCAATTATCTAGATATAATTCCTACTTGGAAATTTTGTGAGGAAAATAATTTAGAATTTAAAGTTAAAATTGCAGAATATGCTGAAAATTATACCAATAAACTTGAAGAAAAAGAACTTAAATTTAATAAAAAATCTAAAATTTTGATTAATATGCAATTGTCTGAAATATACTTAAAAAAATTAAGTTCAGATAAAAAAAATGCACAGTTCATTAAAAATCTTATTGAAAAAATGTCTGATAAAAACAAAAAAATTTATTGTAAAACTCCATTTGAAAGAATTTTTATAATGCCTGGGGGAGATGTTTATTCATGCATACATTTTGATAAAATAGGTAATTTAAATAAAAACTCTTTAGATGAAATATGGAATTCAGAAAAAGCAAAAAAAATAAGGAGAGAGATTAATCAAAATAATTGTGATAAATGCCTTGCATATCACGGAAGAACCAGATAATAAAGTTTATATACTTAATTGAAGTTTTTAAAATATGGTAGAGCAAAATAAAGTGATACAACCAGATAATAATATGCCAAAGAAAAGATTATTAATGCCTATTTTATTAATTACCCTAATTCTTGTTATAATAATTTTAGGAATATTTATTCTGCTTAAAATCATTAACACTCCTGAAGAGGTTTCAATAGAAGAAGCACCATATGATTACACTCAAGAAATTTTGAAAGATGACGAAACCTATATTTGCATGGCTCTTGCATCAAAAGAGGTTACAGAATGTGACACCTCTCCAGCAAAAGAAAATTGTTACAACTCTTATTACTTAGAATATTACTTATTTAATGATTTAATTTCTGAGGTAAATGATTGCAATCAAATAACTGATTCTAGACAAATTATTTGCAATGCATTAGCTACTAAAAATGCAAATTTATGTGAGAATATAAAATCAGGGGTAGGAGAAGAATCTGCAGAAGAATTAAAAATTATTTGCAAGGCATTAACCAAAAGAGATATTTCAGAATGTGCATCCATTGAAGATGAAGGATTAAAAACATTTTGTGAAAGCAAAATGAAAATAAGCGATATTATCAAAAACAAAAATTTAGATGATTGTGCTAGTGCAGCAGACTATCATGACTTCTTAAAATGTAAAAGTATCATAACTAAAAATGCAAATGTTTGTATTGAGCAAAGAGCGAGTGATGAAGCTGAAATAAGTTACCAAGATTGTGAAGAATTAAATATTCTCCCTAATTATAAAAAATCTTTTTGCGAATTATATAGACAAATTTAATAATTTTCAAACCAGACAACTAAATTTAATATTAACCATATTTTCATAGCATTTTTATAATCCTTAGCATCTTTTATTTGTTTTATTAAATTATTAATGTAATTCTGAGAAATCCCAAAATCCCTACTTTTATTTAATTTTTGCATTACCCATGGCAAGTTTTGCTCATACCATGAAGAAAAAGGTGGGCTAAATCCTTGTTTTTCTTGATTTGATATTTCTCTAGGCAATTTATCTTCAAAACTTTTTTTTAAGATGTATTTTTGTTTAAGATTTTTAAATATATATTTGCTAGGTATTTTCAAAATAAATTTAATAAAATCCTTATTAAGATAGGGCAACTTAATATCAACACCATTTACTCTTGCAGATTCTAAGACATAATCTACTCTATTTTTAACAAAAAAATTAAGATCTAATAATATTTGATTTTTTATAAAATCCCCTTTGGAAATTTGGTTTTTTACTTGATTTAGTGGAGCAATTAAATCAATATCCTTATTAAAAATATCTTTAATTTCTTTTTTAGTCATGAAAATTTCACCATATTTATAATGTTCAAAATCAGGATAATTTTTATTATCTGATTTAAATCCTCCTGCCCCCTTATTTTTTAATAATTCATTATCCATCTCTGCAAGTTCTGGATAATTTTTGTCAATATAATTCAGATGATGGGATTTTAAACCCATAAATAAGCAATCTGCTCCATCTCCAGAAAAGATTATTTTAGTTTTTTGTTTTAATTTTTCCATCATTAAATAAGTTGGAAGAAAACCTGTATCCCCAATTGGTTGAAATATTTTTTTGGAATATAATTCATTTAATTCCAACATTTGTTTGGGATTGATAATTAACTCCTCATGAATTGTATTATATTTTTCAGAAAGTTGTCTTGCAAATTTAAGATTTGGTGTATCACAAGCATATGCACCTGTCATAGTATATATTTTTCTTGAGGTTAATTTTCTTAATAAATACAAAATTATTGCAGAATCCATTCCTCCAGATAACAAAACGCCTATAGCCTCATCATTTTTAGGCAAATCTTGTTTTATAGATTCGTGAAGTTTAAAATAAAGTTTTTTTGATATAACAGATTCAGATTCTTCAGAACCTAACAAACCTTTCTCATTTATATCTTGAAAATCATATTTCTCTACCTGCCTATTGCTTAAGTTTTTTATTAATGTTAAAGGTTTGGGCACAAACTGATAAGTAAGATAATAAATTAAAGAATCCAAATCTAGTTCTTTTTCTGCTAAACTATTTTCAGAAGCTTCAGACAATTTAATGAATTTAAATGTATTATTTTGCTTAAGTTTTTTTAATAAATCTCCTAATTGATTAAATTCCTCCACATTATTAAATGCTTTATGATGTATTTGAATTCCAATATTTTCATAATTTGCATCAATTATTTTTTCAATCATACACGAGGGTTGTTCAAAATACCACCCACTATCATTTCGTTTGTTCAAGTAGATACTTGTAAGAATTCTTTTTAAATTAAAACTATTATTTAAAACTGGTTTTTTCAAATCTGTAGAAATTATGGAGTATTTAGTTTCCATTAAAATCTTAAGAGTTTGATTATCAAATCCATGCCAAGGAGGGGTAAAAATATCAATCCTAGTTATTGAATTTAATATTTTTTTGCCTTCTAAAATATCTTTTTTTTGTTCTTCATAAGTTCTTTTTTCTCCAAATTCATATTTTGAAAATTTATCTTTTTTATTTGAATAATTCTTGTGCATAAAACCATGCTGCCCAATTTCAATTAATTCAGGATATTTTTTTATTAACTGTTTAAGAAAATCCTTGCATTTAATTGTCATTTTTCCAGGAATAACAGAAAGGTGAAGAGGAATTTTGTTTGATAAAAATATTTTAACTAAGTTTTTTAAATTTTTATCAAGCTTCCACACATCATCATTTCTAAAAAATATTTGCTTTTTCATATTTCCCCACCATATGTGTCAACATATGCTTCTGATTTTGCAAATCCTTGTTTAAATTTATATACAGAATCTTTTCCATCATTACCTGTGCCCAATATCAAACGAGAATATCCCTTTTTCTTATATTCAAACATCAAATTATATATCATCCAATATTTTGCACATTTAACATATCCTTTTTTATTCATTCCGCCATACATCATAAAAACATTTGAATTATCATCTAAAATTATTGAAATAGCAATTATATCATTTTTATTTTTGACACAAACAAAACTCAGATTATCGCCAAAATAATCAAACATTTTCTTGAAAAACATATATTTTTGAGGAATTATGCCTTTTAATTGAAGCTGATTTTGATAAAGTTGATAAAAAATTTTAAGATATTTTAAGTCACTAGTTTCAAATATCTCCAAATTTTCAGCTTTAGCTTTTTTAATATTTTTTATATGTTTTTTTGAAATTTCATTAAGTAACTGTCTTTTAGGTTTGTTTAAATCAACAAAAACAAATGGCTCTTTTTTAATTAATTCTCCAATTTTTATTGTATTGAAAAAAGGATGATTTCTTATCACATATTTTTTAATCCCATGAATCCTGCAATACTCTATAAATCTATTTTTGATTAATTCACAAAAAGATTTATTTAAAGAATTAGTTAGAATGCCACCATATCTTAAACTCTTAATCTTTTTATCTTTAATTATAGCGCAAAAAAGAGCTAATCTTTCATTATCTTTAAACACTATTAATTTAGCGTTATTAAAAAAAAATTTTGCAAATTCATATTTAAAAAAAATGCTATTAATATCAGAATCCTTAATTAAAGAATTCCATTTTATTTTATTTTTAATTATATAAATCATTTTTTATTAAAATTTAATGAGGTAAACACTAAACGATCAATAATATTTGCATTATTAATATTGGATAATTCAGGAACCTTATTATAATATATAAAATACGTATTTCCCTGAAGTATGACTTTATGGGACTGAAATATTTTATCTGAAATATAGATAGCATTATTGCATAATTTTTCACACAAGTGATATTTGTTTAAATCTTCTAACTGTATTTTTTTGTTAGAACAAAAAATTTTACAATACCTTGAAGTTGATAAATAAATTAAAGGATAATGAATAGATACCTTAATCTTTGGGTTTATCCCTTCTAAATTAAGTCCTTGGGGAGCATTATTCAGTTCAACACGAAAAATAGAATTTTTAATTAAAAAATCGTTAAGGGATTGTATAGCTGATTTTTTAAAATAATCTAAATCATATAAAGATAATTTTAACATCTTAATCAATTTCAGGTCTAAACCTGTTTTTTGTTTTGCTAAGATTCTTCCCATTATTGGAATAAGATTTTTTTGTTTTTTAATCAATTGGAAAACCCCCCAATCATTAAAAATAACTTCAAATTCATCAATAAGTGAACCCAAATAAGAAATAAACTTTTCAGCCTTGTTAATATCTTTTTGAAAAATATATGGAACAATAAATGTAATCTCTTTTTCAAGATTCTTACACATTTTAATAGCCTGATCTATTTCCCTCTCATTTAAAATAAAATTGCTACAAAACTCCCCCCCCAGATATATTCTAGAATACTTTAAAGGAATATTTTTCAAATCATTTATACTTTTTACATAATATGCAAATTCCATTATATTATGATATATGGAGGCATTTTTCAAAATTGCAAGCAAAATTAGATTGATTTAATACTTCTCTCTGCACAAAATCAATAAATTTACTCTTTTTAATACCTTTATTTATTTTAAGAAAATTTATTATTTTAGCGAGAGCTAAAACCTGGGATTTTATTGTGGACAATAAATCTCCCCTTCCAATAATTTTTATAGCAGAAACATTTGCAAAATATAAATCATACATCTGGCATAACCTACAATTTTGAGGATTTGAACAGTTTAACTTTTCACTTTTGTTTTGGGGATTAACAAAAGTGTTAATATAATCATTTATACATTTAGATGAACCAATATGTTGGTAACCGCAATATCCATCAATATTAAAACAATCTAATGGGCTATAAAATGCTTCAATTTCAACATCTATTTGTTTTTTGATTTCTTTTATTTCAGTAATAGTTAATTCTCGTGGCAAAATTATTCTATCAACCCCCCTATTCTGAAAAAATTTAAATGTTTCAAGATTAAGGCATGTTGAAACAGTACTCAAATGAATTTTAATCTTGGGGTAATTTTTTTTAATATAATCTATTAACCAAATATCAGAAACTATAAACCCTTTTACTCCTTCCCTTACCAAAATTTTAATATAATTTTTTAAAAAATTATGTTGCTCTGGCACATAATAAGGAGAATTCATTGTAATAAAAAGAGGAACACCATATTGATTCATAATTGTAATAGCTTTTTTCAAATCATGTAAACACTTAAAATTAAAATCTTTGCCATATCGTCTATTAATTGAATTAATCATATGATATCTATCTTCCCAGTTCATAAGAATGCCTGCATAAAACTCATTTGCACCACTTTCAATTAATGGTTTTACATCTTCTGACCTTGTTATTGGAGATATTATATACATTTTATGCTAACTTTTTACTTTTTTAAATCAAATTTATAAACATACTTCATCATTTTAATCTATTTGAGTTTTTCAAAAATTTATAAGTCAATAAAAACATCATATTTTCAATCTCAATCATAGATTCAGCATCTTCTTTTGAAAGTAATTTTTTATTTTTAAAATCCAAACAATTGCAAATTTTTTTGCATGAAATTGCCGGAAATTTGTATCTACAATCCAATGAGATATCGCTGCATATTCGATAATTCTCAAAAGATTTCATTTTATCAAGATCTATTTTTTCATCTATATGACCTAATTTAAATTTTTTATCAAATTCTTCATTTTCAAGATGCATAACACGAGCACAAGCAAAAACGTCCCCATCAGGAGAAAATGCTAGTTCTCTTCCAAGTTTACAAGTAGGATTTTCTAGAAATTGCTTATCTATAATTCTCTTAACATTTTCTTCGATTGGCTTAATATAGATATTATTTTTACCACTAGTTTTATTTTTAAAATAAAAAGAAATTACTTTGCTAAAATTACTTCCAAAAGCATCAATTTCTTCTCTTCTCCATTTTTGTCCGAGAGCAGGAGAAATTGATAACCTTGTAAGCCCCCTACTAAAAAGCCACAGTACATTTTTATAAAAATTTTTAGCCTGATCTGGATGAATAGTAAGACTGATGCGTGGGAAAGCATAATTTTTTTTATATAATTCTATATTTCTCAAAATTCTATAAAACAATTTTGAATCTTTTGTCCTATGAGTATTATGTGTGGCTAAATCTCCATCTAAACTAAAACTCAACTCTAATCTTTGTTTTTTAAGTATTTCCAGATAATCTTTATTTAACAAAATTCCATTCGTAGGGAGATCAGAAAATTGAATATTTTTATTTGAATAATTTACTTCATTTGCCATACTACGAACATCACTCAATAAATCCATGCAAAGAAGGGGTTCTCCCCCATAAAAGCAAATCCTTTTTTCATCTCCTTCTTGATTAATAAACCAATCTAAAATTTTTTTAAGCATTTCTTTGCTCATCTTTTTTGTACTTGGTTTAACAAAGCAATAATCGCAATTAAGATTGCATTGATAAGTTAGATAAATTTTTACTGATTTCATTTTTTATCCTTAAGAGGAATATGATTAATTAATTTTAAAAAAGCTAATCGAGGATCAATATCTAAAATTCCAATACCATTGATAAACTCTGTCAATTTTTTATGCAAAAAATCTTGCTGGATTGTTTTCATCTCCCAATTAAGACCTTTAAATTCATCAAATGGAACTTCATCTTTGATACCCTTATCATTAATAATTTTTATTCCAAATTTTTCAGGATTTTCAAAAATAAGTGTATCTCTTCTTGGTTTAAATTTATAAATATTAATGTAATCTACAACATCTCTATTTTCCTTAATAAACTTAATAATCAAATCAAAATCCAAAATACATTCATGAGGAAAACCAGTAATAAAAGATATTTGATTAGATATGCCAACTTCATGACTTTGTTTAAGTATTACAGATACTTCATTTACATCTAAATTTTTTGATATTCTTTTTTGCATTTTAGGATTTGCTGATTCAACTCCCCATCTAATATGAACACACCCTGCATTCCTGAGCTTTTTTAACAATTCAACATCTATGTTCTTGGGAATAGCATAAGCTGACCATTTTATGCCTAAATCCAGTCTAATCATCTCATCCAAAAATTTTATTAAATAATCCATATTGAAATTAATTGCATCATCTAAAAAATAAAAATTCTTAATATTAAATTTTTGCATTATTTCTTGTATCTCTAAAAAAACAAACTCACTTTTTTTATACCTTAACTCCTTTGAAGTTAAACGAGAACAAAAAAAACAATTATTAATACACCCCCTACTTAATTCATAATAAATAAAAGGAGGTTTTTCAAGAGCATATTTTTTTAAAAACATAAAATATTTTGAATAATCTATCTGATTTATTTTTTCAAAAGAAATATTTTTGATTTTATTTATATGAATCCCCCCTAATTTATATGCTATATTTGAAATTTCAAAGAAATTCTTATTTTGATTCATCTCTTTTAATGTTTCCTCAAGTTCCCCAACTAAAATGCCATCAATAAACATATATTTATTAAGTAATTCTCGAAAATACAACTTGCAAGAAGGACCAAAAAATAAAATCTTTGACTTAGAAAACTTATTTTTCAAAAGTTTAGCTTGAATTAGGGAAAGTCTTAAATTTTCATTCCACCACGGAATATAGAATAAAAAATAATCACTTTCTTTTATTAATTTAAAAAAAACATTTATAAAACGGCGAAAAAAGACAACATCTCTTTTTTTAATCTTTTTCATATATTTTTTTATTTTTTTATTTTTATCTAAAAGAGACTGAAAATCATAATAATTAATTCTACCATCATCAATTTGAGAAATAGAACTTAAAATATCACTCGAAGGAATATTTTCTGCCACAACATCTGTAAAAGGATTGATTATGAAGGATATCTTAGGTTTTTTTATCATAACTTCTATAATATCTTCAGAGGGAATCTTGCACTTTTTTAAAATTTCAGCATATCTCTCGTTTTTAGGTTTAAACTTATCATTTTCTTCATTAAAAAGATTTTCCCATCTCAATAAACTAAAATGCCCTAACTCCCCATATTTACATTCTTTTGCTGAATCTACATAAGGTTTTATTTCTTTAATAAATTCGATAGTTTCTTCAATATCACTTTCTTTTTCAATATCTAATCCACTGATAAGGGTAATATAATTATATATCCCTAATTCATAGGAATTTTTTAAAGTCTCTTTTATTTCATCTGGCTTTGTTTTTTTATTTATAATCTTAAGCATCCTTTCAGAACCATATTCAACACCCCACCTTAATTGTATGCATCCTGCTTTCTTGAGCTTGTTTAACATATCATAACCAATATTTGGAACAGCTAATGCACTCCATTTTATATCTGGCAATTCTTTGGCAAACACATCACATAATTCTTTGAGATAATTATTATCAAAATTAATTTCTGCATCCATAAAATGAAAAAAATCAGGATTGTATGTTTTAATAAGAAATTTAAGTTCTTCAATAACTTTTTTCAAATCTTTAAAAACAATTTTTTTATTTTTGTGAATATAATAACAAAAAAAACAATTATTAATACATCCTCTGCTTAATTCATAAGGTAAAACAAGCTTATTATTAGATTTATACTTTTCCAAATCAAACATTGAAAAATCTGGTATTGGAAAAAAATTCAAGTCTAATTTCCTTTTTTCATCTGTAAATATTAATTCATTTTCTTTTCTGTAAATTATTCCTGGAATAGAAACCCCTTTAAAATTATTTTTAACATAATCCGCAATTGAATATTCATTTCCATCACTAAGAAAAGCATCAATAAACTTAAAATTATGAATGATATTTTTTGAGTGTTCTTCTGGACAATTACCAAAAAAAATAATTTTTATATTTTTTCTTTCATCTTTAATTCTTTGAGCCAAACAAAGAGAGGAAATTAAATACTGTAATGAAAATTGTTCTAATACTGCAATAGAAAAAATTAAATAATCTGTTTTTTCCAAATTTATTTCATTCAATATCTTAGAAATATTATTGGAAATTTCCTCGTCCTCTTTAGACAAATGAGAAATACACCTCTTAAATTTATTAAATAATGCAAAATTAACGTTTTTTTCATTCCAAAAAGAACCATTATTTATTATATCAATTCTCAAATCCAAAAGATTTATTTTCTCAGAAATTTCTTGCTTTAAAATAGAAATCAAATTAGCAATGTCTAAAGGAGGGGATTTGATCATTCCAGGTCCAGAAGGACTGGGAGGTAAAAAAACAGTGACTACCATATTTTTAATATGAATCAACCAATTTAAAAAGATTATTATAAATTCTAATAAGGTTAATGAAACTCATTAATCTTATCACAAACATGCTCAATCTGCTTATCATTCAAACCAATAAAACAAGGTAAACATAAAATCTGTTTTGAAAGTTCCTCAGATACTGGAAAATCACCCTTATTATACCCTAGATAATCAAATGTTTCAATTAAATGTAATGGAACATAACCTGTTTTAGTTTTAATACCAAAAACATCTAAAAATTTTTTTAATTTTTCAGGAGTATCTACCCTTATACAATAATCTCTATAAACAGCATAAGAATTTTTAATAAGTTCCATCTTTTTAACCTTACAACAGTTCAAGAACATATTATATAGCTTGGCAATCTCATGTTTTCTTTTATTAAATTGAGATAAATAATTTAATTTCACCTTAATAATTGCCGCTTGGATTGCATCTATCTTGCAGGGAGTTCTTTTTGAAAATAACAATTCTTGAGTATTATTCTCTAAAGATATTAATTTTTTCATCTTCTTATAAATTCTTTCATCATTCAACAAAATAATTCCTGCATCCCCCACTCCCCCCAATGTTTTAGAAGTATGCATGCTAAAACACCCAATACCCAAACAGCCTATTTTCTTCCCATCATATTCTGCACCATGAGCCTGGCTTGCATCTTCAATAAGTTTTAAATTATACTTTTGGCATATACTAAAAATAGACGCAAGATCACAAAGATTTCCATGAATATGAACCGGTATTATTGCCTTTGTTTTATCTGTAATAGCTTTTTCAATTAAAAGAGGATTTATTGTTAAATCTTCTTTAATATCTACAAAAACTGGTTTTGCCCCAATATTAGATATAGC
>JAHIHG010000016.1 GCA_018898425.1 Nanobdellota archaeon | reverse complement strand
TTTTGTTAATCCTCATCAAGAACTTCAGGAGAGAACTCCTGCAGAAGAAGCAGGAATTGATTTGGAGTTGGAGAGAAATAAGTTGTTAAGTTTGATAAAATTTGCTAGAAGTCATTAAGTCTCGTTATCTTGACAGTATCTCATAGAACAAAATATTATAAATCAAGAACCAATAAAAGGGGAACATACATGGTAAGAATTGTGGGAGACTCTAGATTGGATAAAAAATATCATTTACAATACCTTAAACCCCTCATTGAACGTTTATTTGCTGTAAAAGTTCATAGTAAATTTTTTAAAAATAAAAATGTTATGTTGATAGAAGCTTGTGGGATTAAATTAGTAGAATTTTTAGAGAAAAAAGGATTTCCTCCTGGAAATAAAATTAAAAATAAATTAAGAATTCCATTTTGGATAAGGAATAATGAAAATTATCTTAAAGCTTGTTTAAGGGGTTTATATGATACTGATGGTTCTGTTTATAAATTAACAAATCAAAATTCTCATCAAATTTGTTTTACTAATTATAACTTTCAACTTATGAATGATGTTAGAAACTCCTTGTTAAATCTGGGTATTAATTGTTCTAAAATTAGTCAGAAAGACTTATATATAACTAAAAAATCTGAATTAAGAAAGTTTTTAAAACTAATAGGTTTCAGTAATAATAGACATCTTAAAAAAGTTAAGATGTGGAAACTAGACAGCCCCGTAGTCTAGCGGTCAAACTTTCTTGTGTTGTAAAAGATACAGAAGGACTATAGATACTAGCCTTTGGAACTAGTGTTTTTTCATTCGTGGAGAAAGCTAGTGACCCCGGTTCGAATCCGGGCGGGGCTATAAAATTATATTTTTAAGAAGATAAATCCTTAAAAGTAAGTAATTTAATTATTGTAATTATGGTTTATACATATACACAAATAAGTAATGGGGAGATGGACTCTGATTTTAAATTCTTTGTAAATAGGGGAAGTCCAAAAAAATGCATGGAATTTCTTATGCAAGGTAAAGATATGAAAAATGAATATCTTGGTGCTTGTTTAGATTATATGAGGTGGGGGGGTCAAGAAACAGTAATGTATGAATTGGGAACAAAAGGCATGATAAATTTTATTCGGCAATGGATGAATTTAAATAAAACTAACTTGATTTGGAATGAAAAAACCCCTCCAAAAAATTTAACATTGCCTTATATTAAACATAACAAGTGTCCAATATTTGGCAAACATAAAGGCACAATCAATGATTTGGGTGGAAAAGTAAGATGTGCTCATAAGTCTGAGAAAAAATTCAAACCAAGTTTTATTGGAAGTTTTAGTTATTTTGATAAAGAGAGACAAATGCAGATAGTGAATTATTCAGAAAATGAGCCAAGAGATAATCTTCCTGATTGTGCCTGGGATGAAAACACTGGAAAATTATTAGATTCTTATAAAAATGAATGGGAAGCACATCAAAAGCAAATGGAAAAATTTGAAAATGAAAACCCCACATTTATTATTGATAATTATTGTTATGCAATTTTATCAGATGAAAAAGCAATTTTATCTCTTGAAAAAGTTTTAGATAGGTTGAATCTTCAGCCAAGGACAAAGACAGTTTATTGTTCTGGATTTGAATGCAAAAGGATTGATGAAATTCCGAAAAATGAAAGAGAGCTTTATGAGGGGGAAAGGTGTGGGGGGCATAAAGAAGAGAATGACATAACTATTCATCCTTTTAGTGGATGGAAACTTGCCTGGTATGTTCAAAAATGGTATGAACAGGTTCTTGATGGAAAATCACCTGTATTTGAAAAATAATTCAATGCTTGTATCTTCCTCTTTTTTCAACTGCTTTTAATCTCTCAAAAATTATTTTTGCCTCTGGGTTATATTTTTCATATTTCTTAAAAACCTCTTTGATTAAAACTTCCCAGTTTTTGTAATGTTTTGCTTCTAATGCCTGTTTAAGCAAATGCAAATCAACTGCCTTGTCTTCATATTTCTGGCTTATATAACCAAGGCCAAAATCTATGAAATAAATAATTGGTTCTATTTTATTATCTTTTAAAGATCTATATTGTTTAATTAATTCTATATCTTTTTTGTCTTTTTCTCTTCCATATTTTCTCTTCCAATCAAATACATACTTTAATTTGACAAAAGGAAACCCTTCAATAGTTTCTGAATCTTCTATTATTTTATCTGTATTTTTTATCCAAGGAAGCCAATTTTTGTAGATTTCTATAGAATTAATTTTGATTAAAAACTCTGTTTTTAGAGGATATTTTTTTACTAATTTGTTCCATAAATTTTGATTAACAATTATATCTATATCTTCACTTTTTCTAATCCCCCTAATTGCTAAAGGCCCACTTCCAAATATTGAATATTGTTTTTTGGGTAATTTTAGTTTTTTTAATTCAAATAAATGCTTTTCAAAATTACATGCATTATTTTCAACTAGAATCATATTAGATGTTGTTAAATCTCCGTGAATTATATGATTTTCATGAAGTTTTGCTATGGATTTTCCAATTTCCCTGCAAATTTGCTTTTGTTTTTTTAAAGAAAAATTATCTAGGTGTTCTGAAAGTTTTTTACCATCTATAAAAGGCATTATTATTTTATTTTTTTCTTTGCAATCCTCTGGAACAGGTGCATTAATTATTTTTGACGCCTTGTGAAGAAGTTTTGCCTCTGCTTTTGTTCTTTGTTTTATTATTTTATTATCAATTTCAGGAATTCTATATGATTTTTTTACTCTATCTTTGATGATAAAATTATTTGATAAAATTATTTTTGCTTCTGCTCCTTGGAAAATTATTTTTGAGGACATCTCCTAAAACCTCATCACTTTTCTTTTGCCAAATTTTTTCATTAGTTTTTGCATTTGTTTCTGGTCCATTCCCTGTGACATATCCATATCTGCACCGCCTTTAATCATGCTTTGAATCATTTTATACTGCTTGAGCAAGCTTCTCACATCACTATTATTTACACCTGCTCCCTTGGCAACTCTTGAAATTCTTGATATTTGCTTTTCAAATAATTCTGGATTTTCTCTTTCTTCTAAAGTCATTGATTTGAGAATATGCTCCCATTTGGATATTTTTTCCTGCTGAGTGCCTAAAAGATTTTCTGGAATTTTTGCATTTCCTAAACCAGGAATCATTGATTTTATTTTTTCAAAACCTCCTAAAGAATTCATTGATTTAACCTGTTCAACAACATCATTTAAAGATAATTTGCCTTGTTCAAGTTTTTTTCTTATTTCTTCTTGCTCATCTTCTTTTGTAACTGATTTTATTTTTTCTATTAAAGATTGCAAGTCACCCATTCCAAGCAGCCTGGATAAAAATGATTTTGGATTAAATTCTTCAATATCATTTATTTTTTCTCCGTTTGTAATAAAATATACCTTGGCTTTTGTCTCCGCACAAGCTGTTAAAGCCCCTCCTCCTTTGGCAGAAGAATCCATTCTTGTTACTATGACTCCTGTTATTTGCAGCATTTCTTTAAAATCCTCTGCCTGTGATTTTGCTGCCTGTCCAATATCTGCAGGCATTACTAAAATATTTTCAGTTGGGCTTATTTGCCTGTTTAAAGCAGATATTTCAGTTACTAATTCTTTATCCAGAGTGTGTCTTCCTGCTGTATCAATAAGAACTACATCATAATCTTTTAATTTTGGTTTTAATTTTTGCCAGGTTTTTAAAGCATCTTTTTCTTCAAAATCCACAAAACAATTTAATTTGTTTCTTTCTGCAAGTTGCTTTAATTGTTCTTTTGCTGCAGGTCTGTGGACATCTAGCCCTATTAAAATAACTTTATTTCCTCTTTTTGCATAATAATTTCCTAGTTTGGCAATTGTTGTTGTATTATGAACTATGAATCCTTCGGCAATAAAACTATGATTATCTTTTACAGTCAAATCATATACATATTCAGCATTATTTTTGATATTAGTTATTTCTTTTATTGGAAGCCAGCATATATTTGATACTGCAAGTTTTTCAACATTTTCAAGAAGAATTTTAGAAATTGTTTTAGTTTCATTTATTGTTTCGAGATGTTCTTTACTTTTTTCAGTTAATAATATTTGACTTCCTATTCTATTAATTAATCCTTGAGTTTCTATATGTCTTAATGCACCATTTAAAAAACCTTTAGAGTATTTATCCTTGAGATTTTGATTATTGGATATATCTTTTAAGATATTCCGAAAAATTCCTTGTTTTTTAAGTTTGTAATACAATACGAGCTTTCTTAATTGTTCTCTTGAAATAAAACCTTTTTGTTCATATATTCCATAACTATAAACTGCATTTTCCTGTATTTCACCGATTGAGAATCCCATTTGTAGCCTTAATGCTTTTAGAACTTTTCCAAGAGGAATCATATCCTGATTTCCTGCTCCCTGAATTTCTCCTATTTGTTTATACTTTTTTGTTTTTTCTTGTTTGCTTTTTATTAAATAACCAATTTTTTCAGAATAAATTTCAGCATATTTAGCTTTAATATATAATCTCCAATAAGGAATTTTATTAATAATCTTTTTTGAAATTATGGATAATATTCCAAATCGTCTTAATAATAAATCAATTTGCTGTATAATAATTTGACTTTCTGATGTGAGTTCTATAAATCTTTTATTTTTAGCAGGAGAAGAATCACAATCAAAATAAGCTTTGATAAACGATCGAGCTATTTCATTATGTGATAATAATATTTGTTTAGGAACTTCAAGATTTTTCCCTTTTTTCCCAGGAGTTAGCCCAAATATTCTGAAAATTTCAACTAGGGTGGTTGAACTTAGTCTTACTTGATAGAGATTTTTTGTTCTTTTATCCTTAGTTATCGTAGGAATTATATTGAATAATAATTTTGAAAGTTCGACTAATCTCTTTATTATTTCGGGATTTTCAGTTGTAATGCCTATAATCCCTTTGCTAAGATGGCCATCTCCGATTACATACCCTATAAATTCTGCAAATTCCTGAGTTAAAATTAAAGGAAAAGTTATTATTTTAGTACTCCCATGTTTCTTTATCTTTAAGCAATTATAGTTATTTATATCAATTAATTCTAATGGAATTTTTCCCTTTTTAATATCTGAAGTAAATGAGCAATAATTTCTTTTATAATTTAAATTTTCACATATTTCTTTTAATATTTTATTTTTTGGAAGGAATTTTTGTATTTCTTCTTGTGCCAAATAAATATCTAAATTTAAGTTTTTTATTTGATTAGATAAGTTTATTTGTTCTCCTTGAATTTCCAAGTTATTTGTAATAGAAATAAAATCATTTGAAGTTAATTCATCTGCTCTTAATTGAACTACCTGACCATCTCTGAGAACAAAAAAAGGATGTTCTGGAGTTACTTTAATAGAATAATCATTGCCATTATCTAATTTAATTTTCATTAACTCTTCTTTTTTTAGTTTCCATAAATGAGTAACTTTTTTGTTTTCAATTCTTAATGTTTTTTGATTAAATGAGGGAACAAACAAATTTTCATTTGAAATATTAATTATCTTCCCGTCTTCTAAATCTTTTTCATTGCATTTTTTACTATATCTCCTATAAAGATTTTTAGCTTTGATTATGTCTCCATCACTCAGCTGAATATTACTTTTTTCATGAACACATTTTCCTGCACCATATAATCCAAGAAGCATGATTCTGTTTTGTTTTGACTGAAGCTTTAATTGCTTGTATTCTCCAAGAATTTTTACAAGCTCATCATGCAATAATTTTATTATATGCTCTTTTTTCTCAATTCCTTTTATTCTTTCATCAAAAGCTGCTTTTTTTATTTTATCACTTAGCTTTTTTACCAACAGAACATTCACATCTGCCTCAATAAGTGCTCTTTGCAAATCCCTTACAATCTTATCCACTATATTTTTATCTAAAAATATAGCATTTGCTAGCTTGTCTGTTGCTTTTCTTAAAACCTCTCCTAACTTTTCTAACATAAAATAAGAAGTATTTCAAGTATTATTAAAGTTTTGGTGGGAAAGATGATGCTCTGAAATTAGCAAAATAAGGTTCTTATGGGAAAAGATATTTTATTTTAAAAAAAATCAATAATCTGGTTTTTAAATAATCCGTCATCATTGCAATGATAAACTTTGTGTATTACTTGATTTACTCTTTCTTTTAATTCCATTTTATTTTCTTTTATTAGTTTTTTGTTTTGTTTTGATATTTTTAATTGCGGGGACTTGAATTTTTCTGGCTTAAACCCGAAGCATCTTTCAAAAATCATTATTCCCTGATTTAGATATTCTTGATTTATATCAGTATTAAATTCTTCAAAATTATGGTAAACTCCATGCATGCCAATGGATTTATTTAGGCTTAAAATATCATTACACCATTTTTTATTGCTGGATATAGGCGTGTTGTTAAATATTGGAATTACCCATAACACATCACTTTTTTCAATATATTTTTCTGAACATAGAATTTCTGGATGAACATCATCAATTTCTTTTGGGCTTGATATTCTAATAAAGAAAAAAATAAGAATTATAAAAATGATTATTGATATAATGATTTTGTTTTTATTATGCATAAATTATAAAGAATTTTAGGATTAAATAATTATAGTTTTATATGGATTAGAATTTATTTAAATTTATGTATATAATTTTAGATAGTTCAAATTTAACTAAATCTCCTGTCTAATTCATTGTTTACAATTGCAACTGTCTGGGATGCAAAATACATTTTAGGCCCTATTGAAATTGGATTGATTGTTTTTTTTAATCTTCTTATTTCTTTTTTTGGAAGCCCGTCCTGGTCTCCTAAGATAAAAACACAGTTTTCTGGAATTTTTGCTTTTCTTATATCCTGGCCTTTTTTATCCAAGATAAATATTTCATTTCCTTGTTTTTGAAGTTCTTGGACTACATTTAAAAAACTTTTTTTTTCGACAAAGCATCCTGGAAAAACCTTGTGTTTTTCTCCTTGCCTGTATTTGTATAGGATTTTTTTTATCAGATTTCCAATATCTTTTTTGCTTATTTCAAGTTCAGGAACAACCTGCATCTCAATATGTTTTGGTGGGTCTGGCATTCCATAAAAAACCAGATGCATTTTCACATCATCTCTGAAATCATTTGAAAGAAAAAAACCTGCAATAATTGTGTGGATTGCAATATCCATTCTTCCTGCTTTCATCAAGTTTTGCAAGTCAAAGTTTCCTGATGTTTGCGCGTTTTTTGAAAAATAGAGAAAATGTCTCATATAATCACAAAAAATTAAGAATTATTAAACTTTTGCTTAAAGCATTTAATCAAAAATTAATTGATAAATTTAATCCAAAAAATATTAAAACCCTGTTGCATATTTAATTATAATTAAATCATAGGAGATAAAATATATATGAAAAAACAAATAATAGTTTTATGCACGATTTTTATATTAATGATTTCTGTAGGTTTTGTTATTGCAGGTCAAAAAGATAAAGCTCAAAAGCCAAACAAATTTATTCTTCCAAAAAATGCAATGGAGGTTGCTCCAGGAGTTTTTTACTTAGGTAAAGCGCTTGATAAAGGACAGCTTGTAGAAGGGTATGCTTTTATAATTAAAGATAAAAAAGAGTTTGCAAGAGCTACTTGTGGAGATGGAAAGTGTCATCCTAAAGAAACAAATACCTGCCCAGCAGATTGTGGAGAAGTTTCTGACCCAAATCCTGACCCAGAAGAACCTGATACAAGTTCTTGTTATACATTTTTAGCTGAAGGTGCAAAATGGAAATCAGTAGAACCTTATATTTTTGATACTGATAATGGTGAAGGATTAAATGCTCAGGTTATAAAAAATAATTTAGCATTAGATATTGGTAAATGGGAATCTGCTACAGGGGGTTATGATATTCTTGGTGTTGGAACAACAGGAGATGTTGATGGAAATACAATTGGACAATTAAATAACAAAAACGAGGTAATGTTTGGAGATATTGATCCTGATAATGCAATAGGTGTGACAATTGTTTGGGGTGTGTTTAGTAGTCCTTTAAATAGAAGAGTTTTAGTTGAATGGGATATGATGTTTGATGATGTGGATTTTGATTGGGGAATGGACGAATCTGATAAAATGGACTTTGAAAATATTGCAACTCATGAACTTGGACATGCTATAGGAATGGGTGATTTGTATACTGCGGAATGCGATACTCAAACAATGTATGGATATTCTACAGAAGGTGAAACATCTAAACGAGATTTAGCAGATGGAGACATTGCAGGAATAAACATTTTATACTAAATTTTATTTTTTAATTTTTTCTCTTTTTCTTTTATTTTTCTCTTTCTTTTATTCCTCAAACATCATATCTATGTTTGCAAATCCAAAATGATTATAATTAGCCAGAACATCTTGATATAGCTGTTCAACACTTTCTTTTATATTATAAGTGCCTTTTAATTTTTCCCATTTAAAATACAAGGTTTTAAAACGAAATTCATTAATTTTTGCTTGTTGTTTAAAAAATCCTCCTAATTTTATAATTTCCCTGTCACTTAATTCATCTTCCTCCTTATACCAGTTAGCTGACAACCAAGACCAATCATGTTCTTTAAAACCTCTTTTCATATCTTTAGTCCAATCATTTGTTCTTTTTGTAATGATTAACTCTCCTGCATCAGATAATCTAAGAAGCTCTACTTCTTTTTTAAGGTAATTCTTGCATTTGTCTGTGAATTTTTTTTGATATTCTAATACTTGGTCTATTGACAAAAACAATTTGCATAAATTTGAAAAATAATATATAGGCTCTTTATCAACATATCTGATATCAAAAAAATCCTGTGTTTGTGATTGTTCATAATAATCAGAATACTTTTTAATTTTTTCATCAAGCGAGGTTTTGGGCTTTAATTTTTTTTGAATCCAACTTCTTTTGTCTTGCCATTTTCCAACACAACAAGATATTTCTGCAATATCTTTAAAATCAATATTAAAAGGAGCATATTTTTGTTTAGTCATATATCTAAAATCTTTCTCCATTCCGGCATAAATAAAATCACTTAAATCTTCATCAGATATTTTATTAGTAGTTTTTAAAATAAAAGAATTCAAGGAATTTGCCTGATTTATATAACTAATTATTTTTTCAGTAACATTTCTTATTTGTTTTTCAATAGCAGAACCCATAATTAATTTATTATTTCTTAATTCTATGAAAAAATCTAATTTTTCTCCTGCGATACTGGTTTCCATGAAAAGTGTAGAATAACTCTTTTTTAAAGTTTTATGGGTTGCATTACAAACTCTGGTTGTGCAAATAAATCTCCTTTATTTATTACTTTATACATTCCAATAAATTTATTTTCGCAAAAAACAGAAATTATTTCCCCTTGTTTTTTTGAGGATTTTGATTTTAAATCATCCTGATGAATTGGTTTTCCAGTAAAGATTTGCCTTAAATTATGTTTTTGTATTTCTACTGGAGAATGTAATTCAAAGATAATATCTCCGGGAATTATTATTTTTTTTAATAATATTTCATTGCCTTTTTTATACTCTTCAACTGCTTTTTTAAAATCATAAAGATTAACTATTTCCTCTTCTTCGAAAATTCCTGCTCTTATTCTTCTTAATTCCAGCATATGAGCACCTATTTTAAGATAATCTCCTAAATCCGAAATTAATTTTCTTATATATGTCCCTCCTTCACATTCTACCTGAAATAAAATATTCTGCTCATCTTTTTCAAGAATTTTGAATTTTTTTATTTCTCTTTGCCTGTTCTGCCTTTTAACATTTGATCTTACAGGAGGCATTTGCATTATTTTTCCTGTAAATTTTTCTTTTATTGCTTTTTTTAATTCATTTAAGGCAATATTTTCATGTATTCTCATTATCCCAATATATTCTTTATCTTCTCCTAAAAAATATCCTGTTAATTTGCAAGCCCGGTTTAAAGCAACAGGCAAAACTCCGGTAACTTTTGGGTCCAGGGTTCCGAAATGAGATGTTTTTCGCAAGCCAAGCTCTTTTTGCACAAATTCAGAAACACTAAAAGAAGTAGGTCCTGAAGATTTGTCTATGTTTATTATTCCAAATTCTAATAGTTCTTTGATTGTTTTATTTTGTTTGAGTTTATTTAAATCCATGATATATATCTTAAATACCTAACATTTATAAGTTTTTAAAAAGTTTTTAAGTTTATGTGCGGAATAATCGGATATTGGAACACTAAAAAAGAGAGTTTTAAAATACTTTTTGAATCTTTAAAAAAACTAGAATATAGGGGATATGATAGTTTTGGATTTGCAACTCTTTTTAATAATCAATTATTTTTAACAAAACAAACAGGCAAAGTAAGTGAAGCAAAATGTGAAGCTTCTCCAGGAACTCTTGGAATTGCACATACAAGATGGGCAACACACGGAAAAGTAAATGAAAAAAACACCCACCCTCACACAGATTGTGCAGGCAAAATAGCGGTAGTTCATAATGGAATAATTGAAAATTTCCAAGAATTAAAACTACAGCTTGAAAAAAATCACTTGTTTTTAAGTGAAACAGATACAGAAGTAATTCCTCATTTAATAGAAAATTATCTTAAAAAAGGAATGAATTTAAAACAGGCAATAATAAAGACAGGAACTTTATTAAAGGGGAGAAATGCTTTTGTTGTTTTAAATTCTGACACCAAGGAGATTATTGCTTTTAGAAATGGTTCTCCTTTAATAGTTGGAATAAAAAAAGACAATGGATGTTCTGAAGTTTTTATTGCATCAGATATCCAGGCATTTTTAGACAAAACAAAAAATGTAATGTACTTAGATGATAATGAAATTGTAATTGTCAAAGAAATTCCTGAGTTTTATGATGTTAAGACAGGTGTTCAGATACAAAAAAGAATAATTAAAATTGAGTTGGATGTGGAAAGTGCTGAAAAAGGGGATTATTCACATTACATGTTAAAAGAAATCATGGAACAAAAAAAGACTTTAACAAGAGTAATAAACCAAGATAGCAAAGAGCTAATGCACGTGGCTCAAAAAATTAATAATGCAAAAGGAATTTTTTTTATTGGATGCGGAACAGCTGCAAGAGTTTGCCATACAGCAGAATATATTTTTTCAATAGTTGCAAATAAACATGTAAATTTTGTTCCTGCATCTGAATTTGAAAATTATAAGCATTTTTTAGTTCCGGAAACACTTGTCATAGCAATTTCCCAAAGCGGGGAAACAGCAGATGTTTTAGATGCTTTAAAAATTGCAAAAAAAAGAGGTTCAAAAATAATTTCAATTGTTAATACTCCAAATTCTTCAGTAACAACTATTGCAGATTTTAATTTTTTAATTAATGCTGGCCCTGAAAAAGCAGTTGCCTCAACAAAAGCAACAACTGCACAAATTGTAATTGTTATGTTATTAGCATATGCTTGTGCTGGAAAATTAATTGAAGGAAATAGAATTCTTGTTGATGTTGCAGGAAAGGTTAATGACATGTTAAACCCGCGTTATAACCAGCACATTAAAAATTTAGCTAAAAAAATTTATCAAAATCAGAACATTTTTATTATTGGAAGAGGTATAAATTACCCCATGGCTCTTGAATCTGCAATAAAAATCATAGAAGTTTCTTATATTCATGCACAAGGTTTTGCAGGGGGAGAATTAAAGCACGGACCAATAGCAATGATTGAAAAAAATACCCCAGTAATTGCATTAGTTGCAAATGATGAATTAAAAAATGAAATAATTAGCAATGCCATCGAGGTAAAATCAAGAGGAGCTTATGTAATAGGAATTGCTCCTGAAAATAATGAAGTTTTTGATTACTGGATTAAAACACCTGATGTAAGTGAAGTTGTTTCATCAATAGTAAATTTAATTCCAATTCAACTTTTATCTTATTATTTAGGCACATTTAGAGGACATAATGTTGATTATCCGAGATCTCTTGCAAAATCAGTTACTGTTAAATGATTAAACTTATCCTTAGATATTTTTTTCACTCAAAACAATGATAACCAATTTTAATCAAGATTTGCCTTATTTCATTTATTGTTTTTTGCTGTTTTAATTTGTTTATTAACCTCTTGCTACTTTTTGTCCAATTCTTTTCTAACCTCTCCTATGGGAATGCAATTTTCTGTAGATATTAGAAATTTTTTTAATTTTTCTTCAATTACAAGTCTATTTTTATTAATTATTCTTTTATTCTCTTTCATTTCAAACTCCTCCTATTAAATATTTTTTCCTTAAATCTTCTGGGAATTTTTCAATTGCATATCTTAGCATTGTTCTTGGCATTTGTTTATAATATTTTTTTAAAAATTCCTCTTCTATTTTTTGATTTCTTTTTCCAATTTCCCTTAGCATCCATCCAACTGCTTTATGAATTAAATCATGGGAATCACTTAGTAACATCTCTGATATTTTTAGAGTGTCTGCAAATTCATTATTTTTAATAAAAGTATATGTGGAAATAATTGCAATTCTTTTTTCCCAAAGATTATTTGATTTTGTTAACTGGTAAAGAATGTCCCTGTTTTTATTTAACAAATAATCTCCTAAAATATGTGGAGCACTTGAATCAACCAAATCCCAGTTATTTATTTTTTTAGCATTTTTTATGTAAAATTCAAAAATATTTTGTTTTTGTTGTTCATCTGCTTTCTTATACTGATTTAATAAAATTACTAGGGAAATAGACCTGTGTTCGTGAATTTTGCTATTTAATAATTCTTGAATAGAATTTAAATCAAGCTTATAGAATGATTTGGCAATTTGCCTCTGGGTTGGAACCCTTATTCCTAAAAAAGTATCTCCTCCACCATACTCTCCTTTTCTTGTTTTAAAAAATTTTTGAGACATCTTAGCATGATTAGCATCTGCTATTTTTTCAAGCTCTTTTTTTAATTTATTTAACATAATATTTTAAGAATTATGAGGTATAAAAAATTAATTGATTTGTTTTAATTTTTCAACAACTTCTTTAAAAATAATTATTGGTTCAGGATAATTATCCAGCATTTCAAGAGCAGTGTTGTAGTCTACCCAAGCATAGCTTGTGTGCCCTTCTTTTTTTGATAAAATAATTTTTTGTTTTGAGTCTGTTTTTACTGCATAAGCAGATAATTTTATATGCCAGTGCTCTCCTTTTCTTGGAGCATCATACTCAATCATGCTTCTTGTTTGAGGATAGACAATTAAGTTATCCAAACCTGTTTTTTGTGATGTTTCTCTTAATAATGCTTCAATTTCTCCCTCTGTTTTTCTTAGCTGTCCTGTTAATTCTTTTCTTCCACCTTGAGGATTTTGCCAATATCCTTTTCTTGCTTTAATAAGTAAAAAACAATATTCATTGTCAACAATATCATAAATAATTCCCCTAACATTATTTCTAATAAACATTTTTTAGAAATCTATTTTGCAAGAGCTTTTCTAACAGGCCTTTTAGGTTGTTTTGCTTGCATATCTTTTTGAGATTTTAATTGCTTTACATCTCTTTGTATTTTTTCCAAATCTTTTGCTGTTGTTTTTATTTTTTCTTTTTCCTGTTTCTTTTTTTCTTCTGCTTCTTCTGTTGTTTTTTCTTCTGTTTCTTCTTGCTTTACAACTGGTTTTTTCTTTTCTAATTTTTCAAGAGATTTTTGCTCTATTTTGCCTTCTCTTATTTTTTTATATTTTAATTTTTCAGAAAAATCAACTAATTCTACTTTTACAATATCTCCTTGTTTTATTGCTTTGACTTTTATTTTTATTGGGGGTTTTCTTATTCCTCTTGCCCATATAGCTTCATTCAAATATTTGTCTATTTTTATTTTATCCAAATCCCTGTCTCTTATTTTCATATGCCTTACTAAAAATTCTTTAATTGTTCTTATTGCTTTATTTGCTTTTTTATATCTTGGAGCTACTCTGCATTTCTCTCTAAGTGGAATAATATATTCTCTTTCAGTTGTTTCAATTTTTTCTTGTGTTTTTTTTGCCATGTTCAATTATCCGAAGTGAGATTTTCTTTGTTTTCTTGGGGTAATATGCAATTTAGTTCTTCTCCATGATCTCCTAAATTTTGTCATAGTTGAAGGATGAATTCTTTTTCCCATGCCATATTTTTTTAAAACAGCCCAGATTGGTGCCCATTTTGTCTGTCGTTGTTTTTTTGCAAGTTGTTCCTTTTTTTTAGCATTTTTTATTCCCATTTTATTTTATACCATCCATAAATTCTTTGCCTTTTTTAGTAAGTTGTCTTCCAGGCCTTACTTTTGAACCTTTTATTGTTTTGGTTATTTCTGTAAAACCTGCTTTATCTGATTGCTGAAGAATCATTCTAATTATTTTGCCCCCTGCTTTTTTGAACTTTTCAGGTTTAAATCCCCTGTTTTTCTTGCTTCCATATTTTGTTCTTAATCTATTTACACCTAATTTCTGTCTTTTGTAAATTTGTTTTAAAATGCTTGCAGCTCTTTTATGCCAAAAATCAAGGTCATCAATTGGTCTTTCTTTTGCAGGACCTGATTTAACAAAATCAACCCATTCTGGCTTTTCAAATTCAGGAATTGCTTTCAAAGCTTCTGCTAATTTTAAATTATATTCTTGAGCATTTATATCATATATTGTCATCTTAAAGCACTCTTTGCAGAGTTAGAATAGCGATAAGCTATTTACTTAATTTTAACTACAAAATTACCTTTATAAATCTTGCTGGCAAAATTTATTGTTAAATGCGCAGGTGTTTAGGGAAATTTAACAAATAATAATATAATAAATTAAAATCAAGAAATTCCTTTGTAAAAACCTAAAAATAACCCAAATCTATGCTCTTGTGGCAAAATCAGAAATAGAAAACATTAAAAATCCTCCTAATACTTTATAATAATATGCAAAAAAAATCTAAAAAAACAAAAGAAGAAAGAGTTTCAGAAGGATTTTTTCCAATTGATGAAGATGATTTAAAAAAAACAATTGAAATTGCCATTAAAGAACCTGTTTCTCAAAAACAAGATGTTGCAAAAAATACAGTTGAAAAGTCTTATAGCAAACCAGACAGAGCCTCACTTGAAACTATTGAAGAAAAACCAAAAAGAAAATATACCAGGAAAAAAACTTCTAAAAGAAAAATTCTTAAAAAAGCAAAAAAAACAGATAAATATATTCCCAAAGAAATAAATTTGAAAAAACAGGGATATGAATTAATTATTACAGAGAAGCCTCAAGCAGCATTAAAAATATCTGCTGCATTGGGAAATGCAAAAACCAAAAATCTCAAAGGAATTAATTATTATGAAGTGGACAGGGAAGGAAAACAAATAGTTGTTGCTTGTGCAGTTGGACATTTATTTACATTAAGCCAGAATATTCCGGGTTCAAGTGTTCCAATATTTGACATAGGATGGACACCAAATTATTTAGTAAGAAAAAGAGACTTTACAAAAAAATATTTTGATGTGATTTTAAATCTTGTGAAAAATGCTGGAAGTTTAACAATAGCAACAGATTATGATATAGAAGGAGAAGTAATTGGCTTAAATGTTATGAGATATATATGTGACCAAAAAGATGCTAATAGAATGAAATTTTCAACTTTAACAAATGATGAATTAAATAATGCTTATGATGAAAAAATACCTCACATTGACTGGGGCCAGGCAATTGCAGGTGAAACAAGGCATTATTTGGACTGGTTTTATGGAATAAATTTATCAAGAGCTTTAATGAATGCAATCAAGACTACAGGTAAATTTAGAATAATGTCAATAGGAAGAGTTCAGGGGCCTACATTAAATTTAATTGTTAAAAAAGAAAAAGAAATTCAGAGTTTTAAACCTCAAACTTACTGGCAGGTTTTTATAACAGTGAAAAATTCTCATGAAGTGGAATTAAAATATATAAAAGATATTTTTAATAAAACTGATTTAAAAAAATTTGAAAATTTAAAAGGAAAAACAGCCATTGCCCACACAGAAAAAAAAGAAAGAAAAATTCCTCCAAACCCTCCTTTTAATTTAACAACTCTCCAGACAGAAGCTTATGGTTTATATGGAATAACTCCTACAAATACCTTGAGAGCAGCACAATCTCTTTATCTTTCAGGACTAATCTCTTATCCAAGAACTTCCAGCCAAAAATTACCTGACTCAATTAATTATCAAGAAATTTTGAAAAAAATATCAAAAAAATACAATGTAGAATCATTAATAAAAAAAACAAAACCAATTGAAGGTAAAAAAACAGACCCTGCTCACCCCTCAATATATCCGACTGGTGAAACACAAATTCTGTCAGGAGATGAAGAAAAAATATATGAATTAATTACAAGAAGATTTCTTTGTTTATTTTGCGAAGATGCTATTGTGGCAGACAAAAAAATAAAAGCAGAAGTTGACGGACTGGTATTTGCCACAAACGGCTCTGCAATTCTTAAAAAAGCTTGGATGGAAATATACCCTCATAGATTAAAAGAAAAAGAAATCCCTGATTTAAATGGAGAAGTAAAAATAATCAAGGTAAAAGAAGAAGAAAAAGAAACAAAGCCTCCAAAAAGATATTCTCCCGCCTCAATACTCACTGAACTGGAAAAAAGAAATCTTGGAACAAAAGCAACTAGAACAAGCATATTAGAAACTCTTTATGACAGAGGATATATTAAGGAAAAAAGCATTGAAGCCACACCTCTCGGGATTTCATTAATAGAAACTTTGGAAAAATATTCTCCAATAATAATTGATGAAGAACTTACAAGAAATTTTGAAAAAGAAATGGAGTCTATTCAAAACAGCAAAAAAGATTTTACTGTAAAAGAAGAAAAAATTATTGAAAAAGCTAAAAAAACAATAACTGACATTGGCAAGGATTTTGAAAAGCATGAGATAAAAATAGGAAAAGAATTATTAGTTGCTAATGTGAAACAATTAGAACAGCAAAAAATAGAAAACAAATTATGCAAGTGCCCAAAATGTAAAAAAGGGGATTTGGCAATAACCTATTCAAGAAAAACAAGGAGAAATTTTGTTGCCTGTGATGCTTATCCTGATTGCCAGAATACTTTTTCTCTGCCTCCTGATGGAATAATTAAAAAAACAGATAAAATTTGTGAAGAATGCGGGTTTCCGATGTTAATGAGATTAAAAAAAGCAAAAAGACCATGGATATTTTGCTTTAATCCAGAATGTAAAATAAACAAAGAGAGATTAAAAGAATACAGAGAAAAACAAAATCAAGAACCACCACACCAACAATAAGAGGGTTGGACACGTGGAAGAGCTAGTTTTATTTCATTGCATTTATTAGTATATTTCTGTGTTGTAAAATCACGATATAAAAAATCACTTAATTTTTGAATTTCTTTGTCAGCAAAATTTCCCAGATTTAATAATTTTGTTGCCCCAAAATCAAATATTTCTGATAAGCTTTCTTTAGAATCTTGAATTAAATAAGAATTGTTATACTTAACTTCTATTCTTGAAAAAGAACTTATTGGATCACAATAAACCCCATAATTTTGTTTTTGTGTATCCTGCAGTTTTAACATAACTAATTGTACTGGATATTCAGGATGTAAAGTATCCACGCTCCATCCTAAGTTTTTTAAACCTTGGGGATTAATTGCAAAAGAATCTTTTTTTAGAGGATTTATTTTAGTGGGATAGCCAAAAATTTGAAGAGATTGCTCCCGAAGAAATCTTTCATTGATAAATAAAAAATGCCCTTGAGGAATTTTTTCCAGATTATTAAGTTTATCTGGGTTAATTGGGATTAAATCTAAAGGCATTCCCTTTAATTGCATAAATATATAATGAAATCAATTATAAAAATCTTTAGTTTATGAAAAATCTCTTCAAAATACTCAAATAATCTTTTCTGAACAATAATGTTTAAAAACATTTAAAAATTTTTTGAATTGAAAATGAGAGGTGAGATAATTCCTAGAGAGGTGAATTTAAAATTAAGCAATTTAGAAAGATTTAATTCTCATTATCTTTACAAATTTAGGGAAGATGTAGCAAAAAAACAAGGAGAAAGAATACTTTATATAAAAATGGATTATATAAAAAAAGCAATTATTATTGGAGATTTTGAATTTTCAAGAGGGGGCTCATTTAAAACAGGGCGTTATGGACACTTACAAGTGCCTGCCAAAAAAGTATTTAATTGGAATAATGAATCAGATTTATGGGAAGGGTGTTTTGATAATTCTTTTTATATAAATCACGAAATTTTTATGCCAACCTATAATCTTTTGCGGGTGAAAAAAGGCAAAGATATTGTTTGGGGAGCAAGAGATGAGGAAGATATTTATAATATTTCCATGCAAAGGAAAACAAAAATATATTTAGGCAATAATCTTGTTGATGAACTTATTAATAAAATTCAACAAGAATTTTAAAACCACTCAATTAAATTTTTCTGGGTTTGGATTTGATTCAATAACTTACTTTTATTTAATATATTTTCATAATCAAAATTATATTTTATTTTTCCAATTTGTTTTGTGCTTTTTATTAATTCTTGCTTGCTATTAAATTTCATTTCCCCTTTGCTTAGTGCTTTTCTCACAGATTCTCTTACCACCCAAACTCCAAGAGCAGCCCAGTAAGAAGGGGTTTCTATTCTCATTACTAAAACACTTGCCTGTCTTTTTATCTTATTTAAATGTTCTAAAACTGCCAGTCTTGTTGCATAATATCCTCCTGCTGTTGCAAAAGCATAGGTTTTTCTTCCTGAATAAAATTCATAATCTGTGCTTGCTTTTATATCATGTGAGGGATTCCATGAACTTCCAGGAAGATAAAACTCAAATAATTCATAACTCCAGA
This sequence comes from Nanobdellota archaeon, assembly GCA_018898425.1. Lineage (GTDB taxonomy): Archaea > Nanobdellota > Nanobdellia > Pacearchaeales > GW2011-AR1 > JAHIHG01. Next base: position 3,549 of record JAHIHG010000016.1, on the reverse strand, counting down.
CATTTGGAAATAATAAAATCATGTACTGGTTTCCTAAAAACTCTCCAAAAAATAACTGATAATCTTCAATCCATTTATATTCTTTAATTTGTTCAATAAGTGTTTTTCCAAGAGTATCATCTGTGGCAGTGATGCTCCAGCGAGTTGGAACTAATTTTTTGTTCTTTTTTAATCCTAAAACACCAACACTTAAAATTTTGCTTAAAGTATATTCATCAAAATTATTTTTATATAAATACTCTATTCCTTTTGATGCTTTAATCTCATCATTAATTACCTTGTCTATTTTTTTATGAACCCTCACATTGTTTGTTATTTTTGCCTGTTTTAAATTAGCACGCATTCCCTGAGGCATAAGAATTTTATCTTTTTTTCTTTGAGTGCTTAATCTGTTTCTTAATTCAATTTCAATATCAACTGGTTTAGAAGCAACAGCAATTTGCTGAGCAATTTCTATAAATTTTTTATTATTTTTATTAAAACCGCTTACATTTGACTGAAATCTTGAATTTAACAAGCCCTCTCTTAATCTCAGGACATGATTAATTTGAAAATTATTTTTTGCCCAGTATTTGGCATCATCATAAATCCAGGCATCTCTGTCTCTTTCTAAAGGAGATAAAATTCCAACATTAACCAGAGGATATTTTAATTTTGAACCAATAAACACACTTGGAGGAGAACTGCTGTCTAATTTTGAAATATTTTTTATATTCTTGAATTTGAAACTTGTTTCTGCCAGCTTTTTAATTATCTCGAATTTAATGTCTTTCATAATAAGAAAAAGAGCAGGAGATTTATATTAATTTATATATATAACATCGCGATTAAGAGAAGTGGCAATCCCCAAAAAAATTTATCCTCTGGAATGAAATGACGAGCTAAGAAATTTTTGAGAGCTGGATTGACATTTGGGCTAATTTCTGGTTTTCAAAAAGAAAATTTGCGAAGCAAAAAGAAATTAGCTCTTAATCTGCTGTTGCTTGACTGAACGAAGTGAGGCACGAGTGGAGCAAGAAGCGACCTCGTGAGTTTAAAATTTCATCTTAGGGTGGGGGCGAGCATTTTGCTTTTTCAAGAGATATAAATTTTTACTAATTAGCAAAAAAGTAAAGTGGGAGTTGGAGGATGGTTGTTCCCGACGACCAAAAAATCAGAGAAAAAAGCCTGCTCTTTTTTGTTTCTTTTTTTCTAAGAAAGAAGATAAAATAATCTTGGGGAGGGGAAAATTAATCAACTATTCTTAAAAGTTTCAAAATAATCATGATAATAAAATCTTCCCAATTGGTAAATAATCCGTAGATTCCAAATCCCCACCAAATTAAACCAACAGCGAGGGTTATCCAACTACCCCAACCGACCAAGATTCCAATTAAAACTGGGACAAGAATCGCCTCGATGATTTTCCAAAAAATTCTTGCGTTTCTTTCTCTTTCTTCAGCAGTTAAATTAACTTTTGGGAAAAAATCTTCTTTTGACATTTTATCTGATTTCATCATTTTCTATTGAAAATAAAACTTATAAACCTTGTTAGCATAGAAAAAATATGGTTAAAGGCATAGAATTTGAAAAATGGGTAGAAGTGAGTATAGGGGTATCAGTTAGCTCTGATGGATTGTTAAATCTCAAAAAGTTTATGAAAAAAATAGCTGAAGAATTAGAATGGGTTTTGGAAGTTGATAAAAAAGGATATGTAAATGAGAAAGGTTCTAGACTTTATCCAATATCTATAAAACCAAAAAATAAATTTATGAGTCCTGAAGAATTGAGACAAAAAATAGACTTATTAGAAGGATTTAGCATCCATATACTAAAAGCATTAGATATGATTTCTGAAGAAAATCCTCCTTCGTATACGATTGAATTAATTTCAGATGATAAAGTTGGAGTAACTTTTGGAGGAATTTTGGGGATGGTTTCCAAAATTTCTGATTTTGCCAAACTAGAAAAAAATCATCCGAATCTTTGTAAGGTAATCTTCAAAATAACCTTAGAAGATTATAAAACCGATTTGATTAAAAAAAGAGATTCTGCTAAATTCTGGTTTAGAAAAAAAGAAAATCCAAAAAAGGAAGCTCTTGATATTGTAATAAACTTAATTGAAAAAGGTTATAAAAATGGATGAAGATGACGCAGAAAAAATAGCTAAAATAATTGAAGATGCTTTGAAAAGAGAACGAAGAAGTATTCAAAAATTTAAAGAAATAATGAAATCCAAAAAACCAATTAAAAGACAATTTCATTTAAACACCTTAACAAATAGGTGGAGAAGTTGGTTGGGATTGAAACCAATTTATAGCGGTATTCCTACAAAAGATAAAGAAGTTATAGATGAGATTTGTAAACTTGCAGAATATGATGAAAAGATGAAAAAGAAAACTTTTGATTCTTCTGGAGAAGAAAATTATGAAAAGGCGTTTATGTGGTTATTAAAAGAAACTACAGCGGACACAGCACACATAGAAAGAATATTAATGTTTCATTATCCAGAAGTTTGAGCGGAAAAGATTATTTCTAATTAAATGAAAAATTTGGGAGAGCGTAAGCGAACATTTTATAGAATGTTAGACGAAATTGTGTAACAATTTCGAAAAGTTTTCTAGACCAATAAAAGAAGTTTTTCTCTGAAACTTGTTTCAGCTATCTGTCCGAAGGACTGCGGGCAATCTCCCACTATCTTGGGTGGGTAAAAAATGAAATTTTAAATTTGGTCGATTTATCGACGCCGGGAACTTAAAAGACAATAATTATGAGGAAGGAAAAAATACAGAATCTGCTTCTAATCCAATTTGCTTAGATTGTTTGGTGTATTTCTCTGTTTTAAAATCTTTATAAAAAAAATTACTTAATTTTTGGATTTCTTCTTTATTAAAAGCACCATTCAAATATTTATGGGATAACATTTTTCTTGCTCCAAAGGAAAAAGCATCTTTTAGATATTTATTTTTAGAAGCATCTAATAAATATACCTCCTCATAATCTTTTCCCATTCCCACAATCGCATCTGCTGAATTGCATTTAACATCATAAACTAATCCTTTTTTATCTTTTAGTTTTAATCTAACTAACTCTTCTGAGAAAAAATCCCATAAATTTTCACTTTTATCTGAAGCCTGCCTAACATACCATCCCAATCTTTTATCCCCTTTAGGATTTATAAAAAAAGAGTCTTTTTTTACTTCTGAAATTCTTGTAGGAGTCCCATAAACATAAAGACTAATGTTTGGAACATCATCAATCATAAACAAAAGGTGTTTTTCAGGAACTTTTTTTAAATTTCTAAGAATTTCTCTTGATGCAGGGATTAAAAAATCAGGAACTTTTATTCTTGGCATATTAACATAGCATTTTTACAATATAAAAAGATTTATTTCATATAGAATATATTTAAATCCAGCCTTTTTTGAATTGGGAATATTAATTTTTCTGTAACTCTCTCAATCTCCCGATATTTTTCTTTAACTTGAAAGTGTATTCTTTTATTTCTCTTTTTATTATTTTAACTTCATTCTCTCTAGAAATTCTATTTTTCACATCATCAAGCTCAAA
>JAHIHG010000003.1 GCA_018898425.1 Nanobdellota archaeon | reverse complement strand
TTCCATAAATTATTTTTCCTAAGTTTGCCATATTTATTTATTTAATCTTGCATTTATATTGATTGTTGTTTTAGAAAATATGAATTTAAATTTGCAAGGATTTGTTGGCAAAAAATATTATTTTAATCACAACAATTTTTAAAAATGTTTATTATTTATTTTATGTTATGAGTCAAGATAAAAATAAAACTTTAGAAGGTTTAACTTCTTTTGATATTATGCAATATGTGATTGCAGCTACTATTTCTTCTTTTCAACCAGGAACATGGTTTTATACTAGTAAAGAGGGATTAAGGGAAGGGTTAGAGAGAGTATATGAGGGTGTAGATAACTCTTTTATTAAAAAGAATAGATTTCGTGAAAGCATTAATCCTAAAAATGATTTTGTTAGATTACATCTTTCTGCTACTTGTTTTTATGGAACACATATTGGGTTGACAAATTGGGGTTTTGATCATGATTATTATATTGACCCAAAATTAAAAAATGTTCGTGATAATGTTTTAAATGAAGCAAGAGATGTTTTAGGGGAAAAAGATTTTAATTTTTTTAGAGAATTGGGGAATAGTTTGATTAGTGATTGATTAGTTTATTTTAAGAGCATCTCTTATTTTTATGAATTTATAATGGGCATCTTTTGTCGGTTTTTTGCATTTTGGGCAATTATTTTTTAAAGTATATGTTTTGCAAAATTCACATTTTTTTAGTTTCATATATTTAATAATAAATAAGAGTATAAAAATTGTTCGCTTGTTACACCCGCGAAGATTGATAATTCGAATAATAGTTAATAAAAAAAGATTTTCTAATATATTAAATTTGCCACATTGATATTTTTTATTTTAATAAGCAGTATTGATGATATGCCAATCTTTTAATCTAATTTAGAATATCCTTTTAGAATTATCCCAAATGAATGATATATTCTTTTAATCTTGTTGGAAGTTTTTTATTAAAATATTCTTCTACTTTGCTTGGCTTTATCCATTTAAGCTCTTCAACATTCTCTCCTTTTTTTTCTTTTCCGTCGGCAATTTCACATAAAAAATAAATTTCCAGTTCATCTTTTTTTTCTAAATAATTTTTTGCAAAGATTGCACCCAAATTTTTCACATTATAGCCTGTTTTTTCTTTTGTTACTTTTTTTAATCCAACATCAAGTTCTTCATTATATTTTAAATTTCCCTCTAAAAAACTCCAATTTGGATCTCCTTTTGCTTTTCCAATAAGTATTTTCCTTGTTTCAGGGTCAAATATTACTCCGAGAATTATTATTTCAAATTTTTGTGTGTTTTCCATATTTTATATTTTTTTTCCGGTATTTAAAGTTTTTGTTTGCTTTATTTAATATTAAATTCAATTTTATATTTTTTTGATTTTTGTTTAATTTCTTCAGTAATTTCTTTTAATTTATTATCTGCTTTTTTCATATCAGTGGATTCTACTTTTATATTGTATCTGCCTGCAGAAATGTATTTTATTTCTGCTTCTTTTACTTCTCCTAATATTTTTTTAATTAAAATAATTCCTTCTGGTTCTGTTGTTGTTAAAAAAAGTTCTTTTTTTATCTCTGCTTTTTTTTGTTTTTGATTTTTTAATATTTCTAATACTTTTTGAGAATTTTGCTTTCCAATTATTTTTTCTAATTCTTCAGGGTTTTCTTTTGCCTGTTCTAAAAAATCATATAAATTTTCTTTTTTTTGTATTTCGTTTATTATCTCGTTTGTTTTTTCATTTAATATGCTTTTTAAAATACTTTTATAGCTTTGTTCTTGTTTGTATTTTTCAAGAATTTCTTTTTGTTCTTTTTGAGTAACTCTTCTTAATGATAAGTCAATTCTATCTCCTATAATTCTTAAAACCTTACATGCTATTTTCTTTTTAGGAACAACATAGTCTCTTAAATTTCTTATTCTTCCTGGAGCAATTTCACTTAAAATTATTCCTCCCTCTTTATTAAATCCGTCTATATTTACAAATACAACAGTTCCAATTATTCTGTCAACAGTGCACATTACAATATCTCCAATTTCCAGGTTTTCCATGATTTATTGAGAAAAAATAAGGTTTTAAAGATTGTGATTTGGTGAAGAGAGTTAAACAATGAATTGATGAGATTATTAATGTAATAAGAAGCTGGGTTAAAGTTATAATTCTGTAACATGTTTTTTATGCTATATCTAAAAATTTGATATAATAATCTTTAAAAATAAGTGTTGTTAATAATTATAATGGGTTTATGTATTTTTTCAGGACCTTCTTGGGAAGAAGATGCTTTAAATGAGCTTAATGAGAATTCTATCCAGTCTAATGCTGAATATATGCTGAAATATTCTACTCCTTGGCTTGTCAATAATTTATATAAAGAGTTTTCATCTCTGCCAAATGTAATTTCTAAAAATTTAGAAAATTATGTTAAAAAATAAAATTTTAATCTAAGTTATTAATAAATAAGAAGTTGGGTTAAAATTATAATTCTGTAATATTTCTCTCTGGAATAAAGCTAGTAGTTGTTTTATAATTAACTTTGCTGTTTATTATATTAAATAGACTTCCAAAATATCTCCATTCTAATTTTCCATTTTCTTCAAATATTTGTCTTTCTTTTATAAAGAAAATAGGGTATTCTTCTTGGTTATGCACATTTTGCCTTGCAATAGAGAAAACTTTGTATTTTGGAGAAGAGATTTTGTTTAAATTATCTTTGGTAAAATTATCTATTTTTATTTTATGCTCTAAATATTTGGGGTGTGCCTTTGTTGATTGGTATTCTCGTTGTATTTTTTCATTCCAACTATTGCATTGTTTTTGAATTTCTTTTTTATCCATTTTTATTTTAATTAAAAAATGATTTTTAAAGATTTATGCAATTAAACTTTAATTACTTCAATTTCCAGATGTTTCCTCAAAGTGTTAATAAATTCCTGTTCTTGTTCTTTTTTTAAAACACATCCTGCTGCGCATGCGTGTCCCCCAACCTCTCCTTGTATTCCGCACATCACCCTGCTTAATATTTCCCTGACATTTCTTCCATTTTTCCCAACCCTTCTTGCAGAAACTTTTATATTGTTTTCATAATAACTCATTGCTACCACTACGGTTCCTTCTTCATATAAAGAGGATCTTGAAAGAATAGATGCCATTGTTCCAATCATAGTGTCTTTTATGTTGTCTTGAGCATTAATTATTACAAAACCTGGCTCTTGGATTTTTTCTGTTTCTGATATAAATTTTAATCCAGAGAGAATTAATTGCTTGTATTTGGCATGAATTGATTCTGCTTTTTTCTTTATTTGGGGTATTTCCATGCAAAATTGTATTGCAATATCACTTCTTCCTAGCCGGGAACAGGCATTAATCATGGCACTTAATTCCCTAGCATCCTCTAGTTTGTTAAACATTTTTATTAAAAATATGTCTCCAATAATTTCCCTGCTTTTTGATTTTGGGTTTCTAAGCATAATTGCAGTAACAAGTTTTTCCATTTCTTCTTCATTTAGCTCTAAAAGGCTTTTGTATTTTTTATTTACTGGGCCTAATCCTGTTTCTCTTAATAATTCAAGAACTCCCTTAATATTTCCAGTAACTTCCGGGATATATGGATTTGAGCAAAATTCCAGTGTTCTGTTTAAAGGTCTTGTTGAAGGATAAATTAAAATGCCTCTTTTTCTTTGTATTTCCCCATCATCTAAAATGCCATTATTTAATGTATCTATTTCTTTTTCCAACATGTCTCCAATCATCCCAAGTATGGCTAATTTTGCAAATTTTTTATTTTTTGAATTAATTTTCTTGCAAAATAAATAAGTCAGGCAAGAACCGCTTAGCTTTTGGTTTCCATTAAGTTCTGGATTTATTATATTTATGTTCTCAGGAATTTCCTGTGATATTTCATGATGGTCTATTATGAATGTATTGGATAATTGTGCATCTTTAATATGATTTAAGCTATTTGATGCTAAGTCTAAAAAAATTGTTATTTTATCTTTTGAAAGGTTTTCAATCAATTCCTTATCCAGGCTTTTTACTATTTTTACAGAGAATTTTTTGTCCAATTCCTGGAGTGTTTGAATCATTATTGTTGCAGAAGTAATTCCATCTGTGTCAAAGTGACTTATTACTTGAATTTCTTTTTCTTCAATAGCTTTTAAAAATTTTTCAACTATTGATGTAATTTCAAATTCTAATGATTGTTGCCTCTTTTCCACTTTTTAAAGATTTAATTTAATAATTATCTTACAGGTATTTTGAGATATTGCTTTAATTTCCTTATTTGTGCAAATACCCTGTCTTTTTCTCTTTTAGCTCTTTTATCCTGCTTATTTTTTTCAGAGTGTTTTTTTATTTTTTCTAATTTTATTTCAGTATTTTTTAAATCAGGGTTAATATATGCACCTTTTTCTTTTAAAATTTTTGATATTTTTTTATTATATTCTTTTGGATGGATTTGCTGATGTCTTAGCTCTTCACCTATTTTTTCACTTGTAAGTCCTTTTCCAGCTAGCTCTAATACTTTTTTTTCAAACTCTGCCTGGGTTATTTTTTTTGCTTTTTTTTCTTCTGATTTTTTTAGCATAGTAATAAATTGGAAATTTGGTTTTTAAATGTTATTATGATTGGGGTTTATTTTTTAAGCAAGGTTTGTTATTTAATTAATTTAATTAGATTTGTTCTGAATATTTCCAAATCCTCAATTTTTACTTTAGCACCAACAGCATTTTCATGCCCCCCGCCTGTGGAATCTTTTAAATCCAGGATTGCATTCAAAATAATGTTTTTTACTTTTATGCCTCTTGCAGAAATATTGGCTTTAGTACCTGTAATATAAACAACTACAATTATTTTTTCAGGAAAAATATAACTTAATTCATTTGATAAATCACTGCTTATGCTTAAGTTGCCGCCATATTGAAAAAATAATAATTTTTCATGATTAATTTCCACTTGTTTTGCTTTTTCTATTAATTTTTGAATTTTTTTATTTATTTCATTAAATCTGTTATGCATTGCATAATTTTTAGAATTTTCCTCCAAAACTTCATAAGGAGTTTTAATCTTCATTAAAAATTTTAGCATGTGGATGACATTGGTTGTTTTATCTTTTAAAGCAAAATTAAAAATTCTGGCAATTTTTCCTATCTCTGTTTTATAAAAAATATCAAAAGCATTTTTTGAGTCTAAAGATAAATCAGAGTATTTTTTTTTAAAATTCAAATAAAAATCAGGGACAAAATTATCTGCAATACAACCTGCTACAGCTATCCATAAATCATCTTTTTTACTGGTGATTTGATAACATATATCTGTTACTGGTTCAGTTGTTTTGAGCTTATTAAAAAAAGGATTATAATAATGGACATAATCTGGAATTTCCTTTAAATCTGTTGCATGATGATCTATCCAAACAATTGGAATATTTATCTGTCTTGCTTCATTAAAAAAATCCTTGGAAACAGAAGGTTTATCTAAAATAAATATATAATCAGCATTTAATTCTTTGACTCTTCTGAAATATTCTTGGGTTAAACTTGGAAAAGATTTTATTGAAACCCCCTTTCCCCTTTCAATATATCTTTGCAATAAAAGAAAAGAACAAAGCCCGTCTGCATCATTATCAAAAAAAAATAAGGGATTTTGCGCACTATGAAGATGTTCTCTTATTTCAGTTATTTGTTTTTTTGTAAGCATTTTTAAGTTATATTTTTTCTCACAAAAATTTTATCTCTTAAGCTTTCTAAATCTTGCATTAAAGATTCCACAAGACTCTTGTTTTTGAAAATCTCTATTAATGATGCTTTGTCTGCATTGAAAATTCTTCCAAGGGTTTCAAAGCTATTTAATAGTAATTTAATATCTTTTTCAAGCAAGTTTGTTTTGCTTAATATTCTTATTCCCTGCGGCTGAATAAATTTATCATGCAATTCTTCAAAAAGCATTCTTGAAAGGTTGGAAGATTCAAGCAAAAAATCAAAATTCATATTTTTTAACTGAGTATCTATTCTCGCATGTTTTAGTTTAAAATAATCTTTTAAAATCATTTCTCTTTCTTTATTTAAATTTTTCATTAACTCTTTAAGTCTCATACTTATCATAATCCCTTCTTTGCCCAGTTCAATCAGATATCTTTTAATAATTTCTGCTAGTCTATCTATAATTTCAATTTTTTGTAAAACACCACAAACATCACTGATTTTAACAGAGTCATTTAGTTCTAAAAGATTTAAATTTAATAATAAATCATTGAATAATTCTTTTTGCTTTTCCAGAATTTGCAATGTTTCTGCTGCTCTTCTTAAAACTTCTGAACTTTTTTCCAGTTCATATTTTAATTCTCCAAAATAAATTGTAATTTTCTTTTTTCTTTTAGAAATAGCAATGACAATAGTATTCATTTGCTTGGCAGTTCTTTCTGCAACAGTATGCCTTGCTCCTGTTTCTTTTGTTAAGATTTTCACATCTGGAAAAATTAAAGTATTTGCAGAAAGAATTTGCTTTAAATCTTTTGAGAGAATAATTGCACCATCCATTTTTGATAATTCAACTATTTTTTGAGGGCTAAATTTAGAATTAACTCTAAACCCCCTTTCCATAATCTTTGAAAGATTTTCAATATCAACTACGATTAATGCCCCTATTTCTGCTCTCAAAATGCTATCAAGTGCAGACCTTATTGCAGTTCCTGGAGAAAAAATTTTAAGAACATCAACAAAATCTCTTTTTTTGTTTAAGGAGCCTTGTTGTTTTGGTTTTTTTTGATTATTTATTTCTTTATTGTCTGTATTATTTTTTTGCATAAGAATATTAACAACCATCTCTATATAAATTTTTATGAAAAATCCTCAACAATCTCTGTCTTCAACTTTTTATATCCAAAAAAATCAGTAGTATAATTATAAGCTCCTGCATTAAGAAAAATAACTTTATCTCCTATCTTTGGGTCTTTTAATTTTACCTTATATCTGAAAATATCATCACGTGTAGGGGAGTTTCCTTTAATCAAATAATATTTTCCATTATCTTGTTCTTCAAGCTCACCTTGAATTAACATTTTTGTTTCAGTTAAAATAGTATCTAAAGCACAATTGTAAATTGTGGTGTTAATAATTAGATTTTCTCCCTGAATCTGAATAATACTTGTTTCTAATTTAACAGCAGAAGCTGCAATGAATCTTCCTGGCTCAATTATTGTTTCAATTTCAAAATTTTTTAACCAGTTAATTGTTTCTTTAATTTTTGAAAAAATATAAGGTAACACTTCTACTGCATGGCTTCTATATTTTGAAGGCAAGCCTCCCCCAAGATTAAGAAAATCCAAGCTGTTCAAACTTTCTCTTGTTAGTGAGTCTTCTAGTTCTTCTTTTATATCCCATTCAGATGTATTTTGCGATTTTCTATGAATATGAACCCCTAATTTGCAAATTAGTTTATTTTCTTTAATTTCAGAGATTATCTTATTAATTATATTGGAGTTCATTCCATAAACAAAGTATTTGCCAGTTCCAACCCTATGTTCTTGAAATTTCATTCTTAAACTTAAATTAATTTTAATATTTGTGTTTTTGATAGCTTCTAAAAGTTGCTTTAAATCAATTTCATTGTCAATAACAAATTTTTTAACGCCTTTTTTTAAGATATTTTCCAGTTCTTTTTTTGTTTCTGCCTGAGTAAAAAACCAAATCTTATTTTTATCTTTAATCATGTCAATTTCTTCTTTAGCATGAATTGAAAAATCAACATTTTTGCAAAGCTTTTGCAAAACATCTCCTATTTCATGATTTGTTTTATATGAATATGAAACTTTTAACCCTAAATCTTCTAAGATTTTTACTTTTTCTTTTGCTATTTTTTTTGAAAGAATGAATTTAGGAGTGCTCATTTTTTAATAGCAAGTATATATTTGCTTCCAAGCATAGTGAGGAATTACACCTCTTATTAAATTTAATTTTATATAATAATTAATACTATTAATAACGCTTTTTCTTAGTTTTTGGTTTGTTGGTTTTAACATTTTTTATATTAATATTATGGTGTTTTAGCATGGAGTTATTCATATCTAAGCAATCTCTCTTTTCTCATTTTATCTAAAACTCCACACATCATTATAGGAAATGTGATGCAAACATCCCCAATAACTGTTGCAGCTTCTGCATCATCTTTTAATTTTCCCCATGATTTAGCTTCTTGAGTTGTTGCCCCGCTCATACTTCCTGAACTGGCATGGGAGGTTGTCAGATAAATTGCATAATCAAAGCCTCCTGAAAGCAGTGCAGCAAAAATAGCATAATGTTTTGAAATGCTTCCTCCCAAGCTTATTAGCCCTTTTTTTTCATCAAAACTTAAATCAGTTACAACTCTTTTCATATCCAAAATAGTATCAACAATAAAATCATTGTGCTTTTGCTGGAACATAAATAATTGAAATCCAAAACTCGAATCAGCAATGCCTGGACAATATATTGGGATATTATTTAGTGCAGCCTGGTATAAAATAGAATTTTTATAATCTTTACCATAATCTTGTAACATCAAACCTATTTCTGCTAATAGTTCTGAGACCATTATGTGCTTTTTTTTAAGATAAATTTTTTCTAAAAGTTTGTGCATTAAATCTTCAAATTTCATATAACTTTCATTTTTTATAATAAGGTTGCCTACTCTGTTTTCTCCTTGTTCATGTAGTTGAGTGTCATCTGCATAAAAACTAGACAATTCAAATTCTTCTCCAAGGGTTTTCATTAAATCTTCTTCAATTGCTCCAGAAGTTGTCACTAGAATATGTGGAATTTTTAAGTTGCATAATTGAGCAAAAAAACCTCTTAATCCAGAAGTGACCATGTTTGAAGTAAATGTTAAAAAAATTTTAGCTCCAGCACGCTTCATTTTAAGAACAATTTTTGATGCCTGGTTTAGCTCACTTGCCTGATATCCTAAATTTCCAAATGCATCAAGTGTCTCTTCAACAGAGATTTCAGGTTTCCATAAAAAATCTTTAACTTTTTTCATTTTTGGTTTTTTCAAAAAGGAAAGCATGAAAATCCTTGATTTACTTTTTTCATATTAATTATAAAAATTTAAAGTAAAAACTAGGATTATAAAATAGGTATTGTTAAAACTTCACTAAACTTCTCTAAAATCATGTTTTTTAAAAAATAACCCAGCTTTTAAATATTTCTAAATATGGTTTTGAGTCATTTAATGATATACTACACAATAAAAATCTTTTTAAACAAAAAGAAATATAAATTAATACAATGAACAAATGGGTAGAAATTATACTTGGATTAATTTTGCTAAATAGTGCAATCCTTGTCTGGAGTTACTCTCATCAATGGGGG